>JBKEBG010000102.1:0-28923 GCA_047972985.1 Arachnia sp.
CATCGATCTCGGCGTCGGTGGTGTACAGGTAGGCCGTGGCGCGCGTGGAACTCTGATGCCCCAGCCTGCGATGCAGCGGCCGGGCGCAATGATGGCCGCCGCGGATGGCCACCCCCCGCGAGTCGAGTACCTGCATCACGTCGTGCGGGTGCACCCCGTCCAGGTTGAAACTCACCACTGCCCCGCGCTCCTGGGTATCAACCGGCCCCAGGACGGTCAGCCCATCGATTCCGGTGAGCCGATCCAGCATCAACGCGGTGATGTGCTGCTCGTGCCGACCGATCGCGGGCATGCCGACATCGGTGAGGTAGTCGATGGCTGCGGCGAGCCCCACGGCCTGCGCGATGGGCGGGGTGCCCGCCTCAAAGCGGTGCGGCGGCGGCGCGTAGGTGGAGTGGCTCATCTCGACGATCTCGATCATCTCGCCGCCCCCCTGGTAGGGAGGAAGTTCCGCCAGAAGCTCCAGGCGGCCCCACAACACCCCGATCCCCGTGGGACCGAGCATCTTGTGCCCGGTGAACGCCACCAGATCCGCACCGAGCTCGCTGACGTCGACCAGCAGATGCGGCACTGCCTGGGACGCATCGACCACCATCACCGCGCCGAAATCGTGGGCCTGCTTGGCGATCTGGGCCACCGGGTTGTGCGTGCCGAGCACGTTCGAGACCCACGCCAGCGACACCACCTTGGTGCGCTCGTTGATGAGTCGCTCGGCGGCGGCGGCCTCAAGATCGAGGCGACCATCGGGCGTCACATCGAACCAGCGCAGCGTGGCGCCGCTGCGTTGGCAGGCGAGCTGCCAGGCAACGATATTCGAGTGGTGCTCCATCACCGAGATCACGACCTCGTCGCCCGTTTTCAGGCGAGATCCCAGCGTTGCCGCCGCGAGGTTGAGCGCCTCGGAGGCGTTCTTTGTGAACACCACCTCGGCTGGGCGGGTGGCACCGATGAACTCCGCCACAGCGGCCCTGGCACCCTCAAATGCCTCGGTGGCTTCAGTACCAAGCAGATGCATGGCGCGGGCGACGTTGGCATTGTGGTGGGCGTAAAAGTCAGCGATCCGGTCAATGACCGACTGCGGCTTTTGCGACGTATTCGCCGAATCCAGGTACACCACAGGCCAGTCCCCCACCCTGCGCTGCAGGATGGGGAAGTCGGCCCGGATCCGGTGGACATCAAATGTCATCGCGCGCCCGCAGCAGCCTTTATGTAGCGCTCGTAGCCCTCGGCCTCAAGCTGGTCAGCGAGTTCCCGCCCACCCTCGTCAACGATCCGGCCGTCGAGGAACACGTGCACGAAGGTCGGGGCGACGTAACGCAGGATGCGGGTGTAGTGAGTGATCAGCAGCAGGGCGCGGTCGCCCTGGGCGCTGTAGCTGTTGATCCCATCGCTGACGATCCGCAGGGCGTCGATGTCGAGGCCGGAGTCGGTCTCGTCGAGGATCGCTGCCTTGGGGTTGAGCAGTTCGAGTTGGGCGATCTCGTGGCGCTTCTTCTCACCACCGGAGAAGCCCTCATTGACCGAGCGCGCCGAGAACGACTTATCCATCTGCATGTGGGCCAGGGCCTTTTCGACGTCCTTGACCCAGGTGCGCACCGGCGGGGCCTGCCCGTCCAGTGCTGTCTTAGCTGTGCGCAGGAAATTCGCGACAGATACCCCAGGCACCTCGACCGGGTACTGCATCGCCAGGAACAGACCTGCCCGGGCCCGCTCATCGACGCTGAGTTCGGTCAACTCGGTGCCATCCAGCGTGACCGAGCCCTGAGTGATCTGGTACTTAGGATGCCCGGCGATCGCGTAGGCAAGCGTGGACTTGCCGGAACCGTTCGGCCCCATGATCGCGTGCACCTCCCCGGGGTTGGCGGTGAGGTTCACCCCGTTGAGGATGCGCTTGGGCCCGTCCTCGGTGAGGACGTCGGCATGAAGATCCGAGATGACGAGTGTGGACATTGTGGTTCAGGACTCCTGGCTGGCTTCGTATGTGATGGGATTGTCGATGTCGACTTCGATCGTCGAGGCCGCGACGCGGCACGGGTAGACAGCAACGGCCTCCGTCGCAGGCAGCGAGCGGGGACGGCCGGTCTTCAGGTCGAAGACCGAGCCGTGGAGATAGCACTCGATGGCACCCTCGGACACGTCACCCTCGGACAGCGCAACCGCGCCGTGGGAACATTCGTCATCGATCGCGTAGTACTGCCCGCGATCCAAGACGATCGCTACCCGGATGCCGTCGACCACAGCTGCCAGCGGACGATCGGCCGTGACCTCGTCGAGGTCAGCTGCCGGCTGGAATGTCATGCGGGTTCCCCGAGTTCGTCGGTGAGCACCGCCAACTCAGCTTCGAGGGCCTCCAGCAGGCGGGCCTCGACGGCAGGCACACCGATGCGCCGGATGATGTCGTTGAAGAAGCCGTGCACCACAAGACGCTTGGCTTCCTTCTCGGAGACGCCGCGGCTGCGCAGGTAGAACAGCTGCAGATCATCGAAGCGGCCAGTGGTCGAGGAGTGTCCGGCCCCCTGAATCTCGCCGGTCTCGATTTCGAGGTTCGGCACCGAATCGGCCTGACAGCCGTCGGTCAGGACCAGGTTCTTGTTTGCCTCATAGGTTTCGATACCCTCAGCCACCTTGCGGATCAAGACGTCACCGATCCACACCGAATGCGCCTTCTCTCCCTGCAAAGCGCCGCGATAGTCGACATTCGAGGCCGTGTGCGGTGCGTTGTGATCAACGAACAGGCGATGCTGAACGTGCTGGCCGGCGTCGACGAAGTAGAGACCAAACGCCTCGAATCGGCCGCCCGGCCCGGCGTACTTTGCGTTTTCCTGCAACCGGACGACGTTCCCGCCGAGCGAGGCCGAGACCACCTTCACCGACGCATCGCGCCCCACCAGGATCGAGCGCTGGCCGCCGTGGACCGCGTCATCGGCCCAGTCCTGCACGAAGACGAGGTTGACGCTCGCGCCTTCCTCGACGATCACATCGGTCTTCTCGGCGAAGGTGGCGCTGCCCTGATGGCGCACGACAACACTGGCCGAAGCGAATCGACCGATCCGGATAACCAGGTGGTGGTGCACGCTCTGGCCGGTCCCGGACACAGTGACCACGGCGGGCTCGTCCGGGGCTGCCTCGGCGGCAACGTCGAGCAGCGTGGCACCGTTGCTGAGGCGATGAGCCAGCGCCGAGATGCGGTCGACGGGGGCCTCCACGGCGAGCCGACGGGCCTCCTGCGTATCGATGCTGGTCAGGCTGACGCCCTCGGGCAGGTGAGTGTCCCACTCGAGTTGGGCCTGGGTGGGGGTGTCCTCCAGCAATGAAGCGATGCGGCGGATCGGAGTGAAGCGCCAGATTTCCTCGCGCCCGGAGGGCGCCGGATGATCAGTGAGTTCCCACGAGGGGGTCGGATGGAGATGCGATTCCACCGATTCGATGGCACCCGCAACGTTAGGGGCGGTGAGTGTGGTCAAGGTGTGTTTCCTTCTCGGGCTCAAGGGCGGCTCAGCCGACCGCGCCTTCCATCTGCAGTTCGATCAGCCGGTTCAGCTCAAGGGCGTACTCCATGGGCAGTTCCCGCGCGATCGGCTCCACGAAGCCGCGCACGATCATCGCCATCGCCTCGTCCTCCTCCATACCGCGCTGCATCAGGTAGAACAGCTGCTCGTCGGAGACCTTGGAGACAGTCGCCTCGTGGGCCATGGAGACGTCGTCCTCACGGATATCGACGTAGGGGTAGGTGTCCGAACGCGAGATAGTGTCGACCAGCAGCGCATCGCACTTGACCGAGGAGCTGGAGTGATGCGCCCCCGGGTCCACCTTCACCAGGCCGCGGTAGGACGCGCGACCGCCACCACGAGCCACTGACTTGCTGATGATCGAGCTCGACGTGTGCGGCGCGGCGTGCACCATCTTGGACCCTGCGTCCTGGTGCTGCCCCTCACCCGCGAAGGCGATCGACAGGGTTTCGCCGCGCGAATGCTCGCCCAGCAGGTACACCGCCGGGTACTTCATGGTGACCTTGGACCCGATGTTGCCGTCGATCCACTCCATAGTGGCGCCCTCATCACACGTGGCGCGCTTGGTCACCAGGTTGTAGACGTTGTTGGACCAGTTCTGGATCGTGGTGTAGCGGCAGCGGGCGTTCTTCTTGACGATGATCTCGACCACGGCGCTGTGCAGCGAGTCAGAGGAGTAGATCGGCGCTGTGCAGCCCTCGACGTAGTGCACGTAGGCGCCCTCGTCGACGATGATCAGCGTGCGCTCGAACTGGCCCATGTTCTCGGTGTTGATCCGGAAGTACGCCTGCAGCGGGATCGTGACATGCACGCCCTTGGGCACGTAGATGAATGAGCCGCCCGACCACACCGCTGTGTTGAGCGCGGCGAACTTGTTATCCCCCACCGGGATGACGCTGCCGAAATACTCACCGAATAGCTCCGGGTGCTCCTTCAACGCCGTGTCGGTGTCGAGGAAGATCACGCCTTGACGCTCAAGCTCCTCGTTGATCTTGTGGTAGACCACCTCGGACTCGTACTGCGCCGCGACGCCTGCCACCAGGCGGGCCTTTTCGGCCTCCGGGATGCCGAGCCGATCATAGGTGGTGCGGATGTCCTCGGGTAAGTCGTCCCAGGTTTGGGCCTGTTTCTCGGTGGAGCGCACAAAGTACTTGATGTTGTCGAAATCGATGCCGCCGAGGTCGGCACCCCATGGCGGCATGGGCTTCTTGTCGAACAGCCGCAGGCCCTTGAGCCGCAGCTCGCGCATCCAATCGGGTTCGCCCTTAAGGTCAGAGATGTTGTTGACCACGGCCGGGTTGAGGCCGCGTTCGGCGCTGGCCCCGGCGGAGTCGCTGTCGTGCCAGCCCCACTGGTACCGGCCGAGCGCCTCAAGGTGCTCGTCCTGGGTCGCGCCAAGTCCTGGCGCCTGGGGTGCGGTCTGCGTCATGAAAGAAGAACTCCTAAGCTCGAGCGAGGGGCTTGGGGATATGGGTAGTGCACACACCGTCGCCGTGGGCGATGGTGGCCAACCGCTGAACGTGAGAGTCCAGCAATTGTGCGAACAGCTGTGTCTCGACTTCACACAGCATGGGGAACTCGGCCGCGACGTGCGCGACCGGGCAATGGTGCTGACACAGCTGGGTTCCCGAGCGCACCGGTAGCGTCGACGGCACGTAGCCGTCGTCACCGAGGGCCTGCACGAGAGCTTCGACAGGGGCGAGCGCTGGGTCACCATCGCGCAGCGCCCGGAAACGTCGTTCGATCAGGGCCACGCGGTCTCGCGCCAGGTCCCGCATGGCACCGGGCCCGGCTGCTTCGAGGAGCCGGCGCATCGCGGCGATGGCAAGCTCGTCGTAGGCCTGGTAGAAGTCCGCCCGGCCAGCGTCGGTCAGCTCAAACACCCGCGACGGGCGGCCTCGGCCACGATGTCCGTAGACGCGCTGCTCCCGCGAGGTGATGGAACCGTTGTCGATGAGCGCGGAGAGGTGCCGGCGAATCGCGGCGGGGGTGAGGTCGAGCCGCTCCCCCAGCGTGCGGGCAGTCGAGGGGCCGTTGTCGAGGATCGAGCGCACTACGCGTTCCCGTGTTGATGCTATGTCTTGCTCGTCGATGATGGTTCCTCCTCCCGATTTTTCCTACGTAACTGTTCCCTAATCTACCCAGGCTTTCAAGGAAGGCGAGCCTAACTCTCCCACCCCGGAGGGCACGCATCGCCGTCGATTCGGCGAGCCAGCGATGGATACTCACCCGCGACCAGTTCCCGCGTCAATTCCCGCGCCGGCCCCGGGCCCCGGACGCGGCTCAGGCCAACCAGTACTAGGCTGATCGGGTGCCCGAACCGCTCATCGCGTCCGACGTCGTCGTGCGGTTCGGCCGCACCGATGCGCTGTCCGGGCTGAGCCTGACCGCCCGGGCGGGAATGGTGACGGCGCTGCTGGGCCCCAACGGCGCGGGCAAGACAACATTCGTGCGTTGCTGCACCGGGCTGGTAGGCCCCGACGAGGGCTCCATCACAGTCCTCGGGCACCGGCCCGGATCCCACGAGGTGCAGGCCCGGGTCGGGCTGATGCCGCAACACACCGGGGCCTGGGCAGCTATCGGAGCGCGCCAGCTGCTGGGCTACCTCGCCTCGCTGTATGCGCACCCACACGATGTGAACGAGCTCATGGCCCTGCTCGGGATCGATGACTATCCCGCCACGGCGTTTCGCAACCTCTCCGGGGGCCAGCAGCAGACAGTCAACCTCGCCGGTGCACTGATCGGGCGACCGGAGCTGCTCTTCCTCGACGAGCCCACCGCCGGATTGGATGTGCGCGCCACGCGCGCCACCTGGGAGGTGATCCGGCAGGTCCGTGACGCGGGCGCAGCAATCGTGCTGACCACGCACGACATGCGCGAGGCGACCGAACTCGCCGACGCGGTATCAATCATCGATCGAGGCCAGGTGCGAGCCACCGGGACCGTCGCCGACTTCACCCGGGACGGCCGCAGCCTCGAAGCCGCGTATCTCGAGGCCACGGAGGCCGACCGGTGAGCCTCGATTTCCGCCCCGCAGGTGCCCCCTCGTCACGTCCGCGCCAGATCTTCTCGCATGCTCTCACCGAGGCCTCGCTCATTGTGCGCAACGGTGAACAGCTGCTGCTCGCGCTGGTGATTCCGCTCGCGATCCTGATCGGCGGAAGGTTCTTCGGTGCCGGCCTGGGATGGGGCCTGGATGCCCTAGTACCGGGTGTGATCGGCCTTGCCATCTGGTCGTCTGCCTTCACGACGCTGGCCATCTCCACCGGTTTCGAACGCCGCTACCACGTGCTGGAACGTCTCGCGGCAACCCCGCTGGGCAAGGACGGTCTGCTCATCGGCAAGGCGAGCGCCATCGCGATCCTCACTCTCGGGCAGGTGAGTGTGCTCGTCGGGGCGGCCTTCGTGCTGGGGTGGCGGCCGCACCCGACGCCCGGCGGCCTCGCCGTCGCGCTGATCGCGATCATCCCCGCCATGGGAGCCTTCGCCGGGCTTGGGCTTGCCCTGGCGGGCAGCGCCCGGCCAGAGGCGACGCTCGCGGTGAGCAACCTGATCTACCTCGCCGGGGCGAGCCTCGGCGGGCTCCTGCTGCCGCTTGGCAGCTACCCGAGCTGGGCACAGCCAGTGCTGTGGGCACTGCCCACCGGGGCGCTGGGTGAGGCGCTGCGATCCGGCTCATGGCCCGGACTCATCACGCTGCTGGTGTGGTGCTGTGGTTCGTTGTTACTAGCCCGAAAGGTGTTCTCATGGACCTAGCCAGACTCGTCGACCGGCTCTTCGGCAGCGAGCGCGCGCTACGCGTCTGGTTGACCGCTTCATTGCTAGCCAACATGGGCATCGTGGTCACCGGCGCCGTGGTGCGGGTCACGTCCTCAGGCCTGGGCTGCCCCACCTGGCCGCGCTGCTCCGCCGATGCCTACGTGCCACATGCCGAGCTGGGGATCCATGGTGCGATTGAGTTCGGCAACCGCCTGCTGACGTTCGTCCTGATCATCCTCGCGGTCGGCGCCTTCGCCGCCGCGTGGCGGGTCCGGGGCCACGGCGCACGGGTCTGGTGGCTCACGCTCATCGTCGGCCTCGGGATTCCGCTGCAAGGAGTCATCGGCGGCATCACTGTGCTGACCCGGCTCAACCCGTGGATAGTGGCCGCCCACCTCTTGGTTTCAGTCGCGATCATAGTGGTCTCGACGTGGGCCCTCGCCACCGCAGTAGGACCCCGCCCGCACGTCCCCAGCCGGGGCGCGGCACGGCTGGCCAGGCTTACGTTCGCGATCGCCATGGTCTCGGTCTGGCTCGGAACCGTGGTGACCGGCGCCGGGCCTCACGCCGGTGACGCTGAAGTGCCCCGCAACGGCTTCGACATCGAGGCCGTGGCGCGGGTTCACTCGGCAAGCGCCTGGGTGCTCATCGTCAGCCTGGTCCTCACGATCGTCGCATTGCGACGGGCCAAGGCCTCCCCTGGGCTCCGCGCGGCCTGGTTCCTAGCGGCCACGGTTGCCCTCCAGGGCGTGATTGGCTACCTGCAGTACTTCAACGGGTTGCCGGTGTGGCTGGTAACCCTGCACCTGGTGGGTGTGTCGGTGGTCACCGCCGCAGCTTCCTGGCTGTGGTTCGCCGCCGGGAGCTATGTGACCAGCGGATCGATCGCGACCGCCAAAAACACGATCGCCAGGTAGCTATTGCTCCAGTGGAACAACCGCATCGGCTTGAGCAAGGCGCCAGTTAAGCCGCGGCGGGCCCGGCGCCACAGCTGCACGGCTTCCACGAGGAGCACAGCGCCCGCGACGACCGCCACCAGCGGATACAGCCACCCGGTCGGCGTCACCGGCCACAACACCAGCGACATCACGACGGTCGCGAGGCTGTAACCAAAGATCTGGGCAGCGACCTGCGGGGCCTCGCGTACCACCGGCAGCATCGGCACCCCGGCCGCGGCGTAATCGTCGCGGTAGCGGAAGGCCAGGGCCCACGTATGCGGCGGGGTCCACAAGAACACCACGGCGAATAGAACCAGCGGAGGCCACCCCACCTCGCCGGTGACGGCGGTCCACCCGATCAGCGGCGGGAAGCAGCCCGCCAGCCCACCCCAGACGATGTTTTGCGGGGTGCGCCGCTTCAGCAGCAGCGTGTAGCCGAACACGTAGAAGGCGTTAGCGCCCAGCGCCAGCATCGCGGACAACCAGTTCACCTGGAACCCCAAGATCAGGGTGGCCAGCACACCCAGCACCAGCCCGAAGACTGTGGCAGCGGTGCGGCTGATGGCATGGCGAGGCATGGGGCGGCGGCGGGTGCGGCGCATCACCTCATCGATGTCGGCATCCAGCACCGAGTTGAATGTGTTGGCGCTGCCCGCCGCGAGCAGCCCGCCCAGCATCGTCCAGGCGATCAGCTGCCACGGCGGCAGCCCCCCAGCGGCCAGGAACATCGCGGGCACCGTAGTGACCAGCAGCAACTCGATGATGCGGGGCTTGGTCAGCGCGACATATGCCATCACCACATCCAGCACGCGGGCTCTACTTGGCGCCGCGTCGGCTGCACTCGCTACCACAGGCGTCCTCCAAGCGAACTCGACCCGCACAGTCTACGTGGACGCCGCGGCTTTGTCGCGCCCTACCAGCGGCCCCGGACGGGCGCAACCCGCGGCGCTGCGAGGCCGGCGACCACCGGAGCCGCTCACCACAGCCAGCGCCGGTCACGGCAGGCTACTAGGCTGGGAGCGCGACACGATCGATCACTAGGAGCTTGATGGACGCCACGAACCCGTTGCGGGACCCCCGGGATCGACGCCTACCCCGAATCGCTGGGCCCTGCGTGCTGGTGCTGTTCGGGGTGACCGGGGATTTGTCTCGCCGCAAGCTCATGCCAGCGGTCTACGACCTCGCCAACCGCGGCATGCTGCCCCCCGGCTTCGGCCTGGTGGGCTTCGCCCGCCGCGAGTGGGCAACCCAGGACTTCGCCAAGACTGTGCACGACGCCGTGCGCGAACATGCCCGAACCCCGTTCCGGGAAGAGGTCTGGCAGCAACTCCTGGAAGGGATCCGCTTCGTACCGGGAACCTTCGACGACGACGCGTCGTTCGTGCGGCTCCGCGAAACCATCGGCGAGCTCGACCAGGCCCAAGGCACCGGCGGCAACCACGCGTTCTACCTCTCGGTGCCGCCCTCCACCTTCGAGACTGTGGTCTCGCAGCTTCGACGCCATGGCATGGCCGAACAAAGCGATCACAACTGGAACCGGGTGGTCATCGAGAAGCCGTTCGGCCACGACCTGGCCTCGGCGCAGGATCTCAACCGGGTCATCTCCTCCCTGTTCGCCCCGCAACAGGTGTTCCGGATCGATCACTACCTGGGCAAGGAGACGGTGCAGAACCTGCTCGCCGTCAGGTTCGCTAACCAGCTGTTCGACCCGATCTGGAACAACCACTACGTCAGCCACGTGCAGATCACGATGGCCGAAGACATCGGCATTGGTGGCCGCGCCGGGTACTTCGACGGCATTGGGGCGGCCCGCGATGTGATCCAGAACCACCTCCTGCAGTTGCTTGCCCTGACCGCCATGGAGGAGCCGACGTCGTTCGAGTCGTCTCAACTGCGGGCAGAAAAACTCAAGGTACTCTCGGCCGCCCAGGTCCCCAGCGACTTCGCACGCCACACGGCCCGCGGGCAGTACGCGGCGGGCTGGCAGGGAGGCCGACAGGTCAAGGGCTACCTCGAGGAGGATGGGGTCGCGCCGGATTCCACCACCGAGACCTACGCGGCGATCCGGGTTGACATCGACAATCGTCGCTGGGCCGGGGTCCCGTTCTACCTTCGCACCGCCAAGCGGATGCCGCGGCGGGTCACCGAGGTGGCGTTGCAGTTCAAGCAAGCGCCACATCTGCCGTTCACCACCACCGACACTCAGGACCTCGGTACCAATGCGCTGGTGCTGCGGATCCAGCCCGACGAGGGGGTCACCCTGCGCTTCGGCGCCAAGGTGCCCGGTACCCAAATGGACATCCGCGATGTGTCGATGGACTTCGGCTACGGCGGCTCCTTCACCGAGTCCTCGCCCGAGGCCTACGAACGGCTGCTGCTGGACGTGCTCCTCGGCGATCCACCGCTGTTCCCCCGGCAGGAAGAGGTAGAGGTCAGCTGGCGCATCCTCGACCCGGTGCTGGACTATTGGGCCAGCCTGCCGCACCAACCCGAGCCCTACCTTTCCGGCACCTGGGGGCCCCGTTCCGGCGTCGACATGCTGGCCAACGACGGTGCTGCCTGGCGACGCCCCTAAGGAGATCTGGATGCTCATCCGCCTCGACAACACCTCCACCCGCGAGGTCAGCGCTGAACTAGTGCGCGCCCACCAGATGGTCGGGCAGGCAACCGGCATGGTGCTCACCCTCATAGTGGTCTCCGACGCCGACCGCCGCGACCAAGTGCTTCAGGCCGCCCGTGAATCGGCCAGGGCGCATCCGGCACGCGTCATCGTCGTGACCTACACCGGCGGTGACGAACCGCGCCTCGACGCACAGATCGAGGTCGGCGAAGGGATCCCCGGCGATCTGCTCTCACTGACCATGCGTGGCCCCGTGGCTGAACACGCCGGATCGGTGGTTTTGCCGTTGCTGCTGCCCGA
This sequence comes from Arachnia sp., assembly GCA_047972985.1. Classification (GTDB taxonomy): domain Bacteria; phylum Actinomycetota; class Actinomycetes; order Propionibacteriales; family Propionibacteriaceae; genus Arachnia. The sequence goes on from JBKEBG010000102.1 coordinate 11,127, forward strand.
CTCCCCCACGGTGGCCTGGTGGCCCCACGACGCCCCGTTGCAGCCGATGAGCGACCCGGTGGGCGCTCTTGCGAGCCGGCGCATCACCGATGCCGCCGGCGCGGCCGACCCATGCCTGGCACTGCGCGAACGCGCCGAGAATCACGAGCCGGGTGACACCGACTTGAGCTGGACCCGGCTGACCCGCTGGCGGGCCCTGCTCGCCGCCGCGCTCGATCAGTACCCCGCCGAGGTGACGGCGGGGAGCGTCATCTCCGCCGCGGATAATGCTCCGGCGCTGCTGCTGGTGACGTGGTTAGAGCAAAAGCTTGGGATCAGCGTGGACCACAGCACCACATCCGAGGCTGGGATCAGCTCCGTCACGCTCACCACACCCGGCGGTGACATAGTGATCAGCCGCCTGGACGCGGAGGGCCTGGCGACCTACCGGGTCCCCGGTGAACCGGAGCGGAAGGTGGCGCTGCGGCGTCGCCCGTTGACCGATCTCCTCACGGAGGAGTTGCAGCGACTCGACGCCGACGAGGTCTTCGAATCAGCCGTGTCCCAGCTAGCTTTGGAGCGCTGATGACAATCCGTCGCGTCGTTCGTCTCATCGATCCCGCTGATGTCGCCGAGGTGGTGGCTCAGCGCCTGCTCGACACGATCGTTGACCTTCAATCCAGCCGAGACGAGGTCCACCTGTGCCTGACTGGCGGCGACACCGCCAACCTGATGTACGAGCGCTTCGCCTCTCTCGCGCCTGGATCGAACCTGGATCCCACCCGGATCCACTTGTGGTGGGGCGATGAGCGATTCGTGCCCGGCACTGACCCGGTGCGCAATTCGCTTCAGGCGATCGCGCGGCTGGCCCGCACCATGACGCTGCGGCCGGATTCGATCCACATGATGGCGGCCCAAGACGGCAGGGCCGACTCCCACGAATCGGCCGAAGAGTACGAACGCGAACTCGGCGAGGTCTACTTCGATGTCACATTGCTGGGGATCGGCATCGACGGGCACGTGGCCTCGATCTTCCCAGACCATCCCAGCTTCGACGCCTCGTCTCGGCAGGTTATCGGGGTAACGAACTCACCCAAGCCACCTGCCGAACGGATCTCGCTGTCGCTGGAGCGGCTCAGCCGCTCGGCAGAAATCTGGTTCATGGCCACCGGCGCGTCGAAGGGGCCGGCCGTGGCCCGGGTCCTCGACGAGGACATGTCGTTGCCCGCGGCCCACCCGCATGGCAGCGACGCGACGTACTGGTTCCTTGATGCCACCGCGGCGAGCGAGCTGCCGCCCAGTTACAAGTGCGCGCTGTGAGGCGGGATCAGTAGATGATCTCGCCGGAGGCGCGGCGGGCACGGAGCTGAGCCACGGCCTCGTTCAGGATCTGCTTGGCCTCGGCGTCCGAGCGACGCTCCTTCACATAGGCCAGGTGCGTCTTGTAGGGCACTGTCTTGGGCGGCGGCGGCGGGTTGCTCTGATCTGTGTTGGCCGGCAGACCGCAACGCGGGCAGTCCCACGATTCCGGGATGGCCGCGTCCACCGCGAACGCGGGACGCGTCTCATGCCCGGCGGCACAAAAGTAAGAGACCCTCAGCCGGGGGGCGGCGTCGCCACGCTCGGCCTCTCCCATCGGGCCAGCGCCGACTCGGCTTCCTCGGATGGCGTTGCCACCTGCCACAACTACTCCTAGGGGGTATTACGGATTGGCCTCAGGCACCGATGCGGTACAGCACCAGCAGCGCTACGACAGTGAGGGCCCACACCAGCACGAGGATCAGCGTCAAGCGGTCCAGCCGACGCTCGGCTGTCGACACACCGCCCATCGACGTCGACATGCCACCACCGAAGAGGTCGGTCATACCACCGCCACGCCCGGAATTAAGCAAGATCGAACCGGCGAGCAGGACACTGAGGAGAATCAAAATGCCCGACAGGGTCGCTATGGGCCAGCTGACGAGGGGGACAATCACGCGCCCGAGTTTAGCCGACGACGGCGGATTTCCCACATCGGCCCGCACACGAGAGGCTGCTCGCCGCCGACGCGTGCCGCGTGAGCCAGAGACGCAGTTACCGCAACCGCCGTTGGCCGCCCCACACGTGACGGCCATCGGCGGTTGACACGGCTGAGCCAGATCAGGCGGGAAGGTCGTAGAACCTCACGATGGCGGCGAACTCCTCGGGGTTGAGGCTGGCACCGCCAACCAGGGCACCGTCCACGTCCGGCTGGGACATGATCTGAGCCACATTGGCTGCCTTGACCGAACCGCCGTACTGGATTCGGAGGGCATCTGCCGTGGCATTGTCGTACAGCGCCGCAACTTCACCGCGGATCGCGCCGCAGACTTCTTGGGCGTCCTCGGGGGTCGCCACCTCGCCGGTGCCGATGGCCCACACAGGTTCGTAGGCGATGACCAGGGCTGCCACCTGCTCAGCCGGGAGGCCCTCCAGGCCACCACGCACCTGGGCGAGAGTGTATTCGACCTGCCGGCCCTCCTTGCGGATGTCCAGGCCCTCACCGACGCAGATGATCGGGGTCATGCCGGCCGCGATGACCTTCTTCGCTTTGGCGTTGACCAGTTCGTCGGTCTCGCCGTACAGCTCGCGGCGCTCCGAGTGGCCGATGACCACATAGGAGACCATGAGCTTTGCCAGCATGTCAGCGCTGATCTCACCGGTGAAGGCCCCCGAGTCGTGCTCGGAGACGTTCTGGGCGCCCAGCCTGATCGGCATCCGCTCGCCGTCGATCAGGGTCTGCACAGTGCGCAGATCAGTGAATGGCGGGACCACGACGCACTCGGACTTGGCGCCGTCGTATTCCTTGTCGTCCAAGGTCCAGGCGAGTTTCTGGACCATCCCGGTGGCCTCAACGTGGTTGAGGTTCATCTTCCAGTTGCCAGCCATGATCGGGGTGCGTGGCATCAGTTGTCTCCTTCGTCCAGAACCGAGATCCCCGGGAGGATCTTGCCTTCGATGACCTCCAGCGAGGCGCCGCCGCCCGTGGAGATGTGGCCAAACTCGGAATCAGCGTGGCCAAGTGCCCGCACGGCGGCGGCCGAGTCGCCACCGCCGACGACCGAGAGGCCATCGACGCGGGTGAGTGCGGCAGCGACAGCTGCCGTCCCCTGGGATAGTTCGGCGATCTCGAACACACCCATCGGGCCGTTCCAGAACACGGTACGGGCAGCCGTGATCGCCTCGGCGAATAGCTGCTGGGTTTCGGGGCCGATGTCGAGGCCCTGCTTGCCATCCGGGATGGCGTCGGCGGCCACGACGTTCACCTCGCCGGTGACAGTGCGCGCGTCGAAGTCCATGCCGTCGGCGATCCGCACATCCACCGGCAGCAGAATCGACTTCCCAGCGGCCTTCGCCTGTTCCAGGTAGCCACGGCAGGTCTCGATATTGCTCTCATCGAGCAGCGAATCGCCCGCGCTGCAGCCCTTGGCGACGAGGAATGTGTAGGCCATGCCGCCGCCGATGATGAGGGTATCGGCCACCTTGAGCATGTTGTCGATGACCGAGAGCTTGTCGGCGACCTTGGCGCCGCCCAGCACCACCACCACTGGATGCTCGGGGGTCTGGGTGATGCGCTTGAGGACATCGACCTCCTTGCCGACCAGGTATCCGGCGTAGGCGGGCAGCAGCGCCGCCACGTCGTAGACCGAGGCCTGCTTGCGGTGCACCACACCGAAGCCGTCGGAGACGAACAGGTCACCGAAGGCTGCATACTTTTCGGCCAGCGCCCGGCGCTCGGCCTCGTCCTTGGAGGTTTCACCCGCCTCGAAGCGGACGTTTTCCAGCAGCACGACGCCACCGGGCTTGAGATCAGCCACGGCGGCCTCGGCGCCGGGACCGACAACGTCCAAGGCGAGGTCGACGTCGACGCCGATGATCTCCCCCAGGCGCTGGGCGACCGGCGCGAGTGAGTACTTCGGATCGGGAGATCCCTTGGGTCGGCCCAGGTGAGCCATGATGACCAGCTGCGCCCCGAGGGAGCGAAGCTTGTCGATCGTGGGCACGGCGGCACGAATCCGCCCGTCATCGGTGATGGTCGAGCCATCCAGCGGGACGTTGAAATCGCAGCGGATCACTACCCGCTTGCCGGTCAGATCGCCGAGGTCATCAATGGACTTCACAGTGCTGGGCCTTTCCCTTCAGGAGTGGGTGATCAGAGCTTGGAGCCGACGAGGACGGTCAGGTCCACCAGACGGTTCGAGTAGCCCCATTCGTTGTCGTACCAGGCCACGACCTTGACCTGGTTGCCGATGACCTTGGTCAGCGGGGCATCGTAGATGCTGGACAGCGGGTAGGTCTCGATGTCCTTGCTGACGATCGGATCGTCGCTGTACTCCAGGATCCCCTTCAGCGGGCCTTCGGCGGCGGCCTTCACGATCGCGTTGATCTCATCCACCGTGGTCTCGCGGGAGGCCTCGAAGGTGAGGTCGGTCACCGAACCGGTCGGCGTGGGAACGCGCAGCGCGTAACCGTCGAGCTTGCCCTTGAGCTCGGGGAGCACGAGGGCCACTGCCTTGGCGGCACCGGTGGTGGTGGGGACGATGTTCAAGGCGGCGGCGCGGGCGCGACGCAGGTCCTTGTGGGGAGCGTCCTGCAGGTTCTGGTCCTGGGTGTAGGCGTGGATGGTGGTCATCAAGCCCTTTTCGATGCCGATGCCATCGTTGAGCGCCTTGGCCAGGGGAGCCAGGCAGTTGGTGGTGCAGGAGGCGTTGGAGATGATGTTCTGCGAGCCGTCGTACTTGTCGTCATTGACGCCCATGACCACGGTGAGGTCTTCGTTCTTGGCCGGGGCCGAGATGAGGACCTTCTTGGCGCCGGCGTCCAGGTGCGCCTTGGCCTTGGTGGCGTCGGTGAAGAAGCCGGTGGACTCGATCACGATGTCGACGCCCAGCTCACCCCACGGCAGGTTGGCGGGATCGCGCTCCTCGAATGCCTTGATCTCCTTGCCGTCCACGGACAGGGCGGTCTCGTCGAAGGTGACTTCGCCGGGGAAGCGGCCGAGGATCGAGTCGAACTTCAGCAGTTGAGCCAGAGTCTTGTTGTCGGTGAGGTCGTTGACGGCAACGACGTCGATATCGGCTCCCGAGGCCACCAGGGCACGGAAGTAGTTACGGCCGATGCGGCCGAAGCCGTTGATGCCAACCTTGACGGTCATATGGATAGCTCCCCTTCACGAGGTCAGGCGCCTGCGGACCCGACGGGCAGCCGCGGGCGCGTTGTGGACCCGCCCATCTTATCCATATGCCAACCCCACAACGGTGGGGGGACCAATCCCGGCTCAGTCGTCCTCGACGTCTTCCGAGGGCACGGCTGCCTCGGTGTTCGGGATGCCGGCCAGCTCCGCCGCCTTATCCGCTGTGGACAGCAACCGCCGGATGCGCCCCGCGATCGCGTCCTTTGTCAATTGGGGATCATGCAATCGGCCGAGTTCCTCGAGGCTCGCCTGCCGATGCTCCAGCCGCAGCTCGCCAGCCGACCTCAGGTGATCGGGCACGTCCGCGCCCAGGATCTCCAGGGCCCGCTGGACTCGGGCACTGGCGGTGACAGCTGCCCGGGCCGAGCGCCGCAGGTTGGCGTCGTCGAAGTTCGCCAGGCGGTTAGCCTGGGCTCGCACCTCGCGGCGCATGCGGCGTTCCTCCCACAGCAGCCGTGCCTCCTGGGCCCCCATGCGGGTCAGCAGGTCGGCGATAGCTTCCCCGTCACGGATCACCACGCGATCCAGCCCGCGCACCTCCCGTGACTTCGCGGCGACTCCGAGCCGACGCGCCGCACCCACCAGCGCGAGCGCAGCCTCGGAGCCGGGGGCTGTCACCTCGAGTGCCATGGATCTGCCCGGCTCGGTGAGCGAACCGCGCGCCAGGAATGCCCCGCGCCACACTGCCACAGCATCGGCCAGGGAACCACCAACGACCACGGGGGGAAGCCCGCGCACCGGCCGGCGCTGTTGATCCACGAGTCCCGTGAGCCGCGCCAGGGCTTCACCATCGCGCACCACCCGCACCGTGTAGCGGGTCTGTCGCCGCAGGCCGGAAGCGTTGATGACCAACAACTCGCTGTCCAGGGTGTACAGCTCGGCGATGAAGCTACGCAGTCGCCGGGCTGCGGCGCCGGTATCGAACTCGGCTTCCACCACGATGCGCCCGCCCACCAAGTGCAGGCCACCGCCGAATCGCAACATCGCCACGAGCTCGGCTCGTCGGGCGTTCGGATGTGAGGCGACGACGGCTGCGAGCTCGGACTTCACCTTCTGAGTCAGGGCCATGGGGGCTATCCTGCCACGCCCTGAGCGGCTTCTCGCGGCTCCCGAACGCCCTACCGGTCCACCAGCGGCCCGAGCGCGGCTGCCAGGCGAGCCGGATCGTGACGGGGGGACCCGTCCTCGAGCGCCACGTCCGCCACCACAAGGCACGCGCCCAGCGACTCGGCGTAGTTGCGCAGGTGCCGGTCATGGGACCCGAACTCGCGGGGAGCCACGACATAGTCGAGCCGCAGCAGGGGCGCGTGTTCGGCCAGGATCTCCAGGTGCCTGGCGGCGCTGAACCCGGCGGTCTCAGCCGCCGGTTCGAGGTTGAGCACGAGGATGCGCCGGGCAGCGGTACCAAGGATCGCCTCGGCCAGGTCGGGAACAAGCAGGTGCGGAATGACCGAGGTGAACCAGGATCCCGGTCCGAGCACGAGGACATCGGCCTCGCGCACCGCCGCTACGGCGGCCGAGGCCGCCGGTGGCCGGTCGGGGATGATCCGCACCGCCTCGACCGTCGCCCGAGTCTTGGCGATGGTGGCCTGGCCGTTGAGGGTCAGCACATCGTCGGGGGTCAACGGATCCAACCCGATGACGTCGGCCTCGATCTCCAGGGGAACCGTCGACATCGGCAGCACCCGGCCCTGGATGCCGATGAGGTGTCCGAGCCTGTCGAGGCCGGCCACGGGGTCCTGACACTGCTGCCAGATGCCAGCGATCAGCAGGTTTCCCACGGCATGCCCCGCGAGCGGCCCGGTACCGGCGAACCTGCCCTGCAGCGTTTCGGCCCAGGCGATTCCGTCGGCGTCATCGCAACACAAAGCGGCCAGCGCCATGCGCAGGTCTCCCGGCGGCAAACAGCCAAGTTCTTGGCGCAGCCGACCCGACGAGCCGCCATCGTCGGCGACGGTGACCACTGCCGTCAGCCGAGACGTGAGGCGCCGCAGCGCCGCCAGCGATGCTGCCAGCCCATGTCCCCCGCCGAAGGCAACGATGGCAGGCCCGCCGATGCCGGTCATTCCAGTCCCAGATCACGATGCAAAACCGTGGCGAGGTAACCCCGCTCCCGCAGCCGCGCAGCCAACTCCTCGCTCATCGCGGTGGATCGGTGCTTGCCCCCGGTACATCCGATGGCGATGGTCACTTGGAGCTTGCCCTCCCTCAGATAGCCCGGAGCCGCGACCTCCACCAGATCGACCATCCGCTGTAGGAACGGTTCGGCGGCCTCCTGGCGCAGGACATATGCGGCGACATCCGGGCTCAGCCCGGTCTTGGGTCGCAGATCCGGTACCCAGTAGGGGTTGGGCAGGAACCTGACGTCGAAGACCATGTCGGCGTCGATGGGCACAGCATTCTTGAAACCAAAGGAGATCAGCGAGATCCGGACCCGGTCGGAGGCATCGTCGCCGAAGTGGTTGGCAATGCGCTGGCCAAGTTGCCGAGCACTGATCCGGCTGGTGTCGACGACGATGTCTGCGGTGGCCCTGGAATCGGCGAGCAGGCGCCGCTCCCTGCCGATCCCCTCGAGCAGACGGTCGTTTCCCTGCAACGGCAACGGGCGGCGGGACGATTCCTGGCGCCGAACGATGACGTCGTCGGAAGCCTCGAGGAACAGCACAGTGACCTCGCCACCGCGTGCCTTGAGGGTGATGTAGGTGGCGGGTAGCCGGTCGAACTGCTCCCTGGATCGCACGTCGACCACGACGGCAAGCCGCCGCACTCCGGTGGCGAGGAGATGCTCGCTGAGCAGGGGGATGAGGTCCGGAGGGACGTTGTCCACTACATACCAGCCGAGGTCCTCAAGGGCGTGAGCGGCGGTACGGCGCCCCGCCCCGGAGACGCCGGTGATGATCACGATCTCCTGGCGGGGATCACCCGAAAGCTCAGCCATGGCGTCAGCCTACTGGGCTGATGCGGGCCCGTCCGACTGGACGCTCTGGCCAATCCCTCGGGCCGCCAACGCCTCCGCTGTCCGGTCCGCGTAGGCCACGGCGCCCATCAGCAGCGGAACCAAGAGGAGAGTGGGGTTGCGGTCGATTCCCCGGGCCCAGGCAGCCGCTCTGGCATCGGACACGCTGCCGAGGAGATAGGGAATCGAGCGCACCATGAGCGCGACTGCGAGGGCTATCTGGTCTGGGTCGACTCCCAGGGGGCGCAGCGGCCGCAGCACCCGCGCGATGGCGTCCATGAGCTCGGGGGTCGGCGTGGTCAGGGTGAGCATGCGGGCGGCGAGCACCGCTACGAGAAGATTGCCGGGACGCACCACCGCCGCCAATGGGTGGAGCGTGATCAGGTGATAGCCGACCAGCACCGCGACCACTACCCACATTGCGGTGCCGAGCCGCAGGACTCGTGCCAGCCCGATGCCTGAGGTCACGAGGGCCGCGATGACGACGGCGATGGCTGCCAGCGTGACCCACCAGGTCACCAGGACCAGCGGGGGCAGCGTGACCAGGAGCACAAGGAGGTACTTCGTCCCCACGCCGAGCCGGAACAACCATCCGTCCCCGGGGCGGTAGAGCCCCAGCACGCTGGTGTGCGACATCACGCCCCCGCCATGAGCGCGCGATAGTGGGCGATGGCGGCGGCCGGTTCACCGTCGGCCGCGACCCGCCCGTTGTCGATCACTATGGCGCGGTCGGCGTCCAGCGCGAAGTCCAGGTCGTGGGTGGAGTAGATCACCTGCTGTGGTAGCTGGCTCAGCATTCCGCGCAAGTGCGAGGTGTTGCGCAGGTCGAGCAGCGTGGTCGGCTCGTCGGCGACGAGCACCCGCGGTTCGACGGCGAGCACGCTGGTGAGCGCCACGAGTTGCCGCTCCCCTCCGGACAGGTCGTAGATGCTCCGATGGGCCAGCCCCCCCAGCCCTTTGTCCTCGAGGAGCCGCAGGGCCAGCATTCGCCGCTGTCGCCGGTCCCGCACGTGTTGCCGAAGGCTGAGCTCGACGTCCTCCACGGCGGTGGGAGTCACCAGCTGGGCCAGCGGATCGGTGAAAACGAAGCCGACGACCCCGCGCACTCGGCGGCGCTCGGCGACGGCGTCAATGCCCTCGACACGTACCGAGCCCCCCGAGGGTGGGCGCAGCCCGGCAATCACCCGCAGCAGCGTCGATTTACCCGAACCATTGGCGCCGATGACGCAGATCCGAGGTTCGTCCAGCCGCAGCGTGATCTCGCTCAGCAGGGTGGCGGGAGGTTCGTGGCGATCGACGGGGGGCGCGGTGACAGTGACCCGGGTGAGCTCAATCACGCCGCATCAGCCGCGGGAAGGCTCGATGGACGGCGAGCGCCAGCACGGTGGCGATCACGCCCTTGACTGCATCTCCGATCCAGAACGCCATGTCGACGACGATAGCCTCTCGCCAGGACAGACCCAGCGCACGCACCAGACCGGCCACCCCCAACGGGAGGATCACCAAGTAGCGCGTCACCAGCAGGCCTGCGAAGAGCCACAGACCGGTCCAGCGCTGCATCCCGTGGCGGAGCGCCCAGCGGGCTATGGCCCCAGACACCAGCGCCGCGAGCGGGAAGGCGAGCAGGTACCCACCGGTGGCTCCGAAGAACACACCGATGCCCGCACTGCCTTGGGCGAACACCGGCAGACCGGCGGCTCCGACCAGGAGGTACAGCCCCACTGCGGCACAACCACGCCAGGGCCCTAGGAGCAGACCGGCCAGAGCGACTCCGAGAGTCTGCAACGTGATCGGGACACCAAGGGCGCCTAGGGGGATGCTAGGGGTCAACGAGAGGGCGGCGATCAGGGCGGCGAATACGGCGACATAGGCAATGTCGGCGGCTTCGAAGCGGCGGCTGGGCGCGGATGCTTGGACACTCATGAGGGCTTCCTTCCGTGGGCAGAGCCCCATTTAAGCCGCTTCTTGAACAGTGTTCAAGTCGGGTACACCTCCCCGGTGGCCAAGTTGACTGCATCGACCGGTTCACCGCTGACGGCTTCGGCGACCGCCGCCGCCAGCCGGGGCCCGAACCCGGGGACCGCGCAGATCTCCTCGACGGTTGCCTGGCGTAGCTTGCGCAGGCTCCCGAAGTAGGTCAGGAGCGCCTTGCGCCGCAGCTCCCCCAGCCCCGGCACCTCGTCCAGCGCGGACGACACCAGCGCCTTGGCCCGCCTCGAGCGGTGGTGCGTGATCGCGACTCTGTGGGCCTCGTCGCGGGCCCGCTGCAGCAGATAGAGGCCCTCGGATGAGCGGGGAAGGATGAGTGGGAAACCTTGGCCAGGCAGCCAGACTTCCTCCATGCGCTTGGCGAGCCCACACAAGGCTATCTGGCTATCCAGACCCAGCTCGCGCAGCACCTGCGCGGCGGCGTTGACCTGGGGCCGCCCCCCATCCACCACGATCAGGGCGGGGGCGTAGGAGAACCGCCGCGGTACCCCGGTGGTGGGATCCACCAGGAGCGGGCCGCCCTCATCCTCGCTTCGATCATCCAGCAACCGGCGTAGCCTTCGAGTCAGCACTTCGGTCATGCCTGCGACATCGTCGGACCCTTCCACGGTCTTGATCACGAACTTGCGATAGTCGGACTTCTTGGCAAGCCCGTCCTCGAAGACCACCATCGAGCCGACCACCTCGTTGCCCATGGTGTGGGACAGGTCGTAGCACTCGATACGTAGCGGTGGCGCATCCAGCTCCAGGGCCTGGGCGATCTCCTCCAGGGCCGCGTTGCGCGTTGTGAGGTCGGTGGCCCGGCGCTGTTGATGCTGTTCCAAGGCTAGTGTGGCGTTGGAGATGACAGTGTTCAGCAGGTCCCGCTTCGTCCCGCGCAGCGGCACCCGCACCTCGACCCGGGCCCCCTTGAGCCCAGTCAGCGCCGCCACCAGGATGTCGTCGGCCTCGACGCTGGCCAGGACCAGCGGCGGTACCTCGGCCCCCTGTCCTTGATAGAGCTGCATGAGAAAGGGCTCCAGCAGGCCGGTCAGGTCGCGGTCATCCGGCCGATCTGCCACCCAGCCGCGCTCGCCGATGATCCGCCCGTCGCGGACGTGGAAGACCTGCACCGCCACCTGGGAGCCGTCATCGGCCAGCCCGATCACATCGGCAGTCGTGTCGTCGGCCTGCACCACAGACTGGCGTTCGACAACACGGCGAAGTGCCTCAAGGGAGTCACGCAGCACCGCCGCCTTCTCGAACTCAAGACCGGCGGAGGCCTCAAGCATGCGGCGCTCGACATCGCTGAGGACGCCACGGTTGTTGCCCGCCATGAAGGAACAAAACTCCCCCACGATGTCTCGGTGTGCCTCGGCGGAGACCCGCCCGACGCACGGCGCGCTGCATTTGCCGATGTCGCCGAGCAGGCACGGCCGCCCGCTGCGCTGGGCCGAGGTGAACACCCCGGCCGAGCAGGAACGCATCGGGAATGCGCGTAGCAGCATGTCAAGGGTGTCGCGGATGGCCCACGCCTGGCCGAACGGGCCGAAGTATCGGGTTCCCTTTCTCTTGTGGCCACGGCCAACGAAAACCCGAGGGAACTCTTCGGACCAGGTCACCGCCAACCAGGGGTAGGATTTGTCGTCGCGGTACTTGACGTTGAAGCGGGGATCGAACTCCTGAATCCAGGTGTACTCGAGTTGCAGCGCCTCCAACTCGTTGGCCACGACTGTCCACTCGACGCGGGCGGCGGTGCGCACCATCGTCTGGGTTCGAAAGTGCAGCGCCGCCGGATCGGCGAAGTAGGAGTTCAGCCGTGAGCGCAGATTTTTGGCCTTGCCGACGTAGATAACATTGCCGAAAGCGTCGAAGAAGCGGTACACCCCCGGGGAGGTGGGGATGGTGCCCGGCGCGGGGCGGTATGTCGACGGATCGGCCATGGCAGCGATGATAGGCGCGCCCCCCGACACCGTCACGGGCGACCCGGGGCTCCGGGCTCCGCGGATCACGTACAGTCGGCCCATGACACCAGCCCGCCGTGATGTCCTCGTCGCCGGCGCGGGGATCGCCGCCTCCCTGCTGAGCGCCTGCTCCGGCAACCCGACTCCGAGCCTCTCGGCCGGGACCAACGTCACCGTCGCGAAGTCCAGCGTGCCCGTGGGCAGCGGCGTCGTCCTCGCCTCGGACGGCGTCGTGGTCACCCAACCGGCCGAAGGAAGCTTCGTCGCGTTCTCGTCACGGTGCACCCACCAGGATTGTGACGTGTCCGAGTTGCGCCCCGCGGGCATCTACTGCGGCTGCCACGGCTCGGTGTTCGACATCGCCGATGGCAGGGCCCTTGAAGGTCCGGCCGAACAGCCGCTGCGGGCGCTGAGCGTCGAAGCCAGCGGCGAGGACCTGGTCGTTACCCTGTAGCAGGCGGCTATCCCACCAACGGGCGCAAGAACTCTCCGGTCACTGACTCGGCGGCTGCTGCCACCGCCTCCGGGGTCCCGGTGGCCACGACCCTGCCGCCGTGGGTTCCGCCGCCCGGCCCCATGTCGATGACCCAGTCGGCGCCCTTGATGACGTCGAGGTTGTGTTCGATGACCACGACTGTGTTTCCGCCATCGACGAGCCGGTGCAGCACGGCTAGGAGCTTGCGGATGTCCTCGAAGTGGAGCCCTGTGGTGGGCTCGTCGAGGACGTAGAGAGTGCGGCCCGTCGACCGCTTTTGAAGTTCGGCGGCGAGCTTGACCCGTTGCGCCTCCCCACCGGACAAAGTCGTGGCGGATTGGCCCAACCGCACATAGCCGAGGCCGACCTGCGTCAGCGTCACCAGATGCCGGGCGATGCTGGGGATCGCCTCGAAGAACTCGGCCCCGTCGCTGATCGACATCTCAAGGATGTCGGCAATCGATTTGCCCTTGTAATGGACTTCGAGGGTTTCCCGGTTGTACCTGGCGCCGTGGCACACCTCACATGGCACGTAGACATCGGGCAGGAAGTTCATCTCGATCTTGATGGTGCCGTCGCCCATGCAGTTCTCGCATCGGCCGCCCTTGACGTTGAAGGAGAACCGGCCCTGTTGATAGCCGCGCACCTTCGCCTCGGGCGTGGCGGCGAACAACGCGCGGATCTTGTCGAAGACGCCGGTATAGGTGGCGGGGTTCGATCGCGGTGTGCGCCCGATGGGCGATTGATCGACCTGGATGACCTTGTCGATGTGGTCGAGCCCTTGGAGCGACTTGTGCCGGCCGGGCACGGCCTTGGCGCTGTAGATGTGTTTGGCGGCCGCGGTGTAGAGGATCGAGTTGACCAACGACGACTTTCCCGAGCCGCTCACCCCGGTGACGGCGACGAGTTCCCCCAGCGGGAAGTCCACAGTGATGTTGTCGAGGTTGTTCTGCGTGGCTCCCACGATTCGGATGTGCTTGCCGTTTCCAGTGCGGCGCACCTCGGGGACCGGAATCTCCAGCTCCCCGCTCAGGTAGCGACCGGTCAGGGAGGCCTCGGTGGAAAGTAGTTCGGTGACGGTGCCGCTGACCACCACCTCGCCGCCGTGCTCGCCTGCGCCCGGGCCGATATCGACCACCCAGTCGGCAGCCCGCACCGTGTCCTCATCGTGTTCCACCACGATGAGCGTGTTACCCAGATCCCGCAGGCGCTGCAGGGTGTGGATCAGGCGAAGATTATCCCGCTGATGCAACCCGATACTCGGCTCATCGAGTACGTACAGCACACCGACGAGCCCTGAGCCGATCTGGGTCGCGAGCCGAATCCGCTGGGCCTCACCGCCGGAGAGGGATCCCGCCGAGCGCGACAGCGTCAGGTAGTCCAGCCCGACGTCCAACAGGAAGCGCAACCGTTCCCGAATCTCCTTGACCACGCGCTCGGCGATCGCGGCATCACGCTCGGACAGGCGCAGATCCTGCATGAAATCGGTGAGCGAAGCGATGCTCATCGCCCCGATGTCGGCGATGCTGCGCCCATCGATGGTCACTGCGAGGGAGGACGGTTTCAGCCTGGCCCCTCGGCAGGTGGGGCAGTCGATCTCCTGCATGTAGCCGCCCCAGCGTTCGCGGGCCGAGTCGGTCTCCGCCTCCTCATGACGGCGCCGCACGAACGGCAGGACCCCCTCGAAGGACTGCGTGTAGGAACGGGTCCGCCCGAATCGGTTGCGGTAGCGCACCACGACAGGATCATCGGCGCCATGCAGCAGCAACTCACGATGTGCCTGCGAAAGCCCCTGCCATGGCACGTCGACGCTGAATCCATGTTCACCGGCCAGCGACTCCAAGACGTGCTCGAAATGGCCCCGCAGATGCGAGGTTGCCCACGGAGCAATGGCCCCGTCGGCTAAGCTGAGTGAGGAGTCGGGCACCACGAGCTCCGGATCGACCTCCATCGTGGTGCCAAGCCCGGTGCAGGCGGGACAGGCGCCCCAGGGGCCATTGAAGGAGAACTGCCGGGGCTCCAGCTCATCAATGGAGACGTCGTGATCGTTGGGGCAGCCGAGGCGTTCGGAGTAACGCTTCTCCCGATTCGGATCCTTGGGATCGAGATCCACGAAATCGATGGTCACCACGCCGTGGGCGACGCTGAGCGCGGTCTCCACGGATTCGGTGAGGCGTTGCCGCGCCGAGGCCCGGATCACCACGCGGTCCACCACCACGTCGACATCGTGTTTACGTCGCTTGTCGAGGTTCGGCAACTCGGTGAGTGGGTAGGAGGAGCCGTCGATCCTGACCCGGCTGAAACCATCGGTGGTCAGCTGGCGCAACAGCTCCGCAAACTCGCCCTTGCGGCCGCGCACGATGGGCGCCAAGACCTGCAGCCGGGTGCCTTCGTCGAGGCTTTGCAGGCGATCCACGATCTGCTGCGGGGTCTGTTTGCCGATCGGTTCCCCGCACACCTCGCAGTGGGGTACCCCGATGCGAGCGAAGAGCAGCCGCAGATAGTCATAGACCTCAGTGGTGGTTCCGACCGTCGAGCGTGGGTTCCGGCTGGTGGATTTCTGATCGATCGACACAGCCGGGGATAGCCCCTCGATGAAGTCGACGTCGGGTTTGTCCATCTGACCGAGGAACTGGCGCGCATAGGCCGATAGTGATTCGACGTAGCGGCGCTGCCCCTCGGCGAAGATTGTGTCGAAGGCGAGGGATGATTTACCGGAACCACTGAGACCAGTGAAGACGACCAACGAGTCGCGAGGAAGGTCGATGGAGACGTTCTTCAAATTGTGTACACGCGCCCCGCGCACCATCAGCCGGTCAGTCACGCGTCACATAGTACGGGCTGCCACTGACACCCGCCGGGTGTCACGCTCCCGTCGCTTCGAGCGTCAAAGGACGTAGCCGAGCCGTGTGTGACCGCACTAGGGCTGTTAGGGTTAGCATCATGTCGTGACGATTCGGGGGTGCTGGCGCCGACTTCGATGCAATTGTTCAGGCGGTGGCAGACCACACTTACTCGCTGCTGGGCACCACTATCGGCTATAGCCCCGCCGATTGGGCTGAGCCGACCAGGCTGCCGGGATGGACCAGATCCCACATAGCGGCTCACCTGATCCTGGGTGCCCGCGGCTTGCTGCGGGTGCTGCAGGGTGGGCCGGGGACTTACCTGTACGACTCCTCACATGCCCGGGCTCGCGACATCGAACTCGGGGCGCTCTGCGGCGGCATGGAGCTTCAGGTGGAACTCGACACCACGGCGGGAGAATTGCAATCAGTCCTGCCGGAACTGAACCACGCGGCGCTGCAGCCGTTGTTTCCCGGGGACAGCACACGGCTGTGCGATATTCCCCTCCTGCGGCTGCGAGAGCTCGTGCTGCATTCCTTTGATCTTGAGCCCGACGCCGCCTCCGACTTGGTCGTGGCACCGGATCTTGCAGTTTCACTGCTAGGATCTCTTCCGCAACCTTCGGTTGGCCTTGCTAACGAACCCACAATCGTTGCTCGGGCAGACGAAGGCCTAGAGGTGGTGCTCCCCGGTATTGGGGATCCAATGTGGGTGTCTGGTCCAGCTCGGTGCCTGGTGACCTGGATTACCCGAAGGGTCGGTTCCCACGCCCTGCGCTTTGCTGACGCGCCATCGTCCCAGGACATATGACCAGCCCGACCTAGCCCAGGAGCCATCAATGACTCAGCCACCGCAAACGCCCAGGCGCAGCGACGGTGACCCCCAGCAGTGGGGCAACCCGCAGGCACAGCCCTATGACCCCAACCAGGCCCAGGCACAGCAGCCCTACGCCCCCAACCAGGCCCAGGCACAGCAGCCCTACGACCCCAACCAGGCCCAATATGGCTCCATGGGGCCTGGGGTGGCGCAGCCGATAGCGCCGCCGGTGACAAGGAAGAAGCGTCGCGCCGCCGCTAACGTGGTGTTGGCGATCATTTTGGTGCCAATCTTGGCCGTAGGCGGATACTTCGCCTGGACGTCGTTCCAGAACGGCCAGGCCCTCCAGGTGGGCAAGTGCATAGTCATCTCGGGGGATGCCAACGATGCCGATCATGAGGAGGTCGCCTGTGACGATACCTCCATCCATTCGTTCTACGTTGCCAAGGTCAGCGAAGGCGCGTTCAGCTGCGGGGAGGAGTATTACGAGTACACGATCGAAACCGAGAGCGGCTCGAGTAACACTGTCAACAAGACCGTATGCTTGATCGATGAGTGGCACGCCGACACTTGCTACACCCAGACCGATGACGTGATGGGTATTGCTCCGGCCGAGTGCCCGGCCGACTTCAAGGTCACCACCGTGACCAACGAGACCGACGCCGCCTGCGCCGAGGGCGAGCAGCCGATCACCTACACCGACCCGGCCCGCACCTATTGCGTGGCGTACCCGGAGTAGGCACCGGTACCTCCTGATTCGCTACGGCCCCATCGGCATTTGTCGGTGGGGCCGCATATCGTTGGGGCCATGCGACCAATCAGTGAGCTGCAGCGGCGGGTGGCCCCTTTCACAGTCGAGTCGGATTTCGCCCCGGCCGGCGATCAGCCCGCAGCCATTGAGGATCTTGAGCAACGGCTCGCGGCCGGGGAACATCACGTGGTGCTCCTGGGGGCCACCGGCACCGGTAAGACCGCCACCGTGGCCTGGCTGGCCGAACGGGTGCAGCGGCCGATTCTGGTGATGCAGCCAAACAAGACGCTTGCCGCGCAGTTTGCCAACGAGCTACGTGAACTGTTCCCGCACAACGCTGTCGAGTACTTCGTGTCGTACTACGACTACTACCAGCCAGAGGCATACATCCCGCAGACCGATACCTACATCGAGAAGGATTCCTCGCTCAACGAGGAAGTGGAACGCCTGCGCCACTCTGCCACCAGCTCGCTGCTCACCCGCCGAGACTGCATCGTGGTGGCCACAGTCTCAGCCATCTACGGCTTGGGTACCCCTGAGGAGTACCTCTCGCAGCGCCTCACTCTGCGGGTCGGCGCGGAGCAGGATCGCGATTCCCTGCTGCGCCACCTCGTCGAGATCCAATACGCCCGCAATGATCTCGCGGGGACCCGGGGCACCTTCCGAGTACGCGGCGACACCCTTGAGGTGTTCCCCATGTATGAGGCCAACGCGGTGCGGATCGAGTTCTTCGGCGATGTGATTGAACGGATCTGCACGCTGAACCCGCTGACCGGCGAGGTCTTGCTGGAGGAACAAGAGACCTACATCTTCCCGGCAACCCATTACTCGG
>JBKEBG010000165.1:0-55446 GCA_047972985.1 Arachnia sp.
CACCGCCGCAGCAGGTCCCGCACTTTGGCAGATTGCTCGGAGTTCATCCGTTGAATTGTCGATAGGTGCGCGATCAAACACGCGAGATCGTCGGCACGACGGCCGGGCCCGATGGTGT
Organism: Arachnia sp.; assembly: GCA_047972985.1. Lineage (GTDB taxonomy): Bacteria > Actinomycetota > Actinomycetes > Propionibacteriales > Propionibacteriaceae > Arachnia. The sequence goes on from JBKEBG010000165.1 coordinate 119, forward strand.
CAATGTCGAGAATCCCCAGGATGCGCCCCGCCCCGACGCGCAATTGCCCCTCGTGGAAATCGCCGTGGGTAGGCTCGTTGCCCAGGGGGTAGGCGGCCAGCCCTTGGCTGATGTGGTGCACCGCCCAGTCTAGATCCCGGCTGACCGTCGGCAGTGCCCTGGCCACCATGTGTGAATAGTGAGACACGGCATCAGACCATGGCGCCCGGCGTTCCAACTGCGCCACGGCAGCGGGCATCGAGTCCAACACCTGGATCAATTGCTCGGCGGTGCATGGGTCACCCTGAGCGAACAGGGCCTTGGCCAGTGAGCGCCCGGGAAGTTCCCGGGTCACCAACAGCTGGTCCGGGGTGGCCAGCGCCACCTCGGGGGCGGGGACCCCGGCGCCGCATAACAGCCGGTGCTTGCCGAGCACATCGTCGAAGACCCGAGGCCGCAACACCTTGATGTAGAACACCTCGCCACCGGCCAAGCTTGCGCGCACCACGGCACGCCGCCGCGGCCGGTACCCGATCATCGTGACGTCGATCTCATCGGCTGCGACCGCCCTGCCGACCACACCGGTCTCGGTCAGGGCCAAGGCGAGTTGCTGCGGGAACGCGGCGCGTGGCAGGCCCGGCAGATCCGGGTCGTAGGGATACAGCCACACCGCCACCTGGCGCTGGCCGTCGGCGAAGATCTCGGCGTTGCCGTCGCTTCCGGACAACTCGCCAGAGCGGGCGCTGACCCCTAACAGCTCGGAGCGTTCACCGTAGGCCCACGCCACCGTCGCCACATACGTGGCCGTCGTCGACTGATCGGGATTGGTGTCGACATGGTCCAAACGCCATGATTCCAGGGTCCCGCCCTGGTGGCTGATCGCCGCCTCCAGCAAGGGGCCGACATCGGGGCCGGTCAGCAGATCCGATCCGTCATCCATCGGCGCCTCCCTCGCTCGAGGACAGGAACTGGACGCCGATAAGTGAGGCGCGCCGCCCGTCCATGGCATCGACGCTGAGCCTCAGCCCACGGGGCCCCGGCTCCTTTGCCTGCGGATCTGATGGATCGAGCCGCGCCACTGCGACGCATCCGAGGCTGGGTACGGTTCCCAGCTCATTCATCAGGAAGCCCGCGACAGTGTCGTAGGGCCCGTCGGGGATCACGTACCCGGTGAGCTCGCTGAACTCCTCAATGGTGGTCAGCCCGTCGATCTGATTGACCCCGGCCCCCTCCGGCCAAGGCTCGTTGTCATATTCGTCGGTGATGTCCCCGATCAGCTCCTCCACGAGGTCTTCCAGGGTCACGATTCCCGCCACTCCCCCGTATTCGTCGCGCACCACAGCCAGGTGGGCCCCAGCCCCGCGCATAGCGCTCAGCGCGGGCAGCACCTTGACGGTCTCCGGGAGGTTGAGGACCTGCCGGGCGACGCTGCGCACAGTGCCGGGCCGGGCGGCCCCCTGCGGATCCACGAGGTCTCGAACGTGAACAAAACCAATCACTTTGTCTGCGGAGCCATCGGTCACCGGGTAGCGGGAATGCGGCGCGCCCCACACCTCCCGATGCGCGCGCTGAATCGTCGTGGCGCCAGGCAGAAAGTCCACCTCGGTGCGTGGCACCATCACCTCACGCAGGCTGAGATCCCCGGCCTCAAAGACCTCATCGACGATGCTGCGTTCCTCCGCACCCAGTGAGGGTGAGGCAGTCACCATGGTCCGGAGCTCCTCGGCGCTCACCACCGATGTGGCGACGGCGGGATCACCACCCAGCACGCGGACCAATGCGTCGGTGGAGGCCCCAAGGAACCAGATCAGGGGTCGCGCCACAGTGGCGATGGCCGACACCAGCGGGGCAAGCGCGAGGGCGAAGGCTTCCGCGCGCTGCATCGCCAGTCGCTTCGCGGTGAGCTCGCCCACCACTATGGAGAAGTAGGAGATCGTGAGGGTGATGATGACCACGGCGAGGGAATCGCTGATCCCATTGGGCACGCCCAGGGCCTGGATAGCATCGGCCAGCCCGCTGGATAACGTTGCGCCGCCGACTGTGGCCGAGAGGAACCCGGAGACAGTAACCCCGATCTGGACCGCCGATAGGAACAGGTTGGGTTGCTTTGTCAACCGTTCGAGCGCCCGGCCACGGCTTCCTCGGACAGCAAGCCGTCTCACCTGACTCTCCCGCAACGTGACGATAGCCATCTCGGCCGCGGAGAACACGCCACCGATCAGGATCAGCAGCCCGATCAGGGCGGCGGTCAATCCAGCGCTCATGTCAGGCGAAGATGACGGTTCTGTGTCCGTCGACCAGGACGCGGTGCTCGGCAAACAACCGTACTGACTCGGCGAGGGTCTGCGACTCCTGGGCCTGGCCCTTGCGCACGAGCGTCGGCACGCTCATCGTGTGATCAACCCGCACCACGTTCTGCTCGATGATGGGACCCTCGTCGAGGTCCCCCGTGACGAAGTGGGCGGTGGCGCCAATCAGCTTCACGCCGCGGGTGTGGGCCTGCCGGTACGGGTTGGCCCCCTTGAACCCCGGCAGGAAGGAGTGGTGGATGTTGATGGCGCGGCCCGCGAGGAAGTCACACAGCTCGGGACTCAGGATCTGCATGTAGCGGGCAAGGATGACGAGTTCGACCGCCTCCTCGGCGACGACCCGGCGTACCTCGGCCTCGAAATCGGCCTTCGTGGCGGCGTCGACGCTGCGGTGTCGGAAGGGAACCTCGTAGAACTCGGCCAGCGGCGCAAGCACATCGTGGTTGGCCATTATTCCCACCACGTCGATGGGGATCGTCCCGGAGCGCCAGCGAAACAACAGATCATTGACGACATGCCCGGCCTTGGAGGCCAGGATCAGCGCCTTGATGGGCCGGTCTGCCAGGTGCACGCTCACCTCAGCCTCCAGCCCGGTGGTGGCCCGGCCCAGGGCGGGGGTCAACCGGTCCGGGTCCACCCCTTCGACGTGGATCCGGGTGAAGAACTGTCCGGTGTCCGGGGAGGAGAATTGCTGCAGCTCAGAGATGTTGCCACCCACCTCCACGATTGCCCCTGAGATGGCATGCACGATGCCGGGTCGGTCAGGACATTGGAGCGTGACTACGAGATCGTGCATGCCCAAACTCTAGTGGTTGTCAGATCAGCCCCAACTCGGTGACGGCGTTGCGCTCGTCAACGAGCTCGGCGACGCTGAGATCGATTCGGCTACGGGAGAACTCCGCCAGTTCAAGTCCCTGCACGACGTTGTACTGCCCGTCGGCGCAGGTGACGGGGAACGAGGAAATCAGGCCCTCGGGCACACCGTAGGAACCGTCGCTGGGGATGGCCATCGACACCCAGTCGTTGTCCGGGGTTCCCAGCAGCCAATCGCGGGAGTGCTCGATGGTGGCGTAGGCGGCCGATGCTGCGGAGCTAGCCCCTCGGGCTTCAATGATGGCGGCGCCCCGCTTGGCAACCGTCGGGATGAACTCCGAGGCGATCCACTCGTCGTCGGCCACTGCCTCCGCCGCGTTTCGACCGGATACCTGGGCGTTGTAGAGATCCGGGTACTGCGTCGAGGAGTGGTTGCCCCAGATGGTCATTTTCGTGATGGCATCCGTGGGGCAGGCGAGCTTGGCCGACAGCTGGCTGATGGCGCGGTTGTGGTCGAGCCGGGTCAGCGCGGTGAACCGGGCATCGGGGATGTCGGGGGCGTTGCGCATCGCGATCAGCGCGTTGGTGTTAGCCGGGTTGCCGGTCACCACGATGCGGATGTCGTCGGCGGCCGACTCGTTGAGGGCGCGTCCCTGTGTGGTGAAAATCGCGCCATTGGCGCTCAGCAGATCCCCGCGCTCCATGCCGGCCTTGCGCGGCATAGCCCCGATGAGCAGGGCTAGATTGGCGCCTTCGAACACCTTGGCTGGATCGTCGCCGATCTCGATGTTGACGACATTGCCGAAGGCTCCGTCGTTGAGTTCCATCACGACCCCCTCCAATGCCTTCATGGCCGGCGGGATCTCGAGCAGGCGCAGCTCGATCGGGCGAGAGCCCACGAGCGCACCGCTGGCAATCTGGAACAGCAGGCTGTAACAAATCTGGCCGGCGGCGCCGGTAACGGCAATCTTCAGGGGAGCCTCAGTGCTCACGACAGGTCCTTTCGGTGGGGTTGACCCGACTCTATCGCGCGTGGCCGACGTGCGGGCCGGGGGGCTAACCCGTCGCCGGGGTGATCACGGCGAGCACAGCGATCACCGCCGAGTAGAACGAGTAGCTCGCCACATCGAACAGCCGCCCCCGGACCACCAGCAGGCCCGCGATCCTGACCGGCAACGCCAAACGCAGCAGCGCCGCCGCGGCGGCCGCCGCGGCGATGATCATTGCCCCCCTGCGCCAATGACCAAGCACCACGAATCCGACCCCCACCAGCAGCACGGCAAGCGAGGCCAGCAGCGGCCACGGATTGCGTGGCAGGGTGGCGGCAGGATTGACCTCGGGATTATCGTCCACGCAGGGCCTCCGCGCGGTCCACCACGTTGCTCAGGAGCATGGCTCGGGTCATCGGACCGACGCCGCCGGGCACTGGTGCCACCAGGGACGCCTTGTCCCACACGTCGGCCGCCAGATCACCCGCGAGGCCATCGGCGGTGCGGGTGATTCCGACGTCCACGCACACAGCGCCCTCGCGGATCATGTCGCCGGTGATCATTCCCGGATTCCCGGCGGCGGCCACCACTATGTCGGCTTGGCGGGTTCTCATGGCCAGATCCCGGGTGCCGGTGTGACACAGCGTGACTGTCGAGTTCTCCGACTTGCGCGTCAACAGCAACCCCAGCGGGCGGCCCACTGTGGTGCCGCGCCCAATGATCACCACATGGGCCCCGTTGAGTTGGACGTCGTAGCGACGCAGCAGTTCCACGATCCCGCGCGGGGTGCAGGGCAGGGTCGCCGAGATCCCCAGCACGAGGCGCCCGAGGTTGACCGGGTGGAGGCCGTCGGCGTCTTTGTCCGGGTCGACCTGGGCCAATGCCCAGTTGTCGTCGAGCTGCTTGGGCAGCGGAAGCTGCACTATGTAGCCGGTGCAGGCGGGATCCGCGTTGAGTGCGGCCAGTTCGTCGCTGAGTTGCTGCGCCGTGGTCTCGGCGGGCAGATCCACCCGGATCGAGTTGATCCCGACCTGTTCGCAGTCGCGGTGCTTGCCTGCGACGTAGGAGTGGCTGCCAGGATCGTCCCCCACCAACACGGTACCCAGCCCGGGCACGATTCCCTCGGCACGAAGCGCAGCCACACGTTCGGCGAGTTCGGCCTTGATCTGCTTGGCGACCGGGACCCCGGCCATCTTTGTTGCGGTCATGGGATGAATCTTTCTGTCAGTGGAAGAAGTGACGGGTGCCGGTCAGGTATAGCGCGACCCCGGCCGCCCGACACGCCTCGATGGTCTCGGTGTCGCGCACCGATCCACCCGGCTGCACTATCGCGCGCACCCCAGCATCGATGAGGATCTGCGGCCCATCGGCGAAGGGGAAGAAGGCATCCGAGGCCGCCACGGATCCCGCAGCGCGCTCCCCCGCTCGCTCCACAGCCAGCCGGCACGAATCGACGCGGTTGACCTGCCCCATCCCGACGCCCACCGAGGCCCCGCCGCGGGCCAGCAGGATCGCATTGGATTTGACGGCGCGGCACGCCCGCCAGGCGAACCCCAGATCGGCCAATGTCGCGTCGCTGACCCGGTCACCGGCCGCCAGCTGCCAGTTGGCTGGGTCGTCGCCCTCGGCGTCGATCCGGTCGGGTTGTTGCAGCAGCGCCCCGCCGGTGATGGGCTGCAGTGTGCGCTCGCGATGAGTGTAGGCCGGGGCCTCCAGCAGCCGCAGGTTCCTCTTGGCGGTCAGGATCTCCAGCGCCTCGGTCTCGAAGCTCGGAGCGATGATGACCTCGGTGAAGATGTCTTTGACCCTCTGGGCCATGGCTGCTGTGACAGGGCGGTTAGTTGCTATGACGCCACCGAAGGCGGAGACCGGGTCGCAGGCGTGGGCCAAACTGTGAGCCTGCGCGATGTCGCTGGCCACGGCGATACCACAGGGGTTCGCGTGCTTGATGATCGCCACACACGGTTCGGAAAAGTCGTAGGCGGCCCGGTAAGCCGCGTCACCGTCTGTGTAGTTGTTGTAGCTCATCGGTTTGCCGTGCAGCAGCCTGGCGTGCGTCAGCCCCGCCGGGCCCGCCGGATAGGAATACAACGCGGCGCCCTGGTGCGGGTTCTCGCCGTAGCGAAGATCGCCGACCTTGTCCCAGCTGGCGCCCAGCCATTCCGGGAAGGGGTCCGCGGTAACCTGCGAGCCGAGCCAACTCGCCACCGCGATGTCGTAGCTTGCTGTGTGCCGGAACGCTGCCAGGGCCAGCTCTCGGCGCTGCGGCAGCGTGAATCCGCCGGCGCCGAGGGCCTCGGCCATCTGGGGGTACTGAGCAGGTGAGGTCAGCACCGCCACCGAGGCGTGATTCTTCGCGGCAGCCCGGACCATGGTCGGACCGCCGATGTCGATCTGCTCCACGCACTCCTCCGGGCTGGCTCCGGAAGCAACCGTCTGGCTGAACGGGTACAGGTTGACGATAACGATCTCGAACGGCGCGACGTCGAGCTCGGCGAGTTGGGCGTTGTGACTGGCGAGGCGGCGATCAGCCAGGATGCCTGCGTGCACCCGGGGGTGCAGGGTCTTGACCCGCCCGTCGAGGCACTCCGGGAAGCCGGTGAGCTGTTCCACGGGGGTCACCGGGGTGCCGGATTCAGCGATCACACGAGCCGTCGACCCGGTGGAAACTATCTCCACGCCCGCCTGGTGTAGCTGGGCAGCAAGGTCGGCCAGCCCGGTCTTGTCGTAGGTGGATACCAGGGCCCGGCGGGGGGCGATGCGATCTGTCATTGTTCTCCTAGATTCCACTCGTTGACGGCCTGCACCAGCAGCCGCCGTTCCACTGTCTTGATCCGTTCATGCAGGCCAGCCACGTCATCTCCGGGCAGCACGTCGACAGCGCCCTGCAGCAGGATCGGGCCAGTATCGAGGCCCTGATCGACGACGAAAACCGTGGCCCCGGTCACCTTCACTCCGGCGGCCAGGGCATCACGCGGCCCATGCATCCCAGGAAAGCTCGGTAACAACGATGGGTGCGTGTTGATGGTGCGGCCACCGAAGAGTTCGAGGAAGGCAGCGCCGAGCAGCTTCATGAATCCCGCCGAGACGACCAGATCCGGCTCGTGCGCGGCGACGAGTTCAGCCAGCCCGAGATCCCAGTCAGTCCGATCGCCACCGCGGAGCAGTGGATGCGACTGCGCGGGGATCCCCCGCCGCCTGGCCCGGTCCAAAGCCGCGGCCGACGGCTGATCCGAGATGACGGCGACGACATCGGCAGCAGCCTCGCCTGCGGCGCATGCATCCAGTAGCGCTTGGAGCAGGGTGCCGGAGCCCGAGGCGAGCACGACTACGCGGAGTGTCACCCGGGCATCTTATCTGGCTGAGCAGGTGCTGATCGGCACGCGCGGGGTTCCTAGTGCGGGGGCGCATCGGCATCGCGGCGGGGCCGCCGAATCAGTCCGACGATCAGCCCCGTCACGAGCCCGGCCAGACCCAGCAGCGATGGCGCCACGATCAGTATGTCGTTCATCCTGACCCCGGCGTAGCTCAGACGTTGGTGCCCCAACCCGCCGCTGGCCAGCGAGCTCAGCACCACGAGGGTCAGACCGCTGGCCACCCCCGACAGGCCACCCACGATCGCGGTGATATCGAAGCGGGATCGAGGCCGCGCCACGGACACGATAGCGGCGCAGGCACCACCGGCCACGATCCCCCCGAGCACCCACCAATAGACCCCCGTGGCAGGGGTACCGGCATCGGGCAGGGCGCCCAACACCGGGATCGAGGGAAGAAATCCGACATCGACGATGCCGAGGGAGACCAGGGAGTCATTGCCCAAGGTCAGTCCTGCACCCACCGTCCATGATGCGGCCCAGATGATCAGATTGGGCAGGTAGAGCGCCTGCAGCACGACGAGAATGATCGTCCCGGCGATGCCCGGCGCCAGCACGTCGTGGATGGTCGCAACACGTTCCCGGTTCACGACCATTGCCGCGACCAGCGCTACGGAGCCGGTGACCAGCACTATAAGGATCGCGATGCCGATGGCCCGCGGGATGAGCCGCAGCCAGCCGGGCCACACCCGCCGTGGATCGAAACCGATGGCGCTACTGGTGCCCCACAGCCCTGACACAGCCCCAATCACGGCGCCGCCGAGCAGTGCCCGCCCCACCTCTGTGGTGACTCCGTTGGCGAAGGCAACGCCGGTGATGGCCACAGCGTAGGCCGCGGCATAGGTGCCGCTGACCCGCCAGACCAGCCGCTCACCATCGACCCACAGCTGCCCGGTGTCGTCGGTCAATGCTTCGCTCTGCGCGGCCTGCCTGGCGGCCAGGGCTGCCACCGGCTGCCCCAGTACCACCATGATGATGCTCAGCCCCAGCGGAGCGATGGAGACCGGAACGTCGCTGATGGTGACGGGCACCCCATGTGCCAGCAGCAACACAGATGTGGCCAGGTGCATCGCCGAAGCGAGAAGAGTTGATGGCGAGGTCAACCAGCCGAGTGCCGCCGGGCCCGCCATCAGGAGCCACCCAGCGGCGACGACGGCCAACGCCCCGCCGACAGCTACCAGGTACCACGGCCACGGCAATCGCTTCGGCGCGGGCGCAGGAGGTTCATCGACATCGACCGCGACACTGCGGTGGCGGGGCGAGCGGTCCGACACGAAGCCTCCCGTTGACAATCGACATAGGATCACCCGGTATCCTGAGAAAAACTCACGTTCAACCGAACGTGACGGAGTCCGGAGGTACTGGGGTGTCGGAATCAGGTGCGGGTCGCCCTCGTCGGGCGATCACCCCGAATGACGCCACCCCTCCGGATGAGCCATTTCACACCGACGATACCCCACCGGCGCCCTCTCGCTCGGCCCATCGTGCCGCGGCGAGCGAGGTGGGACGGCACGGGGTTTCCGACCCCGAGGCGAGCCCAGCCCCGCGTGGTTCGAGGTGGGCCGATGCCCCCGCCAAGCCGGCCAGGTTCAGCGTGCGCGCCTCAGCCCTGGGGGACGAACCCACCGCTTCCCCGGCCCCGGCGGCGCCGCATCGCGAGGCACGCCCAGCGCTGGGCGACGAGCCGACGGTTCCCCCGCAGGTCGACGATTCCCTCTACGCGACCAATCCTTTCGCCCGCCCAGGCAGCGTGCATTCGACCCAACCGATTCCGACGTTCACCGGGCCGGTGCTGCCCAGTTCGGACGACGAATCGGCAGCCGAGCAGACCACCCCGGGGCGGCGTGGCGGCGGCGTCTCCATCGGCCCTGCACCGCAGGCCCGGCGATCAGCGGCAAGCTCGGCCTCGCCAGGCGATTCCGGCATTCCGGTTCCGGCGCCGGCTGCGGCGCACGAATCGCAGCCCTGGGTCCGGCATCATCGACGCACCCTGCTGATCTTCGTGGTGGGCGCCCTGGTCGCGGCACTGGCCACGGGTGTGGTCAGCTACACGGTGAACCTCAACGCCAGGAGGGACGCCACGCCGCCCTCCTCCGACTCCAAGGGGAGCCCCTCGGGTAGCACCACTCCCGAGGTGGTGGCCACGGCCGAGGATCTGTTCACTGTCGAGGACGCGGCCCAGATCGTCACCGACGCCAACTGGGCGGTCGCCGACACTGTGACGGATGTCGGGGCGGAAAAGAGCCGGGCCGCGTGCCTGAGCGCCGACGTGGGCGATGTCAATCCCACCGCGTCGTTGCAGCGCACGCTCGGGACAACCCAGGACGACAAGCTCGCCCTGCTGCACCAGATCGATGTCTACGCCACCGAGGATGCGGCACGCCAGGTGCAGGCGCAGCGCGTCGCGACTCTGGCCAACTGCAACCAGGTCCCCGCCCGGATCGCCAGCGCTGCCACGGTGCAGGGGCTCGCCGATGAGGTAACCCAGGCCACTGTGGTCTACGAGGATGCTCCGAATGCTTTCCACACGATAGTGCTGGTACGTACTGGCACGGCGCTGGGCATTATCGATGTGACCCGCAACGACGGCGCGGTGAGCCTTGATTCCACGGTCCTGGCGATGCGGCGATCCCTGGAGAGTATCTGCGGCCCCGCCGGCGGTACCTGCCCGGCGGAAACCAGCCAAGCCTCCCCGGTCCCGCCGCCGGTGGTGGATCCAGCAGGCTGGCTGATTCCCGCTGACCTGCCCCGGGTCCGCGCGGGCAACGGGATGTGGACGACGTCGCAGCCGGCCGAGCTCACCAGCAAGGGCATGGGCTGCGAAAACATGACTCTGGCGACGGCCAGTGGCCCCGATGCCAGGCAGCAACGGACCTACCTGCTGACCCAGGACGATCAGACCCCGGAGTCGTTTGGCCTGGATGAAATGCTGTTCGGTTTCCCTGACGCCGGTGCCGCGGACACGTTCTACGCCGAACTCGTGGATCATCTGGCCTCGTGCAGCGACCGTGTCCGCACCGCCAAGGTGGAGCGTCTGGGCAAGGTGGACGGCACCGGCGCCGAGGGTGCTGCCACCACGGCTGAGATGTTTCGTATCTTCCAGGCCACCTCGGCCGACAAGACGGTGCCGTACCAACTGGTAGTAGCCAAAACGGGCGATGAGGTGTCCTACCTGCTGATCTCGGTCACCGATGATTACCAGTTCAGCGAGGGCCAGCTGAAGGCGATCGCGGCCCGAACCGGCGAGCGGGCCAGTCAGGCACCCCCTGACTGACCCGCTCGGGTTGGCTCAGCTGCTCTTCAGGAACCCAAGGCCGCGATGACCTCGTGGGCGATAGCAGCGGTCATGCTCGGGGTCTCCCCAACCCGCACACCGTGGGCTTCCAGCGCCTCCTTCTTGGCGGCGGCGGTGCCCTTCGAACCGGTGATGATGGCACCGGCGTGCCCCATCGTCTTGCCCGCTGGGGCCGTGAACCCGGCGACATAGCCGATGACAGGCTTGGTCACGTTCTCGGCGATGTAGGCGGCTGCCCGCTCCTCAGCATCCCCACCGATCTCACCGATCATCACGATGACCTCGGTCTCCGGATCGGCCTCGAAGGCGGCCAGCGCATCGATATGCGTGGTGCCGACCACTGGGTCTCCGCCGATGCCGATCGCGGTGGAGAACCCATGCTCGCGCAGCTCGTACATCATCTGATACGTCAGCGTGCCCGACTTGCTGACCAGCCCGATCGGGCCACTCCCGGCAATCTGCGGGATGATGCCGACATTCGACTTGCCGGGAGCGATGATGCCGGGGCAGTTCGGCCCGATGATGCGGGTGCCGGATCCCTTTGCGATGTGGTGGAACTCCACCGAGTCATGTACCGGAATACCCTCGGTGATCACCACACACAACCCGATACCTGCCTCGATGGACTCCAGGACCGCGGCCTTGGCGAACTTCGGCGGAACGAATACCACGGACACGTCGGCCCCGGTGGCCGCCATTCCCTCCCCTACTGAGGAGAACACCGGCACCGGCTCTTCCTCGAAGGTGATGGACTCCCCGCCCTTACCGGGGGTGACGCCCCCGACGATGCGGGTACCGGAGGTGATCATGCGCTGCGTGTGCTTGCGCCCCTCCCGTCCGGTCATGCCCTGAACCAGCACCTTGGAGTGCTCGTTGATGAAGACTGCCATGACTGGTTCCTAGTTCCTCTCGCTCGCGAGCTTCGCTACCGCCGCGGCGGCGCCGTCCATCGTCGTCTCGATTGTGATCAGCGGATGATTCGCCTCGCCCAGGATCGCGAGCCCAACCTCCACCGCGTTGCCGTCGAGCCGGACCACGATCGGCAAGGTAGCTTCGTCACCCAGCGCGTCCAGCGCCGCAACGATGCCGTTGGCGACATCGTTGCAGGCGGTGATCCCGCCGAATACGTTGACGAAGACCGCCTTGACCTGTGGATCGCTCATGATGATCCGCAGCCCGTTGGCCATGACCGTCGAGGAGGCTCCCCCGCCGATGTCGAGGAAGTTGGCCGGCTTCGGGGCCGAAGGTAGGTCACGGCCGGCCCGCTCCACGACGTCAAGTGTGCTCATGACCAGTCCCGCGCCGTTGCCGATGATGCCGACGCTGCCGTCGAGCTTGACGTAGTTGAGGCCGAGGGCCCGGGCCTGGCGTTCCAGGTCCACTTCGGCGGATTCCTCGCGGTAGGCCTCCCAGTCCGCGTGCCGGAAGCTGGCGTTGGTGTCGAGGGTGACCTTGCCGTCCAAGGCAAGAATGTCACCGTCGCCGACCTTGACCAGCGGGTTGACCTCCACCAGGGTGGCGTCGGAGTCCCGGAATGCCCCCCAGAGGCGCTGCATGACGTTGCTGAGCTTCGCGTGGTCTTCGGGGAGGAAACCCGCCTTCTCGATGATGGCCTGCGCCACCGCGGGGGTGATTCCCTCAAGGGGATCCAGCGGCTCCTTGACCAAGGCATCGGGCCGCTCGACCGCCAGCTGCTCAATCTCCACGCCACCCTCGATGCTGCACATCGCGAGGTAGGTGCCCTCGGCCCGATCCAGCAGGATGGAGAAGTAGTACTCCTCAGCGATGTCGGCGCCGGGGCTGAGCATGACGGCATTGACCGGATGCCCCTTGATGTTCAGGTCCAGGATCTCGGCCGCGGTGGCTGCCACGGCGTCCTGCCCCCTGGCCAGCTTGACCCCGCCGGCTTTACCACGCCCGCCGATCCGTACCTGCGCCTTGACCACTGCCAGGTCGGTTCCCAGCTGACGGTACGCATCGACCGCCTCGGATGCGGTGCGGGCTACGGCTCCTGGCAGAACCGGCACTTCGAAAGACTCGAACAAGTCCCGAGCTTGATACTCGAGGAGATCCACTATGACTCCAATCGCAGATACGGCATGTAGTGCAACACTAGTGGTAGGAAGCATCGCGGGGTATCTGGCGGGGTTGACTTTGAGAGAACCCTGAGAAATGCTAAGGTTCACTCAGTCAATGAGAACTTCCAGTTGGGGGACTTACGTTGAAGCCGAGCTCTGCAGCTAGCCCGCGCCGCGCCGATGACTCCGCAGCTGAGACCACAGGATCGGTCGAAGTGACAACCGAGGCTCGCGGCGCCGCCCGCCGCAGCCGACGGGGGATTGGCCGCAGCGTCGTGGCCAGCGCACTTGCCGGGGTTCTGGTCACCGGAGCATTGCTCGGATATGGCTTCACTTCTGCCAACTCGGCCGATGACGGCCTCACCGAAGCACAGTCCTCGAACACAGCGATCCCTGAGGCCGCTGCTGACTCTGCGGAACAGGGGTTCACCGATCGCAGCGAGGAAACATCCCGCAACGCGGTCCGCATCGCCTTGACCTCCGGCGTCGCCGATTCCAACGCCGACGAGCGCGATGCCTCGATCGAGGACAGCGCCACCAACGCCACCGAGTCGGAGGCTCAGGCCGCCGCCGAGGAGCGCGATCGCCTCATGGCCAAGGACATGGAGCTCGTTGCCGCCCAGGCGGACAAGCTGGAAGCCGAGGCCAAGGCCGCTGAGAAGCGGCTCGCTGAGGCGAAGGAAGCGGCTGAGGCCGCCGGGCTCGACACCGATAGCATGTCCGAGGAAGAGCTCGCGGAACTCTCCGATGACATGGCAGCCGCGGCCACCAGTGGCGGTGGCTCAATGCCGGTCAAGTCCAACTACCGGGTCGGCGCCTCTTTCGGCCAGACGGGCAGCTGGTCTCGCTACCACACCGGGCAGGACTTCCCCGCCCCGGTCGGCACCCCGATCTATGCCGCCTCCTCCGGGATCGTGCTCTCCCCCACCGCAGGTGGCTGGGCGGGCACCAACGTGGTGATCCAACATGGTGGCAACGGGGCTACGTTGTACGCCCACATGTCGAGCAAGGTCGTCAGCACCGGCCAGGCGGTCAAGGCCGGCCAGCTGATCGGTTACGTGGGCATGAGCGGCCGCTCCTACGGGCCGCACCTTCACTTCGAGTACTACCCGGCGGGCACCACCCCCGGAGATGTGTACAGCGCCACGAATCCGATGACATTCCTACGTAGCCTCGGCGTCAACGTCTGAACCTGACCCGCGGGTTCCGCGACGGCGTGACGGCACCCTCTGGCCAGCCACGTCAGGTTCGCGGGCTTGACTCAGTAACGCTTCTTCAAGGCCCTGCCCGGCCCGTAGCCGAGCAGGGCCTTGGCTCGCGCTAGAGCTTCTCCATGGGGGCGTGTTTGACGCTCAACCGCTTGGTTCCCGCGGAACCGAAGTCGACGTCGACCTTGGTGGCCTCGGCATGGCCGTGGACGGCGAGCACCTCGCCCATGCCGAATGTCGCATGAAGCACCCGATCCGCCACCACAAGCTCGGGGATGGGTGCGGTGCGTGGCTTGGCCGTGCCAAAACTAGCCATCGATTCGCCCGTGCGCCTGTTGCGGCTGGCCGACGAGGCTGCCCAGGTGGTGGGTGTCGCCGCGACCCGTCGCCAATCCAGCACATGCGGCGGCAACTCATCCAGGAACCGCGAGGCGGGGTTGTAGGCGGGTTGACCGAAGGTCACCCGGACGGCAGCCCTGGTCAAGTACAGGCGTCGGCGAGCGCGGGTGAGCCCGACGTAGGCGAGGCGTCGTTCCTCCTCCAGCTCATCCAACGAGTCGAAGGCGCGCATGTGGGGAAAGATGCCCTCCTCCATGCCGGTGAGGAACACTGTGTCGAACTCGAGCCCCTTGGCAGTGTGGAGAGTCATGAGCGTCACCACTGCCTGGGCGTCACCCTCATCGGGGACCTGATCAGAATCGGCCACCAGAGCGACACGTTCCAGGAAGGCCTCGAGCGAGTCATCGGGTTCGGGCATCCCATCGGCCAGGCCCGAGGCTGTCGCTTCGGCAAGGTCCACCGTGTTGGCTGCCGCGACGAACTCCGCCGCAACGCTGACGAGCTCCTCAAGGTTCTCCACACGGGTTTCGTCCTGCGGATCGGTGCTGGTGCGCAGCTCCGGAACGTAACCCGAGGCCTGCAGCAGCGAGGTCAGGATCTCATCGGCCGGAGCCCCCTGGGCCACCATGAGCTGATGGTTCTCGATGAGCGAGCAGAAGGCCTTGATTTGTTTCGCGGACCGGGAGGCCAGTGATGCCTCGTCGCTGCGGCGTAGCGCCTCCCAGAAACTGATCTGCTCAGCATCGGCCAGCACCGAGATGGCACCCTCGGCCCGATCGCCGATGCCGCGCTTGGGAACGTTGAGGATCCGGCGCAGCGACACATCGTCGGCTGGGTTGACCAGCACCCTCAGGTAGGCGATGGCGTCCTTGATCTCGCGGCGTTCGTAGAACCGGACCCCTCCGACCACCTTGTACGGCAACCCCACCCGGATGAAGACTTCTTCCAGCGCGCGGGACTGCGCATTCGTGCGGTAGAACACAGCGACGTCACCGAATCCGGCATCGCCGGAGTCACCGAGCCGGTCGATCTCCGAGGCCACGAACGACGCCTCGTCATGCTCGGTATCGGCGACATAGCCGACGATGAGGGCGCCCTCACCCAGATCTGACCAGAGATGCTTGTCGCGTCGTCCCTGGTTGCGTGAGATGACGGCATTCGCGGCCGTCAGGATGTTCTGAGTCGAGCGATAGTTCTGATCAAGCACAATCGTCGCGGCGCCCGGAAAGTCGGACTCGAAGTCGAGGATGTTGCGGATCGTCGCGCCACGGAAGGCGTAAATGGACTGATCCGAGTCCCCGACCACCATCAGTTCGGCGGGCTCCACCGCCGGGGTGCCGTCGACCGAGCTGGTGGCTACGTCGCCGGCCAGCTCCCGGATCAGCGCGTACTGGGCATGGTTGGTGTCTTGATACTCATCGACCAGGACGTGCCGGAACCGTCGGCGGTACTTTTCGCGTACCTCGGGGAAGGCCTGCATCAGGTGCACTGTCGTCATGATCAGGTCGTCGAAGTCCAGCGCATTGGCCGCCTTCAGCCGTCTTTGGTAGTCGGCATAGGCGTCGGCGATGACCTTCGCCTTGGGTGAATCGGCGTGGGCGAGCGCGGTCTCGAAGTCGATCAGTTCGTTCTTGAAGTTCGATACAGCGCTCATCACCGCGCGCACCGGATAACGCTTGGGATCAAGTTCGGCATCGCGGCACACCAGGCTCATCAGCCGCTTGGCATCGGCGTCGTCGTAGATGGAGAAGGTCTTGGCGATGCCGAATCGATCGATATCCGAACGCAGCATCCGCACGCAGGCCGAGTGGAACGTCGAGACCCACATCAACTTCGCTCGGTTCCCCACGACGCTCATCACACGCTCCCGCATCTCAGCGGCGGCCTTATTTGTGAAAGTGATCGCGAGGATGGCACCGGGATGTATCCCCCGGATCGCCACCAGGTGCGCGATCCGCCGGGTCAACACGCGGGTTTTGCCGGATCCGGCACCTGCGACCACGAGCACCGGGGATCCGGTGTGGAGCACAGCCTCCCGCTGCGGGCCGTTGAGCCCCTCCAGCAGAGCTTCTTCCGAGATGTTCGGCCGCTCGGAAGGCTGGTCGGCGCGCGCGGGACTGGGCTCTCGGCGGCGCGGTTCGAACACCGCAGAAAGATCGGGGAACAGTGAGTCAGTCATCGGCGGGTAAGCCTACCGGCCCGACGCCCGCGTTCCCCCGTCCCCCATAGACTGGTCGCATGTCAAGAATCCTCGCAGCCGCGAGGCGATGGTTGCCCCGGTTGGGGCTCGGACTGATGTTCGCCCAGCTCGTGGTAGCGCTGTGGCTCACGCTGCTTGAGTCGGTGCGCAAACATCGCCGGCTGCCCGCCCGGTTCCCGCACACCCCGGCGACCCCGATCGGGGCCGACACCGACAAGGTGACCGTCTACACCTTGGGTGAGGAGCTGTACGCCGACATGTTGGCGGCCATCGATGCCGCCACGAAGGTGATCTACTTCGAAACCTTCATCTGGAAGGCAGACGAGATCGGTGAGCAGTTCAAGTCCGCGCTGGGCCGGGCGGCCGACCGAGGGGTGACAGTTCACGCGGTCTGGGACGACTTCGCCAACCTCGTGGTCAAGCGCAGTTTCTTCACGATGCCGCCGGGGGTCAACGTCATGCGGCACCCGGTCTTGTCGATTCCATGGTCTCCCCGTCACTGGGGGCGCGACCATCGCAAGCTGCTGATAGTTGACCATCAGGTCGGGTTCATCGGCGGCTTCAACATCGGCGCTCCCTACGCCGCCCACTGGCGCGACACCCATGCCAGGATCGAGGGGCCCTCGGTCGCCGAACTTGAGAATGCTTTCGTTGACTTTTGGAACTTGCACCGGGTTCCGGGCCGCCACGAGCCCCTGCCGGACTCAACCAAACGCCGGTGGTTCACAGATCTGCGGATCCACCGTAACACCCCACGCATCCAGGTCTACCCCATCCGCAACATGTACCTGGAGGCTATCGATCGGGCCAGTGAGCGGGTCTGGCTGACTCACGCCTATCTCATTCCCGACGCCGATCTGGTCGCGGCGCTGCGTGCCGCAGTGTTACGCGGGGTCGACGTACGCATCGTGGTGCCCGCCAAGTCCAATCACGTGGTTGCCGATTGGCTCAGCCGCGGGTCCTACACCGAGCTACTCAGCTCCGGGGCCCGGCTGTTCTTGTATCAAAACGCCATGGTGCATGCGAAGACCGCCGCCATCGACGGGACCTGGGCCACGATCGGCACCGCCAACCTGGATCGGCTGAGCCTGGCAGGCAACTACGAAGTGAACCTGGAGATCGTCAACCAGGACGTGGCCGAGCACCTGGAAAGAGTCTTCGAGCTGGATCAGGCCAATAGCGTCGAGATGACTCTCGACGCCTGGCGCACCCGCCCCACACTCGCCAAGGCCACCGAGCTCCTCCTCAGCCCGCTGCGCCCAGTCTTCTAGCCGCTCACGAGGCCAGTGGCGGCGAGGTCAGGGTTAACTCAGGGGAGACTCCGGCCAGCGTCGGGGAAGACCTGAATGGCGCGTCGAGGGTGACTGCGGCACCCTGGAATACATGGGAACAATCATCGCCTACATCGTCATCGGCCTGGCGGGCGGCGCTATCGCCAAGGCCATTCTCCCCGGCAAGCAGGACGGAGGCTGGCTCGCCACGATGTTCCTCGGCATCGGCGGCGCGCTGCTGGGTGGCTGGCTCGGCGGGCTACTGCTCAACGTCAGTTACGCCAACATCTTCTCCCTGCGCGGCCTGGTGTTCTCGGTCCTGGGTGCTCTGCTCATCTTGACCGTTTACGGCCTCATGCAGAAGCGTCGCTCCTAACCCACCTCGAAAACGCCGATGGGCGGGTCGCAGCTGCGACCTGCGCCATCGGTAAGTACGCGACCGTCGCACCCGCAGCTGGCGGCACGCCTATCCGAGGGCGACACCCAGGTAGATGGGCCACCAAGCCCCGCCAGAGTCGCTACGAACCTCCGTCAAGCAAATCAGACCAGGTGGCGGTCAGTGGCCCACTTGGTGAGTTGGTGACGGTTGCTCAATTGCAGCTTACGAAGCACGCTCGAGACGTGAGTCTCCACCGTCTTGATGGAGATGAACAATTCCCGGGCCACCTCCTTGTAGGCGTAGCCGCGGGCGATCAATTTGAGCACCTCACGTTCCCGCGCACTCAGCCGGTCGAGTTCTTCATCGATCGACGAGATGTCGATGGCCCCGGAGAACGCGTCGAGCACGAAGCCAGCCAGGCGAGGCGAGAACACTGCATCTCCTGAGGCCACCCGGGAGATTCCTTCGAGGAGTTCCTGCGACGAAATGGACTTCGTGACATAGCCCCTCGCGCCGGCCCGTATCACCCCGATGACGTCCTCGGCAGCGTCGGAGACGCTCAGGGCGAGGAACTTCACGTCGGGAGCCTGCTCGGTCACCTGCTTGATGACCTCAGCACCACCGCCGCCCGGGAGGTGGACATCCAGGAGCACAACATCGGGCAGGGTCTCGACGAGGATCTTCACGCTGGAGGCGACGTCTTTGCCTTCGCCCACCACCCGGCAAGCGGCCCCGATCTCGTGCCGGGCGCCCGCCCGAAACATCGCGTGGTCGTCGACGACGACGACGCGCAGGTCCGACAACGGCCGTGGGTGCTGATCTGTCATAGGGTCATCTCCAGTCTCACCTCTGTACCTTCGCCCGGGGCGGTGCGGATCTGCACGGTGCCTGCGTGGCGTTGCATGCGGGCGTTGATCGATTCTCTCACGCCCCACCGGTCCTCGGGCACGGCGTCGAGGTCGAACCCGGCTCCCCGATCACGCACGAAGACCCGGGCCAGACCGTCCTCGACCTCCGCGTACACGTCGATGCGCGATGCCCCGGAGTGTTTGGCAGCGTTGGTGACCGCCTCCCGCGCGGCCTGCACCAGCGCCGTACCCCGATCATCCAGATCCCAGGAGCCCACGCAGATGACCTCGACGATGATGTCGAAATTCGCCTCGGTATCCGTGCGCACCTGTTCCAGGGCGCCTGCCAGCGACTGCGCCTGAGCTTGACCGCCGTAGAGCCACGAACGCAATTCGCGCTCCTGTCGCCTGGCCAGGGAGGCAACTGCCGCGGAGTCCACGGATTGCCGCTGGATCAGCGCCAGGGTCTGCAGTACCGAATCGTGGAGATGCGCGGCCATATCGGCCCGGGCCTCGGCCCGCATTCGCTCCTCATCGGCTTGGCGCACGCGTCCGCGCATCCGATACAGCCACGGCGCGGCAACGACGAGCACCCCGGCGACCAGCACGACGGCCGCGCCGAAGACCATGGGCAGTTCTCTCATCCCGATCTGGGTGGCAAGCAACCAGCTGGTGCCGGCGACCACAAGAGTCAGTCCGCCCACCAGACGCAGCACGCTGACCACACCCGAGCCTCGGGTGAACCGGGCCCATCGTGAGTCAGTCATGCTCGACGGGTCACGCTGTCCATTACGGTCGACTTGCAGCCAGATCACTGCCACACCAGCCGCAGAGAGCACCAGTGGCCAGAACATTCGTTCGGGTATCAGGGAGCCGTGAGTGGCTAGCACCCAGAACAGTCCGATGAGGACCATCGCCAGCGACACTACTATTCCAGCGTCGACCGGTGCCTCGCTGCGCCGCGGACGGTAGCCGCGACGCGAGGCGGCCTCGAGCCCCGGGGAGCGCACCCCGGCGGTACCCGCTGGCATCAGGAGCCAGAGTGCTGCGTACAGCAGCACCCCGATCCCGTCCAGAAATACCAGAGCGACCAGCGCCAGCCGCGTCCACGACACCGGGATGTTGAGGTGGGCGGCAAGCCCGGAGGCTACGCCCGCGATTGCCTTGCAGCTGGGATCCCGGCGCAGCTGCGGCGCCGACGGGCCCTCGGTTTGCAAGGAAGGCATCGACATGATCCCAGCTTTACATGCCTTATCTACTTGGACCACCCTCGCCGCCGGTTTCCAGGGTCGGTCAACCAGCGGTTCAGGTCCGCCTCGGGGTGACACCCGATACCGTGACCAGCCCGATCACTACACACTGGATGACATGAGCAATTTGGTGGACCTCGGCGCACTCAGCCCGCGGCTTCGGGGGCTGGAGCGTCCTGTGAGGTCGGGGATCACTCCCGGTGTCTGCCGTGCGCTGGCATCTGGGTTCGGTGTGGACCCACTCGTGGTTCGGGTGCTGGCTGTGCTGCTCACGATGGTCCTCGGAATCGGGCTCCCGCTCTACCTCTGGATCGCAGCCATTACCCCCCGGTCCGGCGGTGAGCCTCCCATTCTTTCCTGGCTGCCGGCGTTCGCCGCGTGGAGCAGGTGGGCACAGGCTGCGGTCATCCTGGGCACCTCCGGCGCATTTGTCATCTTCGCTGCCCCGTTCACCGGGGTGTCATGGCCCATCCTCATCGTCGCGGTCATCGTCGCGTGGTGGATGCGCCGCAGGAGCCGCGCCACGTCAGCTACCTATCCCCCCACCTCCTCGATGAGAGTTCCCACCGGCACAGCGCCGGTGGATGGTGTGACGGCATGGCGGCGCAACATGGCCGCGCACTCAGGCGGCTCTGACCTGCCAGTGGTGGACCTGTATGCTCCGGAGCCGGTTACCTCGGCGCGGACGCAAGGCGAAGCGGAGCATCCGCGGGTGAGTTGGGTGGCCGCGGGGGTCATCCTGGGCCTGGCCGCGGCGAGCGCTGGCATCGCAGTGGCGACGGGGCTGGCCCCGCCCGCGCTGTGGGCTCTGACCTTGGGTGCGGGAACCGCTGGGCTGGGGATCCTTGCGTGGTCGCTGGCACGGCGGCGGAATCGCCGGCTACCGACGATGCTGCTGGTGCTGACACTGTCCGCTGTGGCGGCCGCTGGAATCCTGGCTTTTGGCAAACAGGACACGGTACCGATGTCGATCGACGAGTCGGGCGACCACCACTACATCGTCGATGCTGAGAACCTCACCATCGACCTGTCTGACCTAGCCGTGGACGAGGCCATCGAGGTGATTGTGGAGGCGGATGTCTCGAAGGTCACAGTGATTTTGCCTGGATCTCCAGAAAACATGATCACCTCGACAGATATGTCCCACGTGGAAGTCAACATTCCCGAGGATTCGCCTGAGACATTGATCGATCTGACCATCGAGGCAGACCTCAGCGATGTCATTGTCGAGGTGGCCGAGTCATGAGGCGCCTGGACGTTCCGAGTCTCGTTGTCGCCCTCGCCACAATAGGGGCGGCGGTGATCTGTCTAGCATCGCTGCTGGGCTATGAGCTCCTCGGGAACATCAAGATCTGGTTCGCCGTGATCCTCATCGGGGCCGGCCTGATCGGGCTCTTGGTCTCACTGGCCTACCGCAACATCGACCGTAGATAACAAATGTGCAACAGAAAGGCACCGGAAATGAAGCTCACCCGTTCAACCGACGACAAGTGCATCGCAGGCGTCGCCTCGGGCATCGCTAGGGCCGCCGGGATCGATCCGACCATCGTGCGCGCCGTGTTCGCCGTGTCCCTCGTGCTCGGCGGAGTCGGCATCTGGGTCTATGTCATCCTATGGGCTGTGATCCCTCGCGATACCGGCGGCACAGTCGCTGAGGAGGGCTACCACAAGGCCAGGCAATGGTACGCCAAGCAACAGAACACCCCCGCCACCCCGGCACCGACCACCCCGTCCGGCGACCGCTCGGACGACTACAGCGTGTAGCGCGGCAGCCATGTGATCCAGGTGCCACTCCAGCGCACGGTAGTAGCGTTGAAGCGGGGCGCAGCCAACAACGGCTGCGCCCCGCTTCGCGCCGCTGTGCGGTGGGACGCCCGGGACCCCGTGACACAGCCACGAGGCTCACTCCCACTCGATGGTGCCCGGCGGCTTGCTCGTGATGTCCACTACCACCCGGTTGATGTCTTCGCATTCATTGGTGATGCGGGTGGAGATGCGTTCCAAGACCTCGTAGGGCAGCTTGGCCCAGTCAGCGGTCATCGCGTCTTCGCTGGTGACTGGACGCAGCACCACAGGGTGCCCGTAGGTCCGGCCGTCGCCCTGCACGCCCACCGAGCGCACATCGGCCAGCAACACCACGGGGAACTGCCAGATGTCTCGCTCCAACCGCGCCTGGGCCACCTCGTGGCGCGCGATCGCGTCGGCTCGACGCAAGATCTCGAGCCGGTCGTGGGTGACCTCACCGATGATCCGGATCGCTAGGCCAGGGCCGGGGAACGGGTGCCGCCACACCATTGCCTCCGGCAACCGCAGCTGGAGCCCGACCGCGCGCACCTCGTCCTTGAACATCCGGCGTAGCGGCTCGACGAGCGTGAACTGCAAGTCCTCAGGCAGCCCGCCAACGTTGTGGTGGCTTTTGATGCTGGCGGCCCCCGAGCCGCCACCGGATTCGACGACATCGGGATACAGGGTTCCCTGCACCAGGAAGTCGATGCCTCGCTCCCCCGCAAGGTCCCGCGCCGTCGCCTCGAAGGTTCGGATGAACTCCCGGCCGATGATCTTGCGTTTGGTTTCGGGGTCGGTGACCCCCGCCAAGGCGGCGAGGAAGCGTTCCCGCTCATCAGCGACAACGAGATCCACCCCCGTCGCCTGCACGAAATCCTCCTTGACCTGGCTGGCCTCGCCCTCACGCAGCAGGCCGTGATCGACGAACACGCACGTCAGCTGGTTACCGACAGCCTGCTGCACGAGCGCGGCCGCCACCGCCGAATCAACGCCCCCCGACAACGCACACAACACCCTCCGGTCGCCCACCTGCTGGCGGATCTGAGCGATTGACTCCTCGACTATCGACTCGCTGTTCCAATCAGGCGTGATCCTGGCCACATCGAACAAGAACCGCTCGAGTACCTGCTGCCCCCACTGGGTGTGCACCACCTCTGGGTGCCACTGCACCCCAGCGAGCCGACGCTGCAGGTCCTCGAAGGCAGCGATGGGAGCGCCCGCTGAACGGGCCAGCACCTGAAATCCCTGGGGGGCACGTGCGACGCTGTCACCGTGGCTCATCCACACGTTGAGGGTGTTGGGCAGATCCCGAAGTAGCGCACCGTTGTCCTGGATCGACAGTGGGGTCCTGCCGTATTCCCGCTGGCCGGTCTTGGCTACCGCGCCGTCGAGGGCCTTCGCCATGGCCTGGAAGCCGTAGCAGATCCCGAACACCGGAACCCCGGCCTCGAACAGGGCAGGATCCAGCTGGGGTGCCCCGGCGGCATAGACCGAGGAGGGACCGCCGGACAGGATCACAGCTGCCGGCTTACGCTCCAACAGTGCGGCCACGGATTCCCCCGAGCCGACGATCTCGGAGTACACGCCCGCCTCACGGACCCGTCGGGCGATCAGTTGGGCGTACTGCGCCCCGTAGTCAACGACGAGGACCAGGGCATGCGTGGAGGTCATGGCACGGGATTCTAGGCTGCCGGTGCGCACTTGGAATAACTCGACCCGCGCCGTGGTTGGGGCGTGCATGACGATTTACTCCGATGTCACGGCCCTGGTAGGCCGTACCCCCCTAGTCAAGATCAACCGCATCGCCGGCGACGCCGCGACTGTGGCCGCCAAGCTGGAGTTCTACAACCCAGCCAACTCAGTCAAGGACCGCATCGGCGTCGCCATCGTCGATGCCGCTGAAGCATCCGGGCAGCTGGCCCCCGGGGGCACGATTGTGGAGGCCACCAGCGGTAATACAGGCATCGCGTTGGCGATGGTGGGCGCCGCCCGCGGTTACACCGTCGTGCTGACAATGCCCGAGACGATGAGTAAGGAGCGCCGCGCTCTCCTGCGGGCATTCGGCGCTGAACTCGTCTTGACGCCCGGCCCGCTGGGCATGAAGGGCGCCGTCGAGAAGGCCGAGGAAATCGCAGCGGAGCGTGGCGGGGTACTGGCGCGCCAGTTCGCCAACCCGGCCAACGTCGAAGTGCATCGACGGACCACGGCGGAGGAGATCTGGAACGATACCGACGGCGCAGTCGACATCGTAGTGGCCGGCGTCGGCACCGGCGGCACGGTTTCCGGGGTGGGACAGGTACTCAAGGAGCGAAAGCCCGAGGTGCGGATCGTCGCCGTCGAGCCGAGTGAGTCCCCCATCTTGTCCGGTGGGCAGCCGGGCCCCCACAAGATCCAGGGCATCGGCGCGAACTTCATCCCGGAGATCCTCGACCGCGATGTGATCGACGAGGTGCTGCCGCGCAGCATCGACCAGGCGGTTGACTTCGCGCGTCGCGCCGCCAGCGAGGAAGGCCTCCTGGTGGGCATCTCGTCGGGGGCAGCCCTGTCGGCTGCCGCCGAAATCGCCGCGCGCCCGGAGAACGCGGGCAAGACGATCGTGGCGATCATTCCGTCGTTTGGCGAGCGCTACCTGTCCACTGTCCTCTACGAGGGTCTGCTCGACTGAGGCCCCGCTCTAATTCAGTGCGCCGCCGCCTGCTCCCCCGTGGCGTGGGCGGCGGCCTGCGTGTGCTGCCAGGCGCGCCGGCGTTTCCTCTCGCGCCAGCCCAGGGGTGCCCTGAAGCCGGGGTCGCTGGGAATGCCAGCACCCGGGCCGATTCGACCGGCGCCCGGGGCCGCCTGGGCGAGATCCGGGCGGGGCGGCTGCCCGATGGTCACCAAACCAAGCCTGCGATCACCCCCGGCTGTCCCTGGCATCGGGCGATCAAGCGGCAGGATCGGCCCTGCTGAGCAGCAGCGCCAGCGCAGCGGTGAGCTTGGTGGCGTTAGGCACGTGCAGCGCCTCGTTCGGCCCGTGAGCGGCGGTGCCCGGGCCTTGCACAGCGCCGGCCAGCATCGTCGCCTCCGGGAAGGCGCGCGACAGCAGGCTCATCAGTGGAATCGTTCCTCCCTGCCCGATGAACGCCACGGAATTGCCGCCGCTGAAGCCGCTTCGGCAGCCTCGCCGCAGCGCGGCGTCAGGGTTGAGGGTCCACGGCCTGCCTCGCCGCGATCTGCTCGTGATGGCGCACCACCTCTGCCACGATGAATGTGAGGAACTTCTCGGCCAACTCGGGATCGAGATCAGCGTCGACGGCGAGGCTGCGCAGCCGGGCGATCTGGCGCGCCTCCCGAGCCGGGTCCGCCGGCGGCAATCCCGAAGCCGCCTTGAGCTCTCCCACCCGCTGGGTGACCTTGAAACGCTCCGCCAGCAGGTGGACCAGCGCCGCATCCATGTTGTCGATGCTGCCGCGCAGCCGGGTGAGTTCGGCCGTGGCCTGGTCGATATCCACTTCAGTGGAGGATCAGGTCGATCCGCTGGAACGACTTCAGATCCGTGTAACCGGTCAGGGCCATCGCCTTACGCAAACCACCGGCGAGGTTCATCGTGCCGTCGGGCAGATGCGACGGGCCGTGCACCACCTCGGCCAACGAGCCGACCTGCTCGAAGAAGCTGCGCTCGCCGCGCGGGAGGGTGCGGTGCCAGGCCTCGGCCCCCCAGTGCCACCCGCGGCCCGGGGCCTGCGTGGCCCGTGCCAAAGGGGATCCCACCATCACAGCATCAGCCCCGCACGCGATCGCCTTGGCGATATCACCGGAGCGGCCGACGGATCCGTCAGCGATGAGGTGGACGTAGCGTCCGCCCGATTCCTCGAGGTAGTCGCGGCGGGCCTCCGCGACGTCGGCGATCGCCGAGGCCATGGGCACTTCGATGCCGAGTACCGAGCCGGTGGTGGCGGTGGAACCGCCCCCGAAACCGACGAGGATTCCTGCCGCACCGGCGCGCATCAGATGAAGCCCGGCACGGTAGGTGGCGCACCCCCCCACCAGGACCGGCACATCGAAGCGGTAGATGAACTCCTTCAGGTTGAGGGTGTCCTCACCCCCGACGTGTTCGGCGGAGACTGTGGTGCCGCGGATCACGAAGAAGTCGAGCCCGGAGCGTTCGATGATCGGGGCAAACTCGGCGGTGCGAGCCGGGGTCAGCGACGCCGCCACCGGAACCCCCGCCTGCCTGAGCTCGGCCAGCCGGGCCTCGATGAGCTCAGGTTTGATGGGCTCGGCGTAGATGTCTTGCATCCGCCTGGTCGCAGTGACCTGATCCACCTCGGCGGTGAGACGCTCGTATTGCTGCTGTGGATCCTCATAGCGGGTCCACAGGCCCTCGAGGTTGAGCACGCCGAGGCCACCCAGGCGCCCCATTTCGATGGCGGTGGCCGGGCTCATGACCGAGTCCATCGGCGCCGCCACGAGCGGGTAGTCGAAGCTGCAGGCGTCGATTCGCCAGCTCAGGTCCACCTCCTCCTCACCGCGGGTGCGTCGAGTAGGGGCGATGGCGACGTCGTCGAAGCCGTAGGCGTGGCTGGCACGGCCGCTTTGTCCAAGTTCGTACATCGATGGTCCTCGGCTATCGGGCCCAGTAGTTGGGCGCTTCTGCGGTCAGTTGAATGTCGTGGGGATGGGACTCGCGCAGCCCGGCGGCGGTGATCCGCACGAACCTGCCGCGCTCCTGGAGTTCAGTGATGGTACGGGCACCGGAGTAGAACATTGACTGCCGAAGCCCCCCCACCAGCTGGTGCGCCACAGCCGACAGCGGCCCGCGGTAGGCCACTTGGCCCTCAATGCCCTCGGGAATCAGCTGATCGTCGCTGACGACGTCGGCCTGGAAATAGCGATCCTTGGAGTACGAGGTCTGCCTTCCCCGCGCCGACATGGCGCCCAGCGAGCCCATGCCCCGGTAGGACTTGTACTGCTTGCCGTTGATGAATACGAGTTCGCCGGGGCTTTCCTCGCAACCGGCCAGGAGCGAGCCGAGCATGACACTGCTGGCCCCGGCCACGATGGCCTTGGCGATATCGCCGGAGTACTGCAGCCCGCCGTCGCCAATGACCGGGACTCCGGCCGGGGCGCAGGCCCGCGCCGCGTCGTAGATCGCGGTGACCTGAGGCACGCCAACTCCCGCGACAACCCGGGTGGTGCAAATCGATCCCGGCCCGACGCCCACCTTGACGCCGTCGGCCCCCGCCTCCACGAGTGCCTTCGCCCCCGCATACGTGGCGACATTGCCGCCGACGATGTCGACCTCAGCAGTCGCGGGGTCGGCCTTGAGGCGTCGGATCATGTCCACCACGCCGCGGCTGTGGCCGTGTGCGGTGTCGACGACGATGAGATCGACCCCCTCTGCGACCAGCGCCATCGCCCGCTCCCACGAATCTCCGAAAAATCCGACGGCCGCCCCCACGCGGAGGCGACCCTGGGCGTCCTTGGCGGCAGCAGGGTATTTGTCGGCCTTGACGAAGTCCTTGAGAGTGATGAGCCCCGTCAGCCGTCCTTGATCGTCGACAATGGGCAGCTTTTCGATCTTGTTGCGCGCCATCAACCCCAGCGCATCGGGCCCGCTGATCCCGACGGGGGCGGTGACCAGGGGCATGGCGGTCATCACACCGCCCACCTTGCGCTCGGGGTCGTCCTCGAAGCGAAGGTCACGGTTGGTGATGATCCCGACGAGCCTCCCGGCCTCGTCCACGACGGGCACCCCGGAGATCCGGTAGGTGGCACAGAGCTCGTCGACCTCGCGCAGGGTCGCATCGGGGGTGATGGTGATGGGCTCGCTCACCATCCCGGCTTCGGAGCGTTTGACCCGGTCAACCATGTGGGCCTGGTCCTCGATCGAGACGTTGCGGTGCAGGATGCCGATGCCGCCGACGCGGGCCATCGCGATGGCCATCGGGGTCTCGGTGACCGTGTCCATGGCGGCGCTGGCCAGGGGAACGTTGAGTCGGATCCGCCGGGTGAGCTGGGTGGTGGTCTGCGCCTGAGACGGGATGACGTCCGATTCGACGGGTTGCAGCAGCACATCGTCGTAGGTGAGCCCCATCGCCTCGAAGGGGGCTGGAACGCCCGACCCCGTGAGTTCCGCCATTGCCGCTGCCCTTCCGTTCGCCGAACGTGAGCAGTCTAGCCGGGACGAACCGATGAACTGCGCGTTCCCGCTCTAGGCCAACCCGGACTGGTAGGCGATCACTACCAGCTGCGCACGGTCTCTCGCGCTGAGCTTCATCAGGATCCGCGAGACGTGAGTGCGCGCGGTGGCCTTGGAAATGAACAGCCTTGCGGCAAGCTCGTCGTTGTTGAGCCCTTCCGCGACGAGTTCCAGGACTTCGCGTTCGCGCTCGGTGAGGTCGCCCAGCCGCGGATGGGCCGTGCCCGGTGCGGAGGTCCTTCCCGCGAACCTGGAGATGACTGTGCGGGTGACTGTGGGCGATAGCAGTGACTCTCCCGAGGCCGCGGCCCGGATGGCCCGGGAAATGTCTTCGGGGTCGGCGTCCTTGACCAGGAACCCGCTCGCCCCCGCCTGCAGCGCCGCAAAGACGTACTCGTCGAGCTCGAATGTGGTGAGCATGACGATGCGACTGCCCGCCAGGGTGTCGTCGGCGCTGATCTCGCGCAGCGCGGACAGTCCATCCATCTCGGGCATCCGGATGTCCATGAGGACTACCTGCGGGGCCAGCGCCCGGACCTGGGCGAGGGCCTCGCGGCCATCGGCCGCCTCCCCCACCACTGTGAAGTCCGGTTCGCTGTCGACCAGGGCCCGCAGGCCCATGCGCACCAGCGGCGCATCGTCGACTATCAGGACTGAAATACTCACGAATCGCCTCCATCGACTGGAATCCAGGCAACCACGACGAAGCCGTTCGGGGTCGCGGTGGCCGAGAGCCGTCCTCCCAGCGCCGATACCCGCTCGCGCATTCCGCGCAGCCCGCCGCCTTCGACCGCCTCGGCGGTGGGTGATCCGTCGTCGGTGACGCGCACCACCAGCTCGGTGGCGTCACGCATGATCGTCACGTCTACCGCCTGGCCGGGCGCGTGGCGGATGGCGTTGGTGAGGCCCTCTTGAACCACCCGGTATGCCCCTGTCTGCGCTGCCGGCGAGATGTCATCGGTGTCGGGGATGCCCCCGAGGTGAACCCTGGTCCCGGTGCCTCGTACCTGCTCCACCAGCGACGCTACTCCACCCAGCGTCGGGGTCGGCGCCAGGGGCGAGGCCTCATCGGTGCCGCGGAACACGGCGAGAGTGCGCCGCACCTCGGCCAGCGCGGACTTGGATGAGGACCGGATTGTCTCCAGCGACGCGCGGGCCTGGGCCGGGTTGGCGTCGAAGACCTTGAGCGCCACCCCTGCCTGAAGCGAGATCATCGACAGCGAATGCCCCACAACGTCGTGGATCTCGCTGGCCATGCGCAGCCGTTCGGCGGTAGCGACGCGTTCGAGCTCCTCCTGGCGGGCCTGATCCACCGCGGTTCGCCTGGTCGAGACGAGGTGCATCACAAGCGTAGGGACCAGCACCCAGGCCATGCCGGTAAGGATGTTGCTCCATGCCGTCAGCGAGGTGAGGCCTAGCCATGGCAGGTTCCAGGAGGTGGCCCAGAACACGATCGGCAGGGCGACCAGAGCGGGCCAGGATTCCTTGAGCCCGAATCGCCTCACCAGCTCGCCGAGGGCAAGGACGCCGGGGACGACCAGCGCGAGCCCGAAACCGCCGAGGGCGGCATAGAACACCATGCCTGCCATGGCGGCGGCGAATCCCTGCCACGGCCAGCGGCGCATCACAAAGACCCCAGCGATGATCGCGGCGATACTCACCCACACGATCAGGGGCAGCGGATCCTGGTTGACCCCGTCGCGCCACGGCGGCTCGCCGGTCCGCTTGCCGAACGACTCGCTCCTGAGGCCGGACATTTGCCATCCCATGACCAGGCTGAAACCGATCAGGGTCAGGACCACGACCCTGATCAGGATCGGCGGGCCGTTGTGGGGCCGGGAGGGGCGCATACCCGTCACAATACGAGGCTAGTGCTCTGGGATGCATCACCCCGGCGTGGTATTGCCGGCTACGTATCGATACGTACGCCGAAGCCGGCAAGATCGGCTTGCGCGACGACGATTTTTCCGGCCCAGGAGAGTTCCATGGATGCCATGAGTACAGTATTGATGCATGTGGGCCACGGTGGCCCTGGATTCTTTTTCCTTCTCGCGTCCCTGGCCCTGGTGATCGTGATTCTCGGTGGCTTGCGTCGCAATGGGCGTATCGGCCCTGTGAAGTGGGACGGCGCCCCGTCCGGACCCGTAACCCCCCGTCAGCAGTGGGGCTGGGGAGCCTCACCCGAGGAGCAGGCGATGAACCGGCTCAAGGAGCGCCTCGCCGAGGGTGAAATCACGCCCGAGGAGTACCTGGAACGCACCAGCGTCCTGCGCACCGAGAACCCGACCGACACCAAGGAGGCCTAGCGATGGTCGCCATGCTGATCGTGGGGATCGTCATAGCCTTGGCGGTGCTTCGCCATAATGGCAGGCTCGGGCCGTTGAGCTGGGACCCGCAAGGCGCCCCGGCCCTGCCCGGACCGGCCCCCGCCGTCAAGGCCGAGTACGTTCTGGCCGAACGGCTCGCCGACGGCGAACTCACCGGAGACGAGTATCTCGAACGCCTGTCGCTGCTACAGGAGCGGTAGGCCTCACCGCGCCGCGGGCCCTACGGGGTCCGCGGCCTTCGTCTATCCCAAAGGTGTCACGATGCCCTGGTCGACGATGACACCGTTCCAGGCCGGGGCCGGCTCGGAAGTGTGCGTCGGGTCGATACACCAGAACTGCCGGCCGGCCACCGTGGCGTATCCCATGCCCTCGGCAGGCAGGAGGGTGATGGTGTCGATGACGTGGGGATCGTCCGTGCGCAGTTCACCCCGGCGATTCACCAGGGACGAATGCCCCATGATCTGGGTGAAGGGAACGGGGTACCCGAGCCAGCCGGGGATCACCTCATCCGAGGCCGAGGCCCACAGTGGGCCCGCGCCCGCCATCGGCACACCGAGGATGAGGACGCCTTCGCGCCACAGCGACGAACTTCGCTCGCGGGGCAGCCCGTTGATGGCGGCCGCTGTCTCCCGCGCCGAGCCCGGCTCGCCAAGCGACTGCCAGAACCCGCGCGTGAGCCCGGCGTGGGTGACCAGCACCCCGCCCGCATCCACTGCGGGAACCATCCAGCCTTGATCCCACCACCGCCGAAGGGTCGCGATGGTTGACTCGGGCAGCACTTCGTCCCAACGGAATGTGGCACCGCCCGGCCTGACGTATTGCGCCTCGTGGTTGCCGGCCAGCTGTAGCCACCGATCGCCGTCCGGACCCGCGAGGAACTCATCCACGAGTGACACCACACCGGCCGAATCGGGTCCGCGGTGGACGAGGTCACCCACCTGGACCACTGTGAGGTCATCGGGGATCCGGCCCTGGCCCGGTGAGCATCCAGCGCGGGCCAAGAGCTTCGCAAGCACCTCACGGTGTCCACCGATGTCCCCGATCACGCAGTACCTCACCCTTGCGATCCTAGTGGCCGACACCGACCACGTCGCGGAGACGACTGCCACATCCGGGTGCTTGACCAGCGCCTCAGGCACGGTTCGAGACAGTCACCTGTCCCGCACTTGATCGCGACGCATCCTCGCCCCGCCGTTTGGACGATCGTCCAATTTAGCTTTAGTGTGGCGGCATGACCGCTGATACTCTCGCCATAGTCTCCGCCGCCGCACTGATGTGGCAGACGCTGTTACTGATTCCGATGATTCCGGGCAAGCTGATCGACACCCGCGACTTTTCGGCGCTACCCCGGTGGCAGTACAACGGTTTCAATGTGTTCTTGACCCTGCTGGGAATGGGGTCATTGGCAACTGTCGCCTGGCTGGTAGCAGCGCCGGTCACGGCGGCTTTCACCGCGACGGCGGTGCTGGCAGGGTGCTACCTGAGTGTTTTCTTCGCCGATCTCATGGGAGTGTTCCCCGTCGTGACCGACCCGCCGCCGACCCAGCTGCTCGTGCTCGAGGGCATCTCACTGGCCTCCGCCGGCGTGCTCGGTGTCCTGGCCGTGTCCGCGGTGATGGGGTGAGCCCGCGGGGGGAGGCCCTGCAGCGGGTGCTCGATGCCACCGCGGCGTTGATCCCGGAGCTAGGCTGGGGAAATGTGAGCGCCCGGCTCATTGCCGGGCGGGCCGGAGTCAGCCTCGGCGTCGTGCACTATTACGCCCACAGCGTCGACGAGCTGCGCCGGCGGGCCGCGCTGCGCAGCGTCCGAGCATACTTCGAGGCGGCCATGCACAGCGTCCTGGCCCCGGGCACCACCAGCCTGCGGCAAGGGCTGGCCGGGGTCTTTGATGCGCTCACCGCCGGCGATCCACACCGCCCCGAGCTGCTGCTGCTCTACGAGACATTGGTGGCAGCCCCCCGCGACCCCGAGTTACGTGACGAACTCGCTGCGCTGGTGGCACAACTTCGCACACGGCTCTCCGAGTGGTTCGCGGCGCAGGGCGTGGCCGATCCGGACCAGATGGCAGCCTTGACCGCGGCCTCGATCGACGGGTACCTATTGCAGCGCTGCCTCGACCCGGGGCTGAGCCCGGCCCCCGTGGCGGCCGGGCTGGCAGCTGCCCTCGGCTAGACCCGCCCCGGGATGCCTGCCACCACATGACTGCGGGCCCCGGGTAGTCCCCAGGGCCCGCAGACGTAGCCAACGCCTAGCTACACGTCACTCCTCGTCGCGTTCCGGCTTGTCCACCACCAGGGTCTCGGTGGTGAGCAGCAGGGACGCGATGGAAGCCGCGTTGGCCAGTGCCGAGCGGGTCACCTTGACCGGATCGATCACACCGGCATCGATCAGGTTCTGGTACTCGCCCGTGGCCGCGTTGTAGCCGTTGCCCGGCTCCTGTTCTGCGACCTTGGAGACGATGACGTAGCCGGCCTCGCCGCCGTTCTCGGCGATCCAGCGCAGCGGCTCCACCAGCGACTTGCGCACGATCGTGACGCCGGCCTTCTCGTCACCGTCGAGGCCGAGATCGCCGTCGAGCGCCTTGGCAGCATGGACGAGGGCGGAGCCGCCACCGGCGACGATGCCCTCCTCGATCGCGGCGCGGGTCGCGGAGACGGCATCCTCGATCCGGTGCTTCTTCTCCTTCAGCTCCACCTCGGTGGCGGCACCGACCTTGATCACGCACACGCCCCCGGCGAGCTTCGCGACGCGCTCCTGGAGCTTCTCGCGATCCCAGTCGGAGTCGGTGTGTTCGATCTCGGCGCGCAGCTGCGCCACGCGGGCCGAAACCTCGTCGTGCTCACCGGCGCCGTCGACGATCGTGGTGTCGTCCTTGGTGACGACCACGCGACGGGCGCGGCCGAGCACCTCCAGGCCCACCTGATCGAGCTTGAGGCCAACCTCGGGGGCGACGACCTGGCCGCCGGTGAGGATCGCGATGTCCTCCAGCATTGCCTTGCGACGGTCACCGAAGGCGGGGGCCTTGACGGCAACCGAGGTGAAGGTGCCGCGGATCTTGTTGACCACCAGGGTGCTCAGCGCCTCCCCGTCGACGTCCTCGGCCACCACGAACAGGGTGCCCTTGGCGGCGATGACCTTCTCCAGAAGCGGGAGCAGATCGTTCATCGAGGAGATCTTGCCCGAGTTGATCAGGATGTAGGGGTCCTCCAGGACTGCCTCCATCCGATCGGCGTCGGTCACGAAGTACGGGCTGAGGTAGCCCTTGTCGAACTGCATGCCCTCGGTGAACTCCAGCTCGGTGCCGAAGGTCTGGGATTCGTCGACAGTGATGACGCCATCCTTGCCGACCTTGTCGAAGGCGTCGGCGATGAGCGCGCCGATCTGGGAGTCACGTGAGGAGATGGTCGCCACCGATGCCATATCGGCGGTGGTGTCGACCGGACGCGATGCCGCGGCCAGGGCGTCGACCACGGCCGAGGTGGCCTTATCGATGCCGCGCTTGAGGCCGACGGGATTGGCCCCCGCGGCGACAGCACGCAAGCCCTCATGCACGAGGGCCTGGGCCAGCACTGTGGCGGTGGTGGTGCCGTCACCGGCAACGTCATTTGTCTTGGTGGCGACTTCCTTGGCCAGCTGTGCTCCGAGGTTCTCGTAGGGATCCTCGAGCTCGACCTCCTTGGCGACGGTGACACCGTCGTTGGTGATGGTCGGGGCGCCCCACTTCTTGTCCAGGACGACGTAGCGTCCCTTGGGGCCAAGGGTCACCTTGACAGTGTTGGCGAGGGTGTCGACGCCACGCTCCAGGGAGCGGCGGGCCTCCTCGTCGAACTGCAGGATCTTAGGCATAGATGAGGTCCTTACTTGCTGACGACGGCGAGGATGTCACGGCCGTTGAGCAGCATGAGCTCCTTGCCGTCGTACTTGATGTTGTTGCCGCCGTACTTGGAGAAGATGACGATGTCACCCTCGGCGACGTCCATCGGGACGCGGTTGCCGTTGTCGTCGATGCGGCCGGGACCCGCGGCGATGACGCGGCCCTCCTGAGGCTTTTCCTTGGCGGTGTCGGGGATGTACAGGCCCGAAGCTGTGGTCTGCTCGGCCTCTAGGGGCTCGACGAGGACGCGGTCCTCCAGCGGCTTGATCGTGGTTGCCACGTTCAACACCCTTTCTGCGGTCCGGCGGTGCCGGATGGTTGGCTCGGTCATTGGCCGTGGCGTCGTCGCGGGTGCCACCTCGGCCGTTAGCACCCGGGGAGGCCGAGTGCTAACACCAAAGCTATACCCACGGTTAGCACTCATTCAACCCGAGTGCCAAGAGTGGGCGGCGGGCTCGACGCGTCGAGCGACCACTACCCGGGTCCCGCCGGGGGTCCGGGCCAGGATCAGCGTCGCCGATGCCTTCCCGCTGGGCTTGAGTTGGCGTCGCAGGCGTGCCGGGTCCACGTCGACGGCCCGCTTCTTGATCTCCAGCGCGCCAATGTGGTTCTCCCGCACCCAGGTACGTAGGGACTTCAGGTCGAACGGGAACGTTTGGAGTACCTCGAAGTTCGTGGCGAGGGGGCCGGGGATCGGCTCGTCTGCTGATAGGTAGGCCACATGGGAGTCCAGCAGCCACAGGTCGGCCTCGGGGGCGATCTCGGACATCACCCCGGCGCGGATCACAGCATTGTCGGGTTCGATCAGGTAGCGGCCGAGCGGACGAACCGGCAGTTGACGTGGCTGGGGCGGTAGCCGCAGCGCGACGGGAGCAGCATCCGCGCTGGCGAACACCACAGCTTCCGGCCCAGCCGAGAGCCCGTTCCACAACGACACCTCGACCGCCTGGCCCGCGACGGAGACCCAGCTCGCGCGGACGCCGTCGGGGATCAGATCCTTGGGCATCCCGGGGCCAAGCTTGGCGGCCACGAATCGCGGGGAGGCCAGCAGCTCGGCCACCAAGCCCCAGGACGGGGAGAAGTCTTCGACGCGCCAGGTCCGGCCCGCCCCGGTCCGCCGCGCGGGGTCGAGGAATACAGCGTCCGCGGCCGGGATGTCGACGTCCTCGGCGCGCGCGAGGCGCACCTCACCGCCGCCGCTGAGCTGCAGGTTGGCCGCGGCATACTCGGCCACCACCGGGTCGATCTCCACGGCTGTCACCGCCAGCCCCGCCTCGGCCAATGCCATGGCATCGACGCCGATACCGGAACCGAGATCCCATACCCGGCTGGCCCCAGCCTCCCGGAATCTGCTGGCCCGCCACCCAGCGACACAGTGGCGGGTGGCCTGTTCCAGCCCGTCAGCGGTCCACAGCATCCGTGCCGCGTGGGGGTGTTTTCCTGCGGCCCGCCGCCGCAGCCTCACCTGGGACAGGGCCGCGGCAGCCATCTCGGACGGGTAGGTGCGCCGCAGGCGCTCGGCCGCCGCAAGCGATGTCGGGTCTGGCTCAGCTTCGGCTGCCGCCAGCGCGTCATCCCAAAAGGCCACGCCGCCACCCTACTGCGCTGCATGGCTGGGCCGTCCAACGTCATGACGCGCCAGGGGCGTCTGCTGGCAGCAGCCATCATGGCTGGGGGCCCGCGGCGGGCACTTCGGTTGCGCAATCGCGCCGCCACGAGCATTTTTGCCCCACCGGGCGGGGTGGTGGGCGTAGCATCCGGGGCATGAGACTGGAAGAAGTGATTCGCCGCAAGGGATCGGACGTAGCAACCATCACCTCGGATGCCACCATCGCTGATCTGCTTGTGGTGCTGCGCACCCGAAAGATCGGCGCGGTTGTCGTCAGTGATGACGGCACGCACGTCGATGGCATCATCAGCGAGCGCGATGTTGTGATGGGGCTGGCGGATGTGGGCCCCGAGCTGCTGACCGACAGCGTCGGCCACCGGATGACGCGGGAGATCTACTCGGCGCTGCCCGAGGACGAGATCGAAGAGGTTGCCCGGACCATGACCGATCATCGGATCCGCCATGTTCCCATCGTGGTGGAGGGCGAGTTGAAGGCCATCGTCTCGATCGGCGACATAGTGAAGTACCGGATCGACCAGCTCACCGACGAGCGGGATCAGCTCTTGGGCTACGTCCAACAGTAGGCCACCGGTGAGTCGAGGTGCTGGCACCGATGCTGCGCGCCCGGCTGGGCCGGCCAGAACCGCTCGTCATCGGGAGGGGCCAGCTAGGCCCTGGCGTCGATCCATAGGCTGAGGGCCATGTGATCGGTGCCTGGGAGCGCGATCAGGTTCGGCATCGTGCAGGCGAGGTTCGGCCCGCATAATGCATGATCGATCCGCACGAAGGGTGGAACTGTGCTACCCACTGGCCAGGTTGGCCACCACCGCAGGCCCGATGTCTGCTCCCAGGCAGCGTTTTCCAGGCCAAGACTGTAGAAGCGCCGCATCGTGAGGTGCTGGTCGATGGCGTTGAAGTCTCCGATGGCAAGAAAGTTCTCGTTCACGTAGGGGGCGAAGAGGTCGGCTAGTGCGGCCCCCTCGGAATCCCAGCGGCGGCCGCCGAGTTGCGGCGCGGTGGCGTGGACCCCGGCCACCACATACTCGGCGCCCCCCTTGGTTGTTGTGACAACGATATTGTCGAAGGCGGTATCGGAGGTGGCCACCTGTCGCAGCGGCGCACGGGAGTAGATGGCGGTCCCGCCAGCGTCGGTTCGTTGCGTGCCGACCACGTAGGGCATCTGCTCCTTGAGCCCGGCCTCGGTGAGGGCTTCGGCAAGGGCGGGGGTGTGCTCGCTGATGATCAGGACGTCGGCGGGCGCGTACCCCTCGGAAACACTTTTCAGCAGCGCGTCAACGTCGACCTGACCGTATTGGGCGTTGACGGAGACCACTGCCAACCTCGTTTCCGACTCATCCGGCTCGACGTTGACGAGCGCGTCGGGGCCCCAGCCACCCACGATGGAGGCAATATTGCTGGCCTCAATGACCAGGATCACGGCCACAACGCCCACGCCCAGCAGCCGCCACCACGCGCGCAACGCGAGGCTGAGGCCACCGGCCAGGCACACAGCCGGGATCCACCACAGCGGAATGAAGCTGGCCAGCGCAACCGTGTAGAAGCTCAGGGCCTGCAGCCGGGGCGCCACCCACAGCACGATCAGGGGCAGGGTCCCCAGCAGCCCCAGCACCGCCATTACCCAGCCGAGTGCAGTCAGTGCCTTGGCGGCAGCGGGCCGGGGAGCTGTTGCTGGCCGGGTGTTCGCGGGTCGGCTGAGGTTGCGGTTCATGCGGGCTGGCCGCCATCGGCGGGAAGCACCGTCGCTGACCAGTCGAGGCTGTGATCGCCGTCATAGGGCAGCACAGCATGGAATTGGCCCACGGACCGGTCGAAGACCAGCGGCAGGAAGTGCCGGTCCCCGTCGTACATCGGCAACTCAGCCATCGAGTCGATGTCGTGCCAGGCGAGGGCTCCCTCAGCGTTGGTGCGGTGCGGCTGGCCATCGAATCCGGTGACCAAGAACACGAATCCAAACACGTCGCGGCCGTTGAACCCCGGCCAGGCGATGGTTCCCCGCAGCTCCATCTGCGTCACGTCCACACCTGCCTCCTCGGCTATCTCGCGCCGCATTGCCTGCCAAATGTCTTCCCCTGGCTCAACCTTGCCGCCTAGGCCATTGTACTTTCCCAGCTGTTCGTCGGTGCTGCGGTGAATCCGATGCACGAGCAGCACCCGGCTCCGGTCCGGCGAGACGAGGTAGCCCAATGTGGTCAGCTCCGAAACATTGCCCATGCCTCCAAAGTAGAGGATCGGACCAACCACCCCGTCACTTCGGCGGTGGCCGCGACGGCGGGCCCCCGGCGCCCCTGAGCTCACTGGCTGTCGAGGGTGGGGCCGAGCCGCTGGGGCCCCGTTGACCCCGGACCCGCCCCTTGAGCCGGCTCCACGGCTATATCGACCCCCCGCGCCAGTGTCATTGCCCACCTGATACGCTCACCCGAATCAAGGCATCGAAGCCTGCTTCTCAGTGTCTGCGCGCTTCTTTGAGCTGCCTTTATGCGGCACTTGCCGCCTTAGTAGTTGTGCGCCGCTTTCACTACGGCTTCATTGATTCTGGGAAAGTTGGCAATTTAACGAAAGATGCACCTCGACTCCTCGATCTACATCGGGTCAAGACTTGACCAAGCCTCGAACACGAGTATATACAAGACATATATTCCGGCCTTCGAGGCACGGACGCCGAAAGGGCTTTCTGACTCATGAAACGTATTATTCGCTTGATCAGCGCGATCATCGTGATCGCTCTGGCAACGGGTTGCGGTTCCGCCTCTAGTGAGGCGGAACCCGAACTTCCGACGACAATTCCACCGCTTACCGATTACAGCCAGGTAGATCTGCCCTTACAGCGCTATGTTCTCACGCCGCAAGAGGTCGCGCTCTACGACAATGCCGTCACTGTCCTGGCAAACGACTGCGCGAAGCGCTTCGGAATAACCGACAGCCCCTACATTCCAAACCTCACTCCTATGCCAAATGAAGCGGTCTTATTCGACGGCAGGTACGGCACAGTTATTGACCCGGAGAAGGCCTTGCAATTCGGCGTTGCCGGTGACCCCGCGGACCGAGCCGGCAGCATGATGGTTGACGACGAAAAGGGCTCCGGCCCAAGCATAGGCTCCTCACGAGATCCAACCGAATTTGAGTACGAGGTATTCCATGGGGTAGCGCCCTCGGGCGATCCGGCAACCGTCACCGATGAGGCCGGCGACCCGGTGCCGCCGGGCGGGTGCCTTCAGGAAGGAGCCCTCGAGCTTTTCGATGGCACCACCGACTACTACAGGACTCAGGTCTTACTCATATCCGGTGGCCTTGGCGAGAGTCGCGATCAGATCATGGTCGACTCCCGATATGTCTCGGCATTGGCCCAATGGTCGGAATGCATGTCAGAAGTTGGCTACGATGTGGCCGACCTGCACGAGATGGGCGATTTCGAAGTGGCTGAGGGAGACGCGGGGCGTCAAGCAACTTTCGAATCAGTATCCTGCGGGCAAGAAGTCAATCTGTACGGAACCTGGTACGCCTTGGATCAGGCCTACCAACAACGCTTTATCGACGAACGAGCCGCCGAGTTCGAGACGGCACAACGCGAAGTGCTGGCCGCCTTGGAACGTTCACGAGAGATTCTGGGGCAGTAACGAGAAATGAAAGGCATCGGTGGAAGGCCCAGGCAGCTGGCGTGGATGGCACTGATAGCGGTGGTCGCTTTGGTAGTGGGCATCCTGGCTGGGCAGTTCACGAAGTCACCTGCCCAGGTGGCGGCAGAGACCTCGCCGCCACCACACACCGGCATCCCGGAGGTGGTGCAGCTGGGGCCCGTGGTGTCTTCTGCGCAGCTCAATGCATCCGTGGGTCGCATGGTGGCCACCACAGTGCCGATCATCGCCCCGGAAGGAACGAGTTCGGCCATCATCAGCGCCCTGCCCGTAGCGGCGGGCGATGTGGTGGAGCCAGGCTCGGTGCTGGCCGAGGTCAGCGGCCGTCCCATTATCGCGCTGCGCGGTGCGGTTCCGGTGTATCGCACCATCGTGCCTGGGGCTGAAGGCACGGATGTGACGCAGCTGATCGCCGCGTTGGGTGAGGCCACCTCGACGGACCTGTCCGGCTCGTCGAGTTTCGATGGCGCTGCTCAATCAGCCCTGGAAGGGCTGTACGAGGCCCGCGGATACTCCGCGGAATCGATGGGGCAGGAAGAAGTCGACGCAGCGGCCGAGGGCCTGGACGCGGCGGAGGCTGCGGTGGTCGATGCAGAAGACACCCTCGACGCGGCCGAAACCCAGCTGTCCAGGGCTCGGCGGAGCCTGCCTGCCGATTCCGACGCCACCCAGCAACAGGCAAGAACCGACTCGATATCCGACGCTACCAAGGCGGTAACTCAGGCCGAACGAGCCCTCTCGCAAGCCAGGCAGGACCGCGAGGCAGCCACCGCCGAGCTGGGCCAGGCACGGGCCAAAGCGGGAGTGGTGGTTCCTCTGGGCGAGGTGGTCTTCGTGCCATTCTTCCCGGCGGAAGTCGACGAGGTCACCGCGAAGCTGGGGTCGGCTGAGTCAACCTCAGCATTGACACTGGTCAGCGGCGAGCGGGTGGCCGTCGCCGAGGACACCTCTGGTTCGGTGGCGGGGGTAGTGCCCGGTCAACGGGCGGTGATCTTCACCCCCGACGGCGAGAAGATCGAGGCGGAAGTGGTCACGGCGATCACCGAGGAGGCCGACGAATTGGGACAGTCGACGACCACCATCATCGCCAAGCCGGCAACACCTTTCCCGGAGACCCTGGATGGAGAAGCACTGCGGCTGCAGGTCATCCTCTCGGCCTCCGATGAGGACGCGCTGAGCGTGTCAGTAGCAGCGGTCTCTGCCGATGATCGCGGCCAGACCGTCGTCATGAAGCGATTCGCCGACGACACCGTGGTGGCGATACCGGTGACCACCGGGGTGCGCGGAGATGGCAGGGTAGAGATCAGCGGCGACATCTCCGAGGGTGACACTGTACTGATCGGCGGTATCCCCACCGATCCCGAACCGGGGCAGGGCGCCAACTCGAACGCGCCGAACGCCACGCCCCCACCGGGCCAGGAGAGCGGTTCGGCATCGCCCCAGCCGTCCCAGCCGGGTGCTAACTCACCCGCTCCCGGAACCTCACCGTCCCCGGCTGGCCCCGCCGCCCCGCCTTCGCCGTCACCTTCCTCAAGCGGCCGATAGTGAACCCGCCGCTGATCGAGTTCGACGCGGTATCCCGCGAATACCCCGCCCACCCACCGGTGCGCGCCCTCCACGAGTGCAGCCTCACCATAGACCGGGGCGATTTCATGACCGTCTTCGGCCCCAGCGGATCGGGCAAGTCCACCTGGCTGGGCCTGGCCGGTCTGCTCGACCGCCCCACCTCGGGATCGATCCGGTTCAACGGAATCCAGACGCAGGAATTGGGACAGG
This sequence comes from Arachnia sp., assembly GCA_047972985.1. GTDB lineage: Bacteria > Actinomycetota > Actinomycetes > Propionibacteriales > Propionibacteriaceae > Arachnia. Next base: position 41,656 of record JBKEBG010000165.1, read on the forward strand.
ATCAACGGGCGGCGCTGAGGTCGGCTCACCTGGGCTTCGTGTTCCAGGCATTTTTTCTGCTGCCCGACCGGACCGTGGCGGAGAACGTGCGGCTGCCGCTGATCTACCAGGCCACCGACCACAGCCAACGCGACGACCTGGTCGATGCCGCCATCGAAAAGGTAGGGCTGGCGGGACGTCGATCCGCGCTGGCCAGGCAGCTCTCGGGCGGGGAAATGCAGCGCACCGCCATCGCACGAGCCTTGGTGAACCGGCCTCCCCTGTTGCTGTGCGACGAGCCCACCGGCAACCTCGATAGCGCCAACAGCGCCCGCATCATGGAAACCCTGCGCCAGCTCAACCAGGACGGCATCGCCATCGTGGTTGTCTCCCACGACCCGACGATCGCGGCCGCTGGGGACCGCAGCCTCCACATACTCGATGGGATCGCCAGTGAACAAGACTAGGCGTATCGAAGCCATCGATGTTCCCCTCAACCGGCTCCGGCTTCGCGACCTTCTCAACGAGATAGCGGTGGGAGTCACCCAGCGACCTCGGCGATCCCTGTTGACCGCGCTCGGCACCCTGCTGGGTGTCGGGGTGCTGGTGGCCACCATTGGGATCACCACCTCAGCCCGGGCCGCGGTCAACGCCTCCTTCGACCCGGTTGCCGCCTCCGAAGTCTCCGCCCGGTATCAAGGAGATGGGGTCGCTGTGGGCGGTTACGGGCTGCTCCCCGACGCCGAACAACGGATGCTGGACATCGAGGGGGTCACGGCAGCGGGTATCAGCTGGGCGGTCCCCAATGCCAGTGGCGGCATCTCGCTCATCCCCGGCGGCGCCACGTCACACGTTCCGGTAGTAGCGGCCACCCCGAACTTTCTTGGTCTTGCCGGAGCGCAGCCCTCGTCTGGTGTGTTGTTCAACGACTGGCACCAGGACACATGTGAGCCCGTTGCCCTGTTGGGTCCTCAGGCTGTGCGCAGCCTCAGCCTCGTCCCCGAGTCCCTACCCACCTATGTCTGGCTCGATGGCCAGCAATTCCTGGCCATCGGAGCCATCGGCCAGGTCGAACGACACCCCGAGTTGCTCACCGCTATCGTCGTGACCACATGCAGTGCCCGCGCCATCTACGGCGACACAGCCGCAGCCGAGGGCTCAGTCATCGCCTACGCGACAGTCGAGACCGGAGCTGCCCCACGTCGTCGCCGCCCAACTTGCCGCCGCCCTGAACCCCGAACAGCTGGACAGTTTCGAGATCAATCAGCCGCCTGACGTCACCTCCCTGCGGGAAGGGGTGGTCACCCAAATCGACGTCCTGATGGTGCTCCTGGCCGGTGTGAGTCTCATCGTCGGAATGGTCGGCATCGCCAACACCACATTCATCTCGGTCATCGAACGCACCGGGGAGATCGGGTTGCGCCGCGCCCTCGGCGCCCGCAGCCGGCACATCCTCGCCCAGATCCTCGGGGAAGCGATCCTCCTGGGCGCGCTCGGAGGCCTGGCCGGTGCCAGCCTCGGCATGATCGCCGTGGTGAGCGTCTGCCAAACCCAAAATTGGTCTGCTGTGATCGACTGGCGCCTCCCGCTGCTCGGACCAGTGCTCGGGCTCTTGGTCGGAGCCCTGGCCGGGACATTCCCCGCCTGGCGTGCGGCGCAGGTCCAGCCGCTCGAAGCGCTCCGCGGCCAGTAGCCCAGCGAGCCGCGGAGTCCGGCTCGGATGCTAGCGGAGAGTTTCGATGTCGATCTCGGCCACCTCGTCGCCCAAGGATTCCAACAATGCGTGGCGGGCCGCGCGACGCTGACCCTGCTCACGTGGGTCGGGCACCGGAGCCGCGGCCAACAGCCGCTTTGTGTAGTCGTGCTGCGGGCTGAGCAGCACTTGTTCCCTGGCACCCCACTCCACCACGTGCCCCAACTGCATGACGGCCACCCGGTGCGCCAACGCGTCGACAACCGCAAGATCGTGCGAGATGAACAGGCAGGCGAACCCAAACTCGCGCTGCAGCTGGATGAACATCTCCAAAACCGACGCCTGCACCGATACATCTAGCGCCGATGTAGGCTCGTCGGCGATCAGCAGGTCCGGTTGCAGCGACAGCGCCCTGGCGATCGATACCCGCTGCCGTTGCCCACCGGAGAGTTCGTGCGGGTACCGGTTGAAGGCGCTGCGCGGAAGTTGCACAGCATCCAGCAGCTGGAGCACCTTTTCCTGCTGCTGCTTCGCGGTGCCACCGACCCCGTGGACACTCATCGGTTCGCCGATCACCTCTCCCACCGGGAAGCGGGGATTCAGCGATGCCGCCGGGTCCTGGAAGATCACCCCGATCCGCTTACGCAGCTGCTTGACCTGGGCCCCCTTGAGGGACAGCAGATCCTCCCCCAGCACCCGCACCTGGCCGCCGGCCGATGGGATGAGCCCGAGCAGGGCGCGGCCAATTGTCGACTTGCCGGAGCCGGACTCCCCCACCAGACCGACGATCTCGCCCCGCTTGACCTCGAAGGACACATCGTCGACGGCCCGGAAGGCGTCCTTGCCGGCCCGCCGATACTCCACCACCAGGTTGTCCACCTGCAGGGCGGGCTCAGCGGTGGGCGAGACCTCGGCCGGCTCGGCACCGAACTGGCCGTGCCCCTCCCCCAGGTGAGGTACCGCCTCCAGCAGGCGCTGGGTGTAGGGGTGCTGCGGGCTGAGCAGCACTTGCTCGGCGGTACCCCGTTCCACAATGTCACCCTTGAACATCACGGCGACCCGATCGGCCATGTCGGCCACAACACCCATGTTGTGGGTGATCAACAAGATTCCAGTGTTGAGTCGCTCCTTGAGCGAACGCAGCAGGTCCAGGATGTCCGCCTGCACCGTGACGTCGAGCGCCGTGGTGGGTTCGTCGGCGATGATGACGTCCGGTTCGCATGCCAGGGCCATAGCTATCACGACGCGCTGGCGCATCCCGCCAGACAGCTCATGCGGGTACTGTGAGGCGCGTTTTGCCGGTTCGGGGATACCGACGGCATCGAGCAGCCCAACCGCCCGGCCCCAGGCCTCACGGCCGAAGGCGACTCCGTGCACCTCCATCGCCTCGGTGAGCTGCTCGCCGATGCGCAGCACCGGGTTCAGCGCGGTCATCGGTTCCTGGAACACCATCGAGACGCGATTGCCGCGCAGCGCCCGCAGCCCGTTGGGGGTCTGCTCGCCGATGATGTGCTTACTGACAATAGTCTCGCCCTCGATGCGCGCGGTACGCGGCAGCAGCCCCAGGGCCGTGGTGGCGGTCACCGATTTGCCCGAGCCGGACTCGCCCACCAGGGCGACGACCTCCCCGGGACGAACCACCATCGACAGGCCCTTGACGGCGTAGACGTTGCCGAATTCGGTGCGGAACGTGACGCGGAGATTCTCGAACTCCAGCACCGGTGCGGCGCCCACGGTATCGGTCATGGCTCAGTCCAGCTTCTGTCGGGGATCAAAGGCATCGCGTAGACCGTCGCCAATGAAGTTGACGCACAACGCGATAGTGAGAATGAACAGGCCCGGCCACCAGAACAGCCACGGCCGGGTGGTGAGCGCATTCTGGTACTGCGAAATCAGCAACCCCAGCGAAGTATCCGGCGGTTTGACGCCGAAGCCCAGGAAGCTGAGGACGGTTTCGATGAGGATCGCCGAGGCGATCAGCAGCGTCGCATTAACCACGATGACACCCAGCGCATTGGGCAGGATGTGCCGCACGATGATGCGCGGTGCCGGGGTGCCGATCGCGCGGGCAGCCATGACGAACTCGCGTTCGCACAGGCTGAGCACCTCGGCTCGGACAAGTCTGGCCAGACCGGTCCACAGCACGGCTCCGAGCACGACGGCCAACATCAGCACGCTCGATCCGGCAATCTGGCCCAGCACCGCAGCCAGCACCAACAACGGGATAATAATGAACAGATCTGTGATCCGCATCAAGAAGGCCTCGACCCAGCCGCGGAAATAGCCCGCCGCAGCGCCGACGGCGGTGCCGATGACAGTCGCGATCATCCCCACGAGCAAGGCGATCAGAATCGAGCGCTGCGCGCCGCGCATCACGAGAGCGAAGTAGTCCTTACCGATGGTGTCTTGTCCGAAGGGATGCTCACCGATCGACAGCGGGAACAACGACAACGTGGGGCGTCCCCCATTGACCACGGGATAGACGTCGATGTAGTTCTTGGTCCACCAGCCGGGGATGGGGCCCACGCCGTCGGAGGTGAAGGCGACGATCACGATGAACAGCAGCACGCCCAACGACACCATGGCAGCGCGGTGGCGCAAGAAACGCCGTCTGGCCAGTGCTCCCACCGAATAGGATTTCGTGGTCGCGGAATCGAGGTCATCCTCCAGCTGGAACTCAGGCGTACCAGAGCCGGAGCCAGGGCCCGTCAGTAGGCCATCACCGTCGATGCTCATCGGGGGCTCCCTTCTCGCGCGGGGTTCATCGGGCGATCCTCGGGTCGAGGAAGGCATAGGCAATATCGGCGAGCATATTCATCACGACAGCGGCGGTGCCGGTCACCAGGAAGAACCCCATCACCGGGTTGGGATCCACATCCAGCAGGCCCTGCCGGAACAGCGCCCCCATCCCCTTCCAGCCGAACACGGTCTCGGTGACTACGGCCCCGCCGATGAGGCCAGCGAAGTCGAAGGCAACGATGGTGGCCAGCGGAATCAGCGAGTTGCGTACCGCGTGGCGCATGATGACCGCGCGTTCACCCAACCCTTTGGAGCGGGCGGTGCGGATGTAGTCCTGATTGAGCACCTCCAGCATCGACGATCGGGTGTAGCGGGTGTAGGAAGCAACCGAGATCAACACCAGCGCCGTGGTGGGCAGGATCAGGTGAGTGGCTGCATCGAGGCCGGTTTCCCAGAACCCAGCCTCCAAGTTGGGGGTGCTGGAACCAATGGTGGGAATCGGGCGCGACTGCAGCTGGAGATATGCGGCCCAGTGGCTCAGCAGTAGATCGACGAGCGCGGTGAGCGAGGCGAGGCTGGCTGCGATCACCGAGGCGAAGATTGCCTGTCGGCGGCTGAATCCACCCAGCAGCCAACCTGCTGCGACGGCGCCGAGGATCCCGAGTGCGAGGCAGCCAAGCAGCAGCCACACCGATGGGGAGGTCATCAGGGTGCCGCGAAGCACAGCATATCCGAGGATGCCCCAGGCAACCGTGGCCCCCACCGCGTTGCGTACCTTGTGGTTGCGAAAGCCGCTGGTCAGGCTGATCACCAGTGCCCCCGCCCCCGCGGCGATGAGGATGAACACCGGCAACCCGATGGCGGGGCGCCGGAACCAGGTGACGGCATCAAAGTAGAACAATGCCCCCGCGCTGGCTATCCCCACGGCGAGGAACGTGATGATCTTGCGGCGCCAGCTGCCTCCCAGGGCCGCCGCAACCAGGAACCCGAGGAGGAGGGAAATCACCGCGATGGAGCCTGGGCTGAACTGGGCCTCGGCGATCCAATCGTTGAAACGGATGGCTGCGTAGTGCTTCAGCAGCACCGCAACCCAGAACACCGGCAGTGAGAAGAAGACGAAGGCCATCAGGGTCACGCCATAGTCGAATCCGGAGTACTGGCGGATGGCGGTCACTATGCCGAGGATGACGCCGATCAGGATCGCCAGCACCGTGGCACCGACGACCAGCTGCAGCGTGGATCCCGCAGCCGACGCCACGAGGCTGGTGACGTCCTGGCCGGCCCGGTTGAGCCCCAGATCGCACTGGCCGATCAGACAGCCGACCGCGCCGCGCAGCCAGGTGAAGTAGCGCGCGTACCAGGGCAGCTCCAGACCCATGTCAGCCACTCGCTGCCGGATGAGGTTGTCCCGGTTGGGGCTGTTGGACTCCCTCAGGTCCTGGAGCGGGTCACCCGAGTTGATCGTGAGGACGTAGAGCAAGAACGACCCGAGCAGAAGGATCAGAAGCGACATCGCGAGCCGCTTCCCCACGAATTTGAGCACTGGCCACTCCTAGTGAGCCTGGGTGGACGAAGCAATTGCTTGAATATTGTGCCAGAGGGCCCGTTGGCTAGGGCCGGGGTCTCGATACATGGCTGGGGCGGGTGATGTGAATCACCCGCCCCCACCACCAGGCGAATGCTCTAGATCATTCAGTAGCCCACTGGAACGCGTTCCAGCTGATCTGCGACTGAGCCGAGGTCGCCCGGACATTGCTCAGATCGGCCGAGTAGGCCTGCACCCCGGGGTGCGCGTAGAGCGGGATGCCGAACAAGTCATCCCACAACGCCTTCTCGATGATCTTGACCTGTTCGAGATGCACGTCTTCATCCAGGGTCGAGGTGAGGGTATCCCAGGCCGCATCCACCTCCGGGTTGCTGTATTCGCCATAGTTCTGCGGCTTGCCCGTGGCATAGATGCTCTGGCCACTGGTCACCACCCCGGACCCCGACCAGGCATACAGCGCAACCTCGTAATCACCGCTGACCAATTCGTCAGCGAAGAAGCCCTCCGAACTGGCATCGATGACGTTGAAGCCCACCTGGTCACACGAGGTCTTGATCAAGGCGACGGTCTCGGTGCGGCGCTGATTGCCGGAGCGGTACCCGAGCCGGACGTCAACCGGGCCCTCGAGCCCAGCCTCCTCGAACTTGGCAGTGGCGCCCTCAATATCGACCTGGTCGAAACGCCCATCATAGGCGGCGTTGACAACCTCATCGTACTTCTCGGCCTGGAAGGGGAACACCTCCCGGGCATTCATGACCACCGAATCGGGGGCCACGGGCGCGATGAGCGTGTCAACGATCGCCTGCCGGGGAACACACATCGCGAAGGCCTCACGCAGCGCGAGACCGCCGTTGGCATCGGCAAACGCGCTGGTGTCACGGAAGTTGAAGTCCAGGTGCTCCCAGGTGAGCAGGGAGTTCGTCTCGACGGTGACCGCGGAGCCGATCGCTTCCAGCTGGCCAAGGGTGTCCACGGTCGGCTGTGGCTGAATCACATCCACGTCGCCGTTTTGGAGGGCCTGGGCCATGGCGGCATCGTCGATGAAGCGGAAGACCAGATTCTTGGTGGCCGCCGGGGTACCCCAGTAGGCGTCGTTGGCCTCCAGGGTCAACGACGTGTCATCCCAGCCGCCGTCCTTGACCTTGTACCGACTGCTCGAGGGGATCTGCGCGACATCGGGAAGCTCACCGGGGTTGAATACCCAACCGGTGTTCCAGAAGTCAGCGACCTTGGCCACAGTCTCGGCGTCCTGATCCAGGATTGCCTGCGCGAGGGCGTCGGGCTCAAGACCGGACGCGGCGGCCACCACATGCGCCGGGAAGGGCGGATCGACCAGGAGGGCATAGTCGGGGTACACCCCGTCGAAGGTCATGAAGAACTCCTTGGCACCGACCTCGCCCTGCGGCCCGTCCGGCACCTTCTCGGCCCACGTGACCGCAACGTGGTCGAACAGCGGGGTCGCGTCGGGATTCTCACCAGAGGCGTAGCCGGGAACCAGGAATTCTGGATTCTGGGCTGCCCAGGCCAGCAGGAAATCGTTGATGGTGACGGGAGTACCGTCGGACCAGACAGCATCCTCGGCGATGGTGTAGCTGATCTCCAGCGGATCCTCCGCGATCAGCTCGAAGGTGCCAAATTCGGTGTTCTCACAGATAGTGCCGTCGGTGCCGTAGTACCAGAAGTTGCTGAACATCTGATCGGCGATCACGGAGTTGTATGTGCTGTAGGTGCCGTTGGTCAAGTTGTTGTAGCCCTCCCATTGGCCGGGGCCGGCGGTGAAGCTCACCTGGCCATCGGCGGTCGCGGTGACCCCGACATCCTGGAGACAAACGTCGCCTTCGGCCATCGTCTCCGCGGAGGTGGCCCCGTCCGAGGCCGTCGCATCACCCGTGGTTTCGGTGCCGGTCTCGCTCGTGCAGGCGCCAAGCAGCAGTGAGCCGCTCAGTACTAGCGCGAGGGACACGCTCGAGCCTTTCATCTTCATTGTCTCTCCTTGTCTATCCGATCTGAGGTTCGGTGGAGCCCTGAAAGCAGGAATGCTAGACAACCACGACCTCACACCGTGCAAGTCATGGGCATACTGACTCCTAATCGTTATCTAATCACCGCTGCCTACAGCCGATGCCTGCACCCCCGGTGGAGGATTCCTGCAGCGGGGCGGGCTGGCCCAGAGCGCATCCGGGCCAAGCGAGGGACGGCCGAGTGGCCAGATTTGGGCCGTGCCTGCCCATGGTGGCTGCGCCGTCAGCGGGGCGTGGGATCCGCGTCACCCGCCCTCTACCAGGGCTTTTACTCAGGAAAGTGCCAGTATTTGAGCCCCTGGACCGAGAAAGCTAAGATGAACACTCAGTTTTCTCAGGCTTCAACTCGGAGGACACCATGGCCCGAACTCGCATCGCCTCAAGTGTGCTGGTGATCCTGGCGCTCGTGATGGCATTGGTCCCGGCCACGGCTCAGGCCAACCCGGTCAACATCACCGCCTACAGCGCAGGTACCAAACCAGTGGGAGCCCCCACAGCCACCTGGGGAACCGCCTCTGGAGCCCCCAACGCCACAGTTTGGACCGAGGTCTATGCCGGCGGGAAGTGGTCGCGCTCGCAGAGCCGCACCACCACCTCCTCCGGCTACTTTTCCATCCCACTGTCCTACGCGACCAACAGCCACGGCACCTTTACCTGGCGCGTGGGAGTCTCGGTCAACGGCAAGACTCACTACTCCAACTCGTTCCGGCTCACCAGGTTCTCCATCTCCGCCAAGAGCGCGGGCAGTAAGACAGTCGGCACGCCCACCTCAGCGTGGGGAACCGTGGCTGGCGCCCCGCATGCCGCCGTCTGGACCGAGGTCTACGCTGGCGGGAAGTGGTCGCGCTCGCAGAGCAAGTCCACCAGCTCTACCGGCTACTACTCCATCCCGCTGACCTACGGCGCCAGTACCCCCGGAACCCGCACCTGGCGTGTCGGGGTTTCGATCAACGGCAAGACTCACTATTCACGCACCTTCAAGCTCACCCGGCTGAGCATCTCCGCCAAGAGCGCGGGCAGCAAGACTGTCGGCGCCGCGACGGCCGCCTGGGGCACCGCGGCCGGGGCGCCCAACTCCGCTGTGTGGACCGAGGTCTACGTCGGCGGCAAATGGGCCCGCTCCCAGACCCGCACCACCACATCCTCCGGCTACTACTCCATCCCGCTGACCTACGGGGCCAGTACCCCCGGAACCCGCACCTGGCGCGTGGGCGTCTCGGTCCGCGGCAAGACCCACTACTCCACGAGCTTCACGCTGACCCGCACCGCGGCGAATCCGCTGAACCTTGCCCGCGAGGCGATGTGGACCCGGATCGCGCAGTGCGAGTCGAACAACAACTGGAGCATCAACACCGGCAACGGCTATTACGGTGGCCTGCAGTTCAACCTGCGCACGTGGCTGTCGGTCGATGGCGATGATTTCGCCTACTACCCGCACCACGCCACGCGAGCCGAGCAGATCACTGTGGCAAATCGGCTGTACGCATTGCGCGGTACCCAGCCCTGGGGTTGCGCCTAGCCTGCTCAGGCGCCGCCGTGAAATTTCCCCCGGGGCGGCGCCTGAGAAGTTCCCTGGTGGCCTGGCGCTAGGCGACGACTCTGGTCACCGGCATGCCACTGTCCACGCCTATGTCCAGGCGGGACGGCGGCAGACCCGCGTTGATCGCCTGGGCTGCCACGGCGGCGATCATTGCGCCGTTGTCGGTGCACAGAGCCGGTCGGGGCCGACGCAGTTGCAGTCCCGCCGCCTGGGCGCGCTCAGCCATGAGGCTGCGCAGCCGTGAATTGGCAGCCACCCCGCCCCCCAACAGGATCGACGACGCACCGACATGATGGGCGGCATCGATGGTCTTGGCCGTTAGCACGTCGCAGACTGCCTCCTGGAAACTCGCCGCGACGTCGGCGACCGGGACGTTGCGCCCATCAAGGCGTGCCTGCTCCACCCAGCGAGCCACGGCGGTCTTGACCCCGGAGAATGAGAAGTCGAAACGGTGCCGCTCGCGATCGTGGCGGGCGGTCAGGCCGCGCGGGAAGCGGATAGCTGAGGGGTCACCCCGGCTGGCGAGTTCGTCGATCACCGGCCCACCGGGATATGCCAGCCCCAGCAGCCGGGCTACCTTGTCGTAGGCCTCCCCCGCCGCATCGTCGATGGTGGCGCCCAGTTCGGTGATGCCAGTGGCGATGTCTGTGACGTGAAGCACGCTCGTGTGCCCTCCGGAGACCAGCAACGCCACCGCGGGCATCGGCAGCTGCCCGTGATCCAACAGGTCGACCGCCACGTGCCCGACCAGGTGGTTGACCCCGTAGAGGGGTTTGTCGAGGGCCACCGCCAGGGCCTTTGCCGCGGACAATCCCACCAGCAGGGCCCCCACCAGGCCGGGCCCCGCCGTCACGGCCACGGCATCGATATCGGCCAGGCCCACCCCGGCAGCGCCGCAGGCGCGGCGAAGCGTCGGGATCAGGGCCTCTAGATGGGCGCGGCTGGCCACTTCTGGCACCACACCACCGAACCGGACGTGTAGCTCCACCGAGCTGGCAACCTCATTGGCCAAAAGTTCGTGCCCCCGCACAAGCCCGATACCGGTTTCGTCGCAGCTGGATTCGATTCCCAGCACCAACGGCTGATTCATGACGGCTCCTGTTCCGATTGCGCCCGATCCCCCACCTCATGCCCGAGCACCACCGCATGCACGCCCGGCGCGTAGTAGTCGGCTCGAGTGGTGAGCTCGACAAAGCCAGCCTGCCGATACAGCCCCAGGGCAGCTGTGTTATCGGCCCGGACCTCCAGCAGCACCCGCTCGGCGCCCTCGCGTCGTGCCCACGCGATTCCCTCGGCGAGCAGCCGCCCGGCCACACCGTGCCGGCGCGCCTGGCCTGCCACGACGATCCGGTGCAGGTCGGCCACCTCGGCCACCAGCTGAAACGTGGCGGCCCCGACGACGCTGCCGAATTCATCCGTGGCGACCAGGACCCGGCGGTCGCCTCCGGTCAGCTCGTCGGCCCACAACTGCCTGGTCCAACGCTGCCCTGTGGGGAAGGCGGTCTCCAGTGCGGCGAGCTGCTCGAGCTGCCGCGGCTGGGCCAGGGTGATTCTCATCGCTGCAGCCGCGCCCGCGGCAGCGTCGATTTCGGCGGTCCCCCCACCGTCGCGTCAGCTGGACGCAGATAGTACGGCTCGGCAGGCGCGGGGGGCAGCTCGGCGTACCGGGCAGCCAGCACGGCTGGATCCAGCGCGACGGGGGCCCCCACCGTCACCGGCAGCTGCGCCGCATGCTCCGGGACTGCCCCGGCCAGCGGCAGCCCGGGTAATGCGCCGGGGGCGCTCACGTGGGGTTCCCCCACCCGGCGGCCGGCAGCGTAGCGGGCCCAATACAGTTCTCGGCGACGAGCATCGGCCGCGACGATGAACTCCGGGGGCGCCGCCTGCCACTGCTGTGCAAGGACGTCCAGCGAGCACACCCGATGCAGCGTGATGCCCAGCGCAAAGGCGAGCGCCTCGGCTGCGACGATACCCACCCGCAGTCCCGTGAACGGGCCGGGCCCCATCCCCACGGCGACGCCCCCCAGATCAGCGACCGAGATCGAGTGTCGCCGGCACACTTCGACGACTGTGGGCATCAGCGCCTCACCGTGCGCGCGGGTATCGGGCACCACCAGGCGCGCCACCGGGCGATTGCCGTGTGCGAGCCCCACCGCCACCTCGTGGGATGTGTCGATGCCGAGGGTCCAGGTCATGGCAACTCCCGAAGCCAGCCGAGCACGCCGGCCCACCGCGACCCGATGCCCGTGAGGTAGACGGTGCGGGTCTCATCGGCCGGGTCCGCCGAGCGCTCGATGGTGATCTCGAGGCGCTCATCGGCCAACCACTCGGCCTTGCCTGCGCCCCATTCGATGAGTGTGACGGAGCTGGCCAGTGAGGCATCGAGGTCGATATCGGCCAATTCAGCCGAATCTCCCATCCGGTAGGCGTCGACATGGACGAGTTCAGGGCCGCCCGATGGATTCGGGTGGACGCGGGAAATGACGAAGGTGGGCGAGATGATCGCGCCGTCCACCCTCATCCCGGCGCCCAGGCCCTGCGCCAGGGTCGTCTTGCCTGCCCCGAGTTCCCCGTTGGCGATGATGACGTCACCGGCACGCACCACATCGGCCAGCCGACGGCCCAACTCATGCATCCGGGCCGAGGATGGAATCCTCACTGCGACCGGCAACTCCCGGCTGAGGATGAATCCGTTGTCGGTGGGGCGAGCCAGTTCGAAACCCTGCCGCAGCCACCGGTCGAGCACCTCGGGAAATTCCTGCCGGGTCATCAACTCCACGCGATGGCAGCCAAGATCCGCGGCGAGTTCGCAGGCAGCACCGACCAGCTGTCCGGCGATTCCCTGCCGGGTGACCTCGGGCGCCACGCTCACCCGGCGCAGCGTCGCCACCGGAAGATCGATGGCGATGAGCAGGCATCCCACCACAGCCCCGTCGAGTTCGGCACACACTGCATACCCGTCGTGGATGGCATCCTCGAGGTCGCCGACGGTGTCGCTGAGCGCGTCAGCCGGCGGGTCGACGGCACGCCGCGCCGCGAACGCGCGACGGATCACAGCCAGCATCGCTGGGGCGTCGCCGCGCTGGGCCAAGCGCAGGGTCAATGTGGGCATCATCAACCGGCCACTCTAGTGGTAGCGACGCTGCCGCCTCGGACCGCGGGAATCGCGTCGCGGGCCGGTGCGGCGCTGGGGCGGTGGCGCGATCAGCGACGCATACTGCTCAGCCGAGATGGGCTCACCATCGACGCAGCGAGCACCGGTCAACTCCGCTAGTTCCTCGGTACCGGGTTCGACGGGGACCAGGCCGGCCTTGACCCCGGCCTGACCGGCGATCCGACGAAGCTGCTTTCGCTGATGGGGCAGCACCAGGCTCGCCACCACGCCAGAGGCTCCGGCCCGCGCCGTGCGGCCAGCGCGGTGCAGATAATCCTTGGGCCCCATGGGCGGATCCACCTGCAAGACGAGGCTGACCTCGTCGACGTGGATTCCCCTGGCTGCCACATCCGTGGCGACCAGGACCGGCAGTTTCGCGTCCTTGAAGGCCTTGAGGATGCGCGCCCTGGCGCCCTGGGTCAGCCCACCGTGTAGTGCGCCCGCGAGCACCCCCGCCTCCCGCAGTTGCTCGGCGATCCGGTCCGCACCTCGCTGGGTGCGGGCGAAGATGAGGGTCCGCCCGTCCCGGTGAGCTATCTCAGCGGTGATCTGATTCTTGTGGTGCGGTGCTATCTGCAGCAGGCGGTGGGTCATCGTCGTGACCGAGGCCTGGCCCGAATCCACCTCATGGGTGACCGGATCGTCCAGCTGCCGCGACACCAACGACGCGACGGCATCGTCGAGAGTGGCGGAGAACAGCAGCCGCTGCCCCGCAGGCATCGCGTCGAGGATACGAGTCATATCGGGCAGAAAACCAAGATCGCACATCTGATCGGCCTCATCGAGGACGGCGATCTCGACCCCAGACAGGTCGGCCGCGCCTTGTTCCATGAGGTCGATCAGCCGCCCGGGCGTGGCCACGACAACGTCAACACCACGCTGAAACGCCTTCAGCTGCGGCCCGTAGGACATGCCGCCAGCGACCAGTGTCAGGCTGAGCCCCACGGCCTTCGCCAGGCCGGAAAGCTCATCGGCGATCTGCATAGCTAGTTCCCGGGTGGGGCTCATGATCACAGCCGACGGCGAAGCGTGCCGCCGCGTCTCCGCGAGACGGTGCAGCAGGGGAAGCCCAAACCCGAGGGTCTTGCCCGAGCCGGTGCGGCCCCTGCCGAGCACGTC
>JBKEBG010000018.1:0-17975 GCA_047972985.1 Arachnia sp.
AGTACCTCGCGGCCGACATCGGCTTGCTCCTGGCGAAGCTGACGCAACGCGGCAAGACCGCTGAGCCGCACATCATCGGACTCGGTCTGGGCTGCTTCCCGCCGCGCGGCGGCACTGCGCCGCGCCTCGGCCTTGATGCGCTCGGCCTCGGCCACGGATTGGCGAACCAATTCAGCGCCTTGGGTCGCGGCCGCCTGAAGCACAGCCTTGGCGTGAGCCCCGAGCCGGGTGAAAGCAGTGGTTCCCGTCTCGGTCCGCACGAAGTCTAACTCGCGAGTGCTCTCCCGGAGCTGCACGCGAGCCTCGGCCACCTTGGTCTCGAGTTCGCGGATGTAGCTGTCGACTGCCTGCCGCTCGTAGCCGAGCATGGCGTGGGGAAAATTGCCGGCGGCTGACGAGATGTCGTCGAACAGGTTGAGGCCCGTCACCTCCGTGGTCTCGTTCGTGGGATCGCTCATGCTGCAGATCCTATGCCGCAGACACGCCAGATTCGGGGAAGCGGCTAGTGTCCCTCGACCGCGAGTTCCACCAACTCGAGCAATACACCGCCGGCATCCTTGGGATGGACGAAGTTGATGCGGCTGTCGGCCGTTCCGCGGCGCGCCTCGGGGTACAACAGCCGAAGGCCGCGGGACTTCAGCACCTCGCTGACCTGGTCGAGATCTGCCACGCGGTAGGCCAGCTGCTGAATGCCCTGACCGTTCTTGCTGAGGAACTTGCCGATCGCCGAGTCCTCACGCAGTGGGGCAAGCAATTGGATCTTGGCGTTCTCCGCACCCTGATCTCCGGTGCCCATCATGGCCTCGGCGACGCCTTGTTCCTCATTGACCTCGCGGTGCAGTTCACGCCAGCCGAAGGTCTGCGTGTGGAACCGCACGGCTTCGTCGAGATCCGGCACGGCCAGGCCCACGTGGTCGATGCAGATGAACAGGTCAGTGATGTCGGTGTCCATGGGCGTCAGTGTTCCATACGCCGAGCACCGCCACGCGCGAGGGTGGGCTTGTCACATCATCGGCGCGCCACGTGCCATGGATGGGCCTGGATCGTGCAGACTGGGAGGGACTAGTGCCCAAACCGACCTGGAGGCCGACGTGATGGGGTGGATCAAGAAGATCTTCATAGGTTTGGTGGCAGCCTTTGTCGTGTTTTACCTGTTCACGCGACCGGAGGACGCCGCCGAGGCGGTCAAGACGTTCTTCGGCGCGTTCGAGTCCATCGCCACCTTCTTCACTAGCCTGGTCAGTTAGCCGCACGTATGGGGGTCCTGGCGCGGCTCGTCGAACCGGATGTTGAGCGGCATCTGCTCACGATTGAGGGCGAGATCATCGTGGACCAGGTACACAAGCATTGGGTCGCCAGCGTGGGGTGGTATGCGCTGGCGGCGGCCAGTATCCCGCTGTTCATGCTCATGATCCCGGCAGCCGAAGTGTTTTGGTTCCCCATGGTGCTGGGGCTACTGGCGCTGGCCGTGGGAGCGTGGCGGATCCACGCGCTCTACATGGACCGGTTCGTGATCACCAACATGCGAGTATTCCGCGTCAATGGCGTCTTCACCCAGAACACTGCCACGATGCCGATGTCGCGCATCCTGGATATCTCAATGACCCAGCCTCTGCTGGGGCAGATATGCGGCTACGGCCATTTCGTGTTCGAGACCGCCGCTCAGGATCAGGGGCTGCGCGAGATCCGATTCGTCGGCCGGCCAGAGCAGCGCGACCTGACGATTCAGCGGATCATTCAGCGTGCAGGCCTGCGGCAAAAGATGTCAGCCGAGGTGGTCAGGGAGGAAGAGGGCTGGCCCCTCACCTGAGCCGTGCCGAGTGCTGGGCGCTGCGACCTGTGCATATGCCATGGCGCCGGGGGCGTCGCCGGAGGATGATACGCCACACACCACCCTCCGGCTTGGCCGCGACGCGACTCGGCTGGGTCAGGCGAGCGTGGCGTCGACCAACGATTTCGCTTCGGCCTGCACCTCGGCCAGGTGCGAGGCGTCCTTGAGCGATTCGGCGTAGATCTTGTACTTGTCCTCGGTCCCCGACGGGCGGGCCGCGAACCATGCGTGCTTTGTCACGACCTTAATGCCGCCGATGGCAGCGCCGTTACCCGGGGCGTGCGACAGGATCTGCTCGATGGGCTCACCAGCCAACGTCGTCGCCGTGACGTCGTCGGGGCTGAGCTGGCTCAGCCGGGCCTTTTGCTCCCGGTTGGCCGCCGCGTCGATCCGCGCGTAGAACGAGGTGCCGAAGGTTGCCTCGAGATCTGCGTAATGCCGGCTCGGGGACTTTCCAGTCACGGCAAGGATTTCGCTAGCCAGCAATGCCAGCACGATCCCATCCTTATCGGTGGTCCAGGTGCTGCCCTGCTTGGTCAGGAATGAAGCCCCGGCGGACTCCTCTCCGCCGAAACCGATGGATCCGTCGCTCAGGCCGGGGACGAACCACTTGAAGCCCACCGGGACCTCCACCAGGCGACGACCGACCTGCTCCGCGACGCGATCGATCAGCGAACTCGACACCAGAGTCTTGCCGATGCCCGCCTCGCCGGACCAGCCGGGGCGATGGGCGAACAGATAGCCGATAGCCACCGCGAGGTAGGCATTGGGGTTCATCAGACCCGCGTCTGGGGTGACGATGCCGTGCCGGTCAGAATCGGCGTCATTGCCGGTGGCGATGTCGTAGCGCTCGCGGGCAGAGATCAGTGACGCCATGGCGTCAGCCGAGGAGCAGTCCATGCGGATCTGGCCGTCGGTATCGAGGGTCATGAACCGCCAGGTCGGATCGACGACCGGGTTGACGACATCGAGGTTGAGGCCGGTGTGCTCGGCGAGGTACTGCCAGTACTGCACCGAGGCCCCGCCCATCGGATCGGCGCCGAGGCGCACCCCGGCCCCGGCGATGGCATCCAGGTCCACCGCCGATGCGAGTTCGTCGCAGTAGGGGGTGCGGTAGTCGTAGCGCGTGATCTCGGCGGCAATCCTGTCATAGGAGGTGCGTTGGATCGAGTCCAGTTCACCCAGGAGCTGGTTGGCCCGTGCCGCGATGACCGAGGTGGCATCAGTATCGGCGGGTCCACCGTTGGGCGGGTTGTACTTGAAACCGCCGTCGCGCGGCGGATTGTGTGAGGGGGTGACGACGATGCCATCGGCCCGCGCCCGGCTGGGATCGGCATTGTGGCGAAGGATCGCTCGCGAGACCGCGGGGGTAGGAGTGTACTCGTCGTCTCGCTCGGCAACGACTTCCACTCCCTGGGCGTACAGCACCTCCAGCGCCGTACGCCAGGCGGGACCGGACAAGGCGTGGGTGTCTTTGCCCAGGAAGAGGGGGCCGGTGGTCCCCTGAGCGGCGCGGTACTCGACGATCGCCTGCGTCGTTGCCGCGATGTGCGCCTCGTTGAAGGCTGTGTCGAGGCTGGAGCCTCGGTGTCCCGAGGTACCGAAGACGACCTGCTGGTCCGGGTCGGCCGGGTCGGGGCGTCGATCATAGTAGGCCGCGATCACGGCATCGACGTCGATGAGATCTGATGGGGCTGCCGGCTGACCGGCGCGCTGAACTGGCATGGGGCTTATCTTTCCATGCCAAGATGGAGCAATGAGTGATCCGAGCTTCTCCCGTCCCGGAGCCGTCGACTTGTCCTCCCTGGCCAGCGCCACCGCACCGGCGGGCGGGGGCAGTTTCGTGACCGAGGCCCATGCCGCCGACCTACAAGACCTGGCCACCAAGTCCACCAGGTTCCCAGTGATCCTGGAGTTCTATTCGCCGCGGGACACCAGCTCACAGGCAGTCTCCGACGCGCTGGCCAGCGAGGTCAACGCCCGGGGCGGCAGGTTCCTGCTGGCCCGAGTCAACGTCGATGCCGAGGTCGGGCTCGCGCAGCAACTGGGCGTGCAGGCGGTCCCCACCGTGATGGCGCTCATCGGCGGCCAGCTGGCGCCGCTGTTCCAAGGCACCGTGGATACCCAGCAGATCACAGCAGTGCTCGATCAGGTGATTCAGCTGGCCGTAGGCAACGGCGTGACCGGCACAGCCGAACCCGTGGCCGCGGCGGCTACCCAGGCATCGCCCGAGGCGCCACCGGCGGCGGATCCCCGCTTCGAGGCAGCCGATCAGGCCCTGGCTGAGGGCGACTTCGAGCGGGCAGTGGCCGAGTTCGACAAGCTGTTGCAGGCCACCCCAGGCGACGCGGAGGCGACCGCCGGGCGGGCCCAGGCGGCGCTCCTGACCCGCTCGAGGGCCCTCGAGCCCAACGGTGTCGCCGCGGCAGCCGCGGAGCATCCCGATGACGTGGCCGCCCAACTCTCCGCCGCCGATTTCGACGTCATCCAGGGCCGGCCGCAGGCCGCCTTCGATCGTCTGCTGAACCTGGCCGGGGGGCTGACGCCCGAGGCGCGCGAACAGGTCCGGGTGCGTCTGCTGGAACTCTTCGAGGTAGTCGGGCGCGCCGAACCTGCCGTGCTGGCGGCTCGCCGTCGGCTCGCGACGCTGCTGTTCTAGCCCCTGGACCGGCGCCCGGGGCCGGAACAGGCCTCTCGCGAAGTCGGCGAGTCGGCGAGCATGACAGGTTCCCAGCCGCGGACGCTGTTCAGCCGCCAGATGCGATCTGCTCGGTACAGGTCCGCCGCCAGGACCCTGCACTCATTGACAGTGCCGGATTCGATGGCACGGTGCCGGGTGATCCCGGGCAGCAGGCCGCAGCCCACCGGTGGGGTAAGCAGCTGCCCGCCGAGCTCCACGACCAAGGAACCGATGGTGAATTCAGTGAGTTCGCCGCGCTCGTTGACCAGGATGACATCGTCGACCTCCCCGGCGGTCGCGAGGCGTTCCTCGAACCTGGTCCGGTCGGTCGTCTTGTGAAACCAGAGGTCGTCGGTGCTGTCGATCGGGAGATCGGTGAGGGCTGCCCGGACCTGTCCCGGGTTCGGCACCGCCGAGCTGGTGACCTGCGGGGCTCCGCTGGGGGCAACAGTCAGCCGTACCCGTCGCTGCCTTCCGCGGTCATCGGCCAATACTGCCTCGATCTGGGAGCGAATCAGGCGGGCGTTGAAGGCGAAGCCGAGCCGCTCAGCCGAGAACCGGAGGCGATCCAGGTGAAGGGCCAGATCGGCGATGTGTTCGCCGGTCCACAGCATCGTCTCCAGCAGTGAGAAATCGGGCGAGGTCTGGGTGACCACCCGCGACTTGACCCGGAGCTCAGCGAACTCGGCCGGCGCGAAGGACGGCCATGTGATGCCGCTGCCCACCCAGTACCGTGCCCGGTCGCTGAGTTCGATGGTGCGGATTGCGACGCTGAATTGGTAGTCGCCGCCGGGCTGGATGACGCCGATGGCGCCGCAATAGACCCCGCGGGCAGTGGGCTCAAGCTCGCGGATCACTGCCATCGAGCGCGCCTTGGGGGCTCCGGTCACCGAACCGCAGGGAAACATCGCCTCGAAAACCTCCGGGAGACCGACCCGCGGTCGAAGGGTGCCGGTGACTGTCGAGGTGAGGGCGTGGAACGTGGGATGGGATTCGACAGTCAATAGTGCTGGGACGGCCACGGTACCGGCCTGGCACACCCGCGAGAGGTCGTTGCGCAGAAGATCCACGATCATGACGTTCTCGGCGCGTTCCTTGGTGCTGCCGAGTAGCCCGGCGGCGTACTCGGCGTCCTCGGCAGGAAAACGGCCCCGAGCAGCGGTGCCCTTCATCGGCCGGGTGGTCAACGTGTGCGCGTTTCTGGCCACGAACAATTCGGGCGATAGGGACACTATGTCGAGGTCGGGGGTGCGCAGGAACGCGCCGTAGCGTGGGCGGTGGTGCCGCCACAGCTGGACGTACCTGGCGTAGGCATCGCCGGGGACGGGGGTGCCGGACAGCGGGACGGCGTAGTTGACCTGATATGTCTGACCGGCGGCGATCCGCCGCTTGATGGCCGCCACCGCGGCGAGGTAGTCGGATGCGTCCACCGGCCACTGCCACTGAGGCCCGGGGGCCTCGCCGGCGTCGGCTTCGGGTGGGGTGATGGGGGCCGGATAGACCCCAAACCACGCCACCGGCCCCGGACCGGGCGGGTGGGTGGCCAAGACCGGGTCCAGGCCGCCAGCGGCCTCGTAGGTGACGTAGCCAGCGGCGAAATGGCCGTCGTCACCGGCCGCTTGTGCCCGTCGGAGGACACCGGGCACCTCACGGGGGTGATCGGCCCGGAGGATCTCGACGGGATCGGCGAAGGCCAGGCTCGGCCACCCCTCAAAGTCGAAGCGCAGCATCAGGCGACGGGGTGGCCGCCCTCGGTTATGCCGGTGTAGCCCTCACACAGCAACCGGATCCGCCGGGCCGACAACTCGGTCACTCGCGAGTCAACTTCGGCCAGAGGCACCCAATGCAGTTCGGCGATCTCGTGATCACACGGGCCGAGAGCGGCTGCCGTCTCGGCGTCGATGCTGCCGCCGTCGAAGATGAACTCGATGGCATCGGACCAGCCGAGATAGGGCGGCATCCAGTCGATGATCGCGGGCTGCCCGAACTCGACGCCGAGCCCGATCTCCTCGAGCACCTCGCGCCGGGCGCCATCGCGAGGGGTCTCGCCTGGCTCGACGACGCCGCCGGGCAACTCCCAGTCGGGCTTATAGCGGGTTTGGGTGAGCAGTACGCGGTCAAGATCGTCACGGAACACTGCGTGGGAGATCACCCGCTTGGTGGGCAGCACCGAGTTCATCACCCCGGAGAATCCCTCCTGGCCATAGACCGGGTCGGCGGCCAGCCGGGCATATGCCGCCACGTCAAGCATCGTGCCGTCGTCGGCGTGATGGGCCGAACGAAGCAGCCCCTCCAGCCGGAACCCCGCCCGATGCAGCGCGGAGCGAGCCGGGCGGTCCGTCGCAGGTACCTGCACCTGAACCCGGCGCAAGTTGTGGGCGATCAGGGCATCATCCGCGGCCAAGCTGACAGCACGGTGCAAAGTGTCGGCGTCCACGCGTTGTTCGTCCCAGCGCAGGGTGCCGATCCCCGCCGAGACATCGACTCGGACCCGGAACTCAGCCATCGGCCTGGGGGGTGGCGTCGGCGTCGAACCGTAACCACACCGCACCCAGCGGCGGGATGGTCACGGATCCGTGTGCCGGGAAGTGTCCCCACGGGCCAGCAGTGGCTTCGATCCCGCCGAGATTTCCGTAGTTGCCGCTGCCGTCATAGGGGGCCGCATCCGTGTTGAGGAGCTCCTCCCAGTGCCCGGCCACCGGCAACCCGATGGAATAGTCCTCCAACGGATCGGGCGAGAAGTTTGTGAGACAGGCGATGTGGTTGCCGTGGCCGTCGTTTCGCACCCAGCTGAGGGCGTTGTGACCCGCGTCGTCGGCGTTGATCCAGGTGAATCCCGCAGGATCCGAATCCAGCGCGTACATGGGCGGATTCTCCCGGTAGATGTGATTGAGGTCGCGCAGCAACCGCTGCAGACCACCGTGGCCCCACAGGTCAGCCACCCACCATTCCAGGGACGTCGACTCATTGAACTCGGGGCGATGCCCGAACTCGGAGCCCATGAAGATCAGCTGTTTGCCCGGGAACGACCACTGGAATGAGTAGAAGGCCCGCAGCGTGGCGAACTTGCGCCAATCATCTTGGGGAACCTTATTGATCATCGATCCCTTACCGTGCACGACCTCGTCATGGCTGATCGGCAGAATGAAGTTCTCTGAGTAGGCGTAGACCATCCCGAAGGTCAACAGGTTGTGTTCATACTGGCGGTAGACGGGATCGAGCCCCAGGTAGCGCAGCGAGTCGTTCATCCACCCCATGTTCCACTTGAAGCCGAAGCCCAGCCCGCCTTCGTGAACCGGCTTGGTGACCCCAGAGAAGCTGGTGGACTCCTCGGCGATCATGAGGACGCCTGGTTCGCGCTCGTAGAGGTGTTTGTTCACATATCGCAGGAAGTCGATGGCCTCGAGGTTCTCCCGGCCGCCGTGCTCGTTAGGAACCCATTCGCCGTCCTCGCGGGAGTAGTCGAGGTACAGCATCGACGCGACGGCGTCCACGCGGAGGCCGTCGATGTGGAATTCCTGCAGCCAGAACAAGGCATTGGAGATCAGGAAGCTCTTCACCTCGTTGCGGCCGTAGTTGAAGATGTAGGTGCCCCAGTCCTTGTGCTCACCCTGACGGGGGTCGGCGTGCTCGTAGAGCGCGGTGCCGTCGAAGCGGCCCAGCGCCCACTCGTCCTTGGGGAAGTGGCCAGGAACCCAGTCCATGATCACGCCGATGCCGGCCTGGTGCAGCCGGTCGATCAAGTAGCGCAGGTCGTCGGGCTTGCCGAATCGCGATGTGGGGGAGAAGTACCCTGAGACCTGGTATCCCCACGATGGTGCGAAGGGATGCTCCGCCAGGGGCATGAACTCGACGTGGGTGAAGCCCTGCCACGTGAGGTAGCCCACCAGATCGTCGGCCAGCTCGACATATGAGCGGCCCTCGCGCCACCCGCCGAGATGGAGTTCATAGATGCTGATGGGGTCCTGGTGGGCTCGGGCGGTGCGCCGCAGCGCCATCCAGTCCGCGTCGGACCAGGCATATTTCGAGGTATAGACGATCGACGCGTTGGCGGGGGCCTGCTCGCTGAATGTGGCCAGCGGGTCGACCTTTTCCTGCCACGCGCCGTCGGCGCCCTGGATCCGGTATTTGTACAGCGTTCCCTCACCGATGCCCTCGATGAAGGTGCCCCACACTCCCGACCCGGGAATGAACTCCATCTGATCGCCGGTCCACCAGTTGAAATCGCCGATGACCTGAACCTGCTGGGCGTTGGGGGCCCACACCGAGAAGCGCACGCCGGTCACGGGCCCGCGCTGGTCATCCTCCACGGTCACGACCTGGCTGCCGAGCCGTTTCCAGATTTCGGTGTCACCGCCCGCGTGGAAGCCCTCGAAGTCCCAACCGGCCAAGCCACCAAACTTGTCATGCGCCATCTCAAGCTCCCTTCAACTCGCCTTCGAGGAAGGCTATCGGTATTGGTACCCGCGCGGGGCGGTTCCGGATCTGGTCGACAGCTTCCTCGACGGCCTTGACCAGGTGGAAATGCGGTGATGTCTGGTCCTCGGCTCTAGGTCATCCCCATAGCCGCGGCGGCCACGCCGACACCTCATCCGCAATGCCAGCCGCAGCATAGTCCACCGACGCCAGGAGCCGCGCGCGAGCGGGGTCAGCCAGTGCGATTCCGTGCGGCGGCACCCTCGCGCCGCGACCCGAGGAAGCCTCAGCGCGGCTGCGTCAAGGACAAGATATGTGCCGGCTGGCTGGGGTACAGCTTGACGTAGTTGCGCTCGCCCCATTCGAACTCGTGCCCGGTGAGCTCGTCGCGGGCCCGCACTCGGCGGGCACGATCAAAGCCGAGGGCCTCGAAGTCGAGGTGCACCTCGGATTCGACGCCGTGCTCTGGATCCAAGCTGCACAACACCAGGACAGTGTCGGCTGCGTCCACCTTTGAAAACGCGATGATCGCGTCGTGCGGGCAATGATGGAAGTCCACATCGCGTAGCTGCTGCAGCGCCGGATGCGCTTCCCGGATGGCATTGAGCCGGCCGAGCAGCACCCCAAGGTTGGGCTCGGCGTTGAAGTCGCGGGGCCGATATTCGTACTTCTCGGAGTCGAGGTATTCCTCACGCCCGGGCGCCAGCGGCTGGTGCTCGAAAAGCTCGAAGCCCGAGTACACTCCCCAGGTCGGGGACATCGTGGCCGCGAGGATCGCGCGGATCACGAACGCCGCGGGGTTGCCGGACTGCAGATGGAATGGGTTGATGTCTGGCGTCGTGACGAAGAAGTTGGGGCGGTAGTAGCTGGCCATGTCTGTGGACAGCTCCCGCAGATACTCCGTCAGCTCCCACTTGGCCGTCCGCCACGTGAAGTAGGTATATGACTGCTGGAAACCCACCTTGCCCAGTGCCGCCATCATCTGTGGCTTCGTGAACGCCTCAGCAAGGAATATCACCTCGGGATTGGTGTGGTAGACCTCGGCCAGCAGCCAATCCCAGAACTCGACCGGCTTTGTGTGCGGATTGTCAACGCGGAAGATCGTCACCCCGCGATCTATCCAGAACCGGACGATGCGCAGCACCTCGTGGTAGATGCCATCAGGGTCGTTGTCGAAGTTGATCGGGTAGATGTCTTGGTACTTCTTCGGAGGGTTCTCCGCGTAGGCGATGGTGCCGTCGAGTCGAGTGGTGAACCACTCCGGATGCTCGCTGACCCAGGGGTGATCCGGGGATGCCTGAAGCGCCAGATCCAGCGCCACCTCCAGGCCCAGGGAGCGGGCCTTGCCCACGAATCGGTCGAAGGACTCGAAATCGCCCAGATCAGGATGGATCGCGTCGTGTCCCCCGTCGCTGGAGCCGATGGCCCACGGGGATCCCGGATCTTGCGCTCCGGGAGTGAGGGAGTTGTTCTTGCCTTTGCGGAAGGCATGCCCGATCGGGTGAATGGGGGGCAGATAGGCCACGTGGAATCCCATGGCGGCCGCGGCTTCCAACCGTTCAATCGAGGAATCGAATGTGCCGGAGTGCCACGTGCCGTCCTCGCCTTGCCAGGCTCCCTGGGAACGAGGGAAGAACTCGTACCACGACGAGTACAGTGCCCGGCGCCGCTCGACCCGGATCGGGAATTCCTTGGTGGGGGAGACCAGTTCACGAGGACCAAACCTGGCCATCGCCCGCTCGATCGGCCGGGAGTTGATCAGATCCAGTAGCTCGTCGGTGGGGGTCTGCGGGGTGAGTAGCTCCACTGCAGCGTGAAGCAGATGGGCCGCGCTTGCCGTGCGCGCAGCTTCCGCCGTTTGCGCCGCCTGGTTGAACAGGTCTTGTCCTTCGAGGCAGAGCAGCTCGACGTCCATCCCCAGCGGCAGTTTCGCCGCGGCGTTGTGATGCCAGGTGCCCCACGGATCCGACCACCCCTCGACGCGAAACGTCCACTCGCCCTCGGTCGCCATGCGTACGTAGGCTTCCCACACATCCAGCCCCATGGGCTCCACCTGCCGCATGTCGACCCGCCGTTGACTGCCATGCGGTGCGGTCAGGATCACTGAGGCATTCACCGCGTCGTGGCCCTCGCGAAATATGTGGGCGCTGATCCGCAGCCGCTCGTGGACCACGGCTTTGACCGGGTAGGCGCCGTCGGAGATGACCGGTTCGACCCCGGTCACGGGGATGCGGCTGAAGCCGCCTTCGGTGCGGACGAGATGGCTGGCGGAGCGGTGTCCGGCGCTGTGCTTCACGGGGGCAACCATATCGCTGAACCTGCGGTTCGCAGCCCAGGATCACACGGCAGCTAGTCGTGGAGCGAGCATTGTGGTGAATCACCCTCCGGCCGCGCGTCCGGTCGCCCGGCCTCGGCCACCTCGGCGAGCCTCGTCGGCACACTGGCGCGCAACACGATGACGCTGCGTGGTGGAATCGCCATGACGCTGCCCGGCTCGACCGGCCCCGTGGGAAGCTCTTCGTCGGTCACCGACGCCCACACCACCGTGTAGCCCGTGGCCCACGGAAGGTCGGGCAGCCGCGCCTCGATGGGCGTGGACCCGGCATGGAACCAGGCCAGCAACCCGTGATCGGCGTCCGAGAGATACATCGCCAGCAGGCGACGGCCGCCGTCGTGCCAGTCATGATCGGCCAGCTGGGCCCCAAGCTCGTTCATCCACGTCAACTCGACTCGCCCAAGGTCCTCGCCGAGGTCATTGACAACTTTGCGGTTGGACAAGAACCGCTCGGCGCGCAGCAGGGGCTCGCCGGCACGCAGCTGGAGCAGCTGGGTGACCTTGCGCTGGACGTACTGCCAGCGGGGCTCGTGGTCCCAATGTACCCACGAAACGGGGGAGTCTTGGCAGTAGGCGTTGTTGTTGCCGCGCTGGGTGCGGCCGAACTCGTCACCGGCGACCAGCATCGGCGTGCCGAGGGCGAGCAGCTGGGTGGCCATCAAGTTGAGCACCTGCCTGGCCCGAAGGTCATTGATCTGCGGATCTGAGGTCTCGCCTTCCCAGCCGTGATTCCAGGAACGATTCGAATCGTTGCCGTCGCGGTTGTCTTCCTTGTTCGCGAGGTTGTGCTTCACGTCGTAGCTGACCAGGTCACGCATCGTGAAACCGTCGTGTGCTGTCACGAAGTTGATGCTTGCCTGGGGAGTGCGGCCGGGGGAGCCGAACAGGTCAGGCGAGCCGCACAGCCGGGTCGCCAATTCCTGTACCCCGTGGGTGGCCTGCCGCCAGAAGTCCCGAGTGAAATCCCGGAAGCGGTCATTCCATTCGCTCCACCGCGGGCCGTAACCGCCCACCTGGTAACCGTAGGGGCCGAGGTCCCAAGGCTCGGCGATGAGCTTGATGTCGGCCAATGCCGGATCCGAGTCGATGGCCAGTTTGAGCGGATGGTTCGCCTCGACGTGGTGATGCTGATCGCGCAGCAGCGTGGTGGCCAGGTCGAAGCGGAAACCGTCGACACCCATCTGCGTGACCCAATAGCGCAGCGAGTCCAGCACCATCTGGCGCACCATCGGGTGCGACGTGTCCAGCGAATTGCCGCAACCGGTGACGTCGTAGTCATCCCGGTTGTCGTTGGTGAGTCGGTAGTAGGCGCCGTGATCGATGCCGCGCCAGGCAAGGGTCGGGCCGTGATGGCCTCCTTCACCCGTGTGGTTGTAGACGACGTCGAGGATGACCTCGATCCCCGCGTCGTGGAGCGCCGAGACCATGTTCTTGAAATCCGCGACCTGCTGGCCGGCCCCGCCCCGCGTTGCGTAGTAGGCGTGTGGGGCGAAGAAGCCGATGGTGTTATATCCCCAGAAGTTGCTCAGGCCCTTACGTGCGATGAACGGCTCGGAGACAAAATGCTGGATGGGAAGCAACTCGACGGCGGTCACCCCGAGTCCCAGCAGATAGTCGATCACTGCTGGGTAGGCCAGCCCGGAGAAGGTGCCGCGCAGATGCTCCGGCACCAGGGGATGCAGTTTGGTGAAGCCAGCCACGTTGAGCTCGTAGATCACCGAATCAGCGAGACTGCGCCGCTTCGGCAGGGCACGCGGCGAGGGGCCGCCGGCCACCACCACCGACAGCGGGACGCTGCCGATCGAGTCGGTGTGGTCCGGGGCGTAGTCATCGGAGTCAACATGGTCGAACAGCGGTCGGTTGTAGTCGATCCCGCCCGTGATGGCTTTCGCGTAGGGATCCAGCAGGAGCCGGGAAGGATTGAATCGCATCCCGAGATGGGGCTCCCAAGGTCCGTGGACCCGGTAGCCGTACAGCTGGCCCGCTCCGAGGCCGGGGATGGCTGCCGACCACACACCGTCGTCGCCGGCGACCAGGTCGTGTGAATCGTGGCGGCCCCACACGTCGACGAGCACGAGTTCGACGCGCGTCGCCCGCGGCGCCCACAGCCCAAAATGAACCCCTGTCTCGACGCAGCTCGCTCCCAAGCGGCTAGTGTCAATCGCGTGATGTCTCATCATTGTGGTCGTCCCCCCGAAGTGTTGCTGGGCCTAGTATGTCGTGTGAACCCAGGATCGAGTGTTTCGCGATGCGTGTCGGTCCGCGCCGGTGAGCGCTAGGGGAAACGCCGTGATCCCGGCCTACTTCGACCATGCCGCGACCTCGCCGATGCGCCAGGCGGCGCTGGAGGCCTTCGTTCGGCATTCGGGAGTCATCGGCAATCCCTCGGCGTTGCACGTTGCCGGGCAACGGGCGCGGCGGGTGCTGGAAGAGTCCCGCGAACAGCTCGCTGAGGCAGTTTCGGCGGATCCGGTCGAGGTCGTGTTCTGCTCCGGCGGCTCGGAGGCCGACAGTATCGCGGTGGTGGGCGGACGCAACGCGCGCCGGGCGGAGGGCCGGCACCGGGTCCTAGTCTCGGCTGTGGAGCATCCAGCGGTCGCGGGTGTGCGCGATCACGGCGGCGAAGTGATCCAGGTGACCGGCGACGGTCTGGTCGAGCTCGGCGGCGTGGCGCAGGCCATCGACACCGCGGTTGCTGTGGTCAGCGTCATGGCGGTCAATAACGAGACCGGCATCATCCAACCGTTGTCGGAGATTCGCGACGCCGCGCATCGGCACGGCGCGTGGTTCCACACTGACGCGGTGCAGGCGCTCGGGCACATCCGGCTGAGCTTTCGTGACAGCGGCGCCGATTTGATGAGCATCTCGGCGCACAAGGTGGGCGGGCCTGTGGGGATCGGTGCGCTGCTGGTGAGACGTGCCACCACCCCCAGTTCGATCGGTTTGGGTGGTGGACAGGAGCGCCACATCCGCTCGGGGACCGGCATGGTGGCCCTGGCTGCCGCGTTCGCTGCCGCGGCCTCGCAGGCGGTCAACGACCTGGCGGCGGAACTGGCTCGGCTCGAGTGCCTCCGTGCCGAGATTGAGGCAATCGTGAAGGCGTGCGGCGGCCGGATCAACGGCGCCGGGGCCAAGCGCGCACCGCACATCGTCAACGCCACTTTTGACGCGGTTCGAGCCGATGATGTGTTGTTCGGTCTGGACGCGCGCGGGGTGTACGCATCGGTTGGTTCGGCGTGCCGGGCAGGCGTCCATCAGCCGAGCCAGGTGCTCCTCGCGATGGGGCGCAGCACAGCCGAGGCCTCCGCCAGCCTGCGGTTCTCGCTGGGGCACACATCGAGCCCCGCGGATGTGGAAGCGCTGGCGGCTGCGCTGCCTGCCTCGGTCCGAGCGGCCCGGGCAGCACGCGGTGCTGGTTGACCGGCTGGGCGTGACCCGTCCTCCCCCGGGCCTCTCACCCGATCGGGGTTGCCGGCTGGGCTAGGGTTGCCGGTGCCCACGCGAATCCCGGGCGATGAGCACAAGGAGGATGGGATGCGGGTCCTTGCAGCCATGTCTGGCGGGGTCGACTCTGCTGTGGCCGCCGCGCGTCTAGTCGCCGACGGCCACGACGTGACCGGGGTGCATCTCGCCCTGTCCAAGAATCCGCAAAGCTACCGTTCGGGGGCCCGCGGCTGCTGCTCGCTGGAGGATTCCCACGATGCCCGCCGGGCCGCGGATGTGCTCGACATTCCCTTCTACGTGTGGGATTTCGCCGAGGAGTTCCAGCGCGACGTCGTGGACGACTTCGTCGCCGAGTACGCGGCGGGACGCACCCCGAACCCGTGCCTGCGCTGTAACGAGAAGATCAAGTTCGCCGCAGTGCTCGACCGCGGGCTGGCCCTCGGCTTCGACGCCGTTGCGACCGGTCACTACGCCCGACTCGTGGACTCCGGCGACGGTATCGAACTCCACCGCGCCGCGGACCCAGCCAAGGACCAGTCCTATGTGCTGGGTGTACTCAACCAAGATCAGCTCGGGCGCAGCCTGTTCCCGCTGGCCAGTGACCGGTCCAAGGATGAAGTGCGCGCGGAGGCTGCCCGGCTGGGGTTGAGCGTGGCGCGCAAACCCGACTCGCATGACATCTGCTTCATCGCCGACGGGCGGACTCAGGGATTCCTGGACCGTCACCTGGGCAGCGCACCGGGGGAGATAGTGGATGAGGGGGGTTCGGCGCTGGGAGACCACGGCGGCACTCACCACTTCACGGTGGGCCAGCGCAAGGGTCTGGCCATCGGTCATCCTGCCGCCGACGGCCGGCCCCGCTATGTGCTGCGCATCGACCCGGTGCAACGCCAGGTAGTGGTGGGCCCCAAGGAATCGCTCCAGGTGACCAGGCTGCGAGCCGATCGGGTGACCTGGACCCAGGCGCCGGTGGCGGCGCCGTGGCGTGGGTTTGCCCAATACCGGGCCCATGGCCGAGCACTTCCCGCCGAGTTCATCACGGAGGGCGAGGAGCTGGTGGTGCGGCTCGACGAGCCCGCCACCGGGGTGGCTCCGGGGCAGAGCGTCGTGGCCTACGACCGGGACCGGGTCGTGGGTTCGGGCATCATCCGGCGCGCCGAGTGATGCGCATCACCACAGCTGGCTCGGTCCCTGGGACCGATTTCGCGGGGGCACTGGCCGCGATGACCGAGTTGACCCCCGACATCGTGGCCTGGCCGGAGCTCCCGGCGCGGGGCGTCGGATCGCAGCTGGTGGGTCACGCCCTAGGGATCATCGACGGGCTCGGGTTCGACCTGCAGCCCGGCGGGTGGCGCCTGGCCGCCCACGCGGGAGCGGATCATCGGCGGGCAAGGGCGACGTGGCGCCACAACCTCGACGATGCCGAGGAGGTGCTGCAGGGCTTTCAGGGAGCGCTCAAGGTGGGTGTGGCGGGCCCGTGGACGCTCTCCGCGATGGTCGATCGTCCCGCAGGCGACCGGCTGCTGGCCGATCACGGGGCCCGCCGGGAGCTGGCGCAGGCGCTGGAACAGGCGGTGGGATCGTTGCTGGGCGAGCTGGAGCGCAGAGTGCCCGGCGTTGATGTGTGGCTGCAGGTCGACGAGCCGTTGCTGGTAGCGGTCAGTAGCGGGGCCGTCGCTACCGCCAGCGGCTTCTCGCGGCATCGGGCCGTGGATGATCCGGCGATCGTGGCTGCCCTGGCGCCCCTGATCAGGCTCCGCGAGCATTCGAGCATCCATTGCTGCGCGGCGGGGGACTGGCTGGGGCTGGCCGATCACGCGGGGGCGAGCGCCGTGGCCGTCGACTCCCGATGGTTCCGCACCGTTGGCGAACTTGAGGTGCTGGCGCGCTGGCTTGATGCCGGGCGGGATCTGATCCTCGGGGTCGTGGATACCAGCCACTCTAAGCCGCAACCCACCGATGCTCTGGTGGCTGAGGCCTTGCGCGTGCTGCGCCCGCTCGAGCTGGGGGCCGAGCGTGCCGCGCCACACGTGGTGCTCGGCACCGGTTGCGGGATGGCGGGCGCTGCCGCCGGCGACATTGCCCCGCAGCTACGTGCGTTGCGTGAGGCGGCCGGGCTGGTAGAGGACTTGCTGACCTAGGCTGCGCCGGCTACGCCAGCACGTGGCAAAATCGCCGAAAAGACAGTTTTATGATTGCAAACTGCTATATCAGAGATACTCCATTGGACAAGCGTTATCAATTGGGCAGTCAATGGGTGGTCGTGCGGCCACCCCGCGGGTACCGGGTGTCGCCGCAGGGCGACGCCGGGCACGAGTAGCTATGATCAATGTGTGCGTGTGTTCTCACAACTGAACCTCAACGGCGCCACGCCCCTGCGTGCCCAGCCGAAGGTCGGCGATTGGGGACCTTCGCTGGTGCCCACCACCCGCTGGAAGAAGTGGCAACGCATCCTGGTGCCCATCGTCGCTGTGGCCATCGCGGTCGGGGTGTTCTTCCTCGGGCGGATGTTTTTCCTGATGATGACAGGCTGACCCGCCGACAGCGCCGGGACCGGTCTACGGCACGCGCAGCGAGCCGCCGTCGACGGCGATGAGGCTTCCCGTCAGATACGACGCGGCGGGGGACACGCAGAAGGCGGCCACGCGGCCGAACTCAGCAGGGTCGGCGATCCGCCGCGCGGGGATCCCCGCGGCGGCATTGGCCATCGCCTGCTGCGGATCGGGCCCAAACAGCGAGGCCAACCGGTCGGTGGCAATCAACCCGGGCAGCAGTCCCAGCACCCGATGGCCTTGCGGAGCGAGCTCGTCCGAGGCCTGTTTGACAAGCATCGCTAGCCCGGGCCGCAGCCCATTCGACGGGGCCATCTCCGCCAGCGGGGTCTTCGCGGAGCTGGACAGCACGAAAGCGATCGAGGTGGCCGAGGCGGCGTGGCCCACGACTGCCCGCAACGACCGCATCGCGGCCAGGAACACCAACTCGAAGGCGTCTCGCCATTGATCATCGGTCACCTCAAGCACGGTGCCCTTGGCCGGGCCAGCCACGCTGATTAGGGCGCCATCGAGGCGTCCGAAGCGTTGGAGGGCCAGCTCGCACGCGGCATCAGCCGTCTCGGGATCGGTGAGGTCGGCCGGGAGCGCAGCTGCCCACTGGTCGCCGCCCAGCTCATTGATCCGCTGCCGCAGTAGCTCGGCGCGGCGGGCCACCAGGACGACCCTGGCCCCTTCGGCGACCAGCTGTTGCGCGCTGGCCCAGCCGAGCCCAGAACT
>JBKEBG010000026.1:0-7467 GCA_047972985.1 Arachnia sp.
GACTCGTGTCACGGGCGTAGGCGATGGTGATAGGGCCATTGAAGACGTACTGACGTTCCGCGGCGTGCTCCCGCATTCCGGGAACTATCTCGGCATTGATGGTGCGTGAGTACGGAAATAGCCTGTCATAGTCGTGATTTGACAGCGAAACAGTGAAGTCGTTGGGCACCAGGCGCCGGGAGCGGCTGAGCAGCTTCGCCTCGGCGTCGAGCTCCCGCTGCAGGGCCGCCGCGATTTCGACCGGCTGGACATCGCCCTTGAAGGCACGAGCGAAGACCTTGTCAACAGCCTCGCCGATGCGCCTCTCGGCCCGGTCGAACACGCCCATCAGGCCTCCTTTCGCTACGGCAACTCCCGGTTAGCTTACCTACAATAGGTGAGACAAAAATATCCGCGCTACGCGCTTTGGGTGGACGACTCACCGGCCTCCGCCTGGGCCCAGGGCTGGTGGGGGACCACGGAGGCGAACGTGCTCAGGATACGCTGCGATCCCTCCAATGCGCTCAATGCCTCGGCCGCTAGTTCCTGTTCGGCGCGCTCTGCCGCCGCCCGCACCTCCGGTGAGGTGCGCAACGATTCCAGGATCTCCTCGCGGGCCAGACTCCACAACCACTCGCGCTGCTGATTCAGCCGCCGTTCGGCAAGGCCGCCGTCGGTCTCCAACCCGGCGCGATGCTTCAGCACCGCCTGCCACACGTCGTCCAGCCCGGCGCCGGTGTAGGACGAGCAGGTCAGCACGGGGGTGCGGCGGCGGTCGGCGTCCGAACTGATCAGTTTCATAGCGATGGCCAGTTCGCGGGCCGCGACGCGCGCGGCAGCCTCATTGTCACCGTCGGCCTTGGTGATGGCGATGACATCGGCCAGCTCAAGGATTCCCCGTTTGATTCCCTGCAGCTGATCCCCGGTGCGGGCCACCTGCAGCATCAAGAACGTGTCGACCATCCCGGAGACCGCCACCTCGGACTGGCCCACCCCGACGGTCTCCACTAGCACCACGTCGTAGCCGGCCGCCTCAAGGATCAGCATCGATTCGCGGGTGGCGCGGGCCACCCCGCCCAGCTGACCGGCCGTCGGCGAGGGCCGCACGAATGCCTCGGGGCGGTTGGCCAGATCGGCCATGCGGGTGCGGTCACCGAGGATGGAGCCGCCGGTGCGGGTGGAGGACGGGTCGACCGCCAGTACCGCGATCCGGTGGCCGCCCTGTTCGATCAGCCGGACCCCCAGCGCGTCGATGAATGTCGACTTGCCGGCCCCCGGCACACCCGAGATCCCGACCCTGGTCGAGGCGCCGGTGTGGGGCGAGATGAGCTGTAACAGCTCGTGGGCGATTTCGCGGTGTTCGGGGCGGCTTGATTCCACGAGGGTGATTGCCCTGGCGATGTGTGGCCGTGACCCCGCGAGCAGCTGATCGGCCAACTCCGGTGCCCTGAGGTTACGCATGCACGCCATCGTATCGGCGGGCTTGCCCGCTCACCGGCGCAGCCCGGGTGTGGCGCGTAGGCTCGGGGCATGTCCACTTCCATGCATGTGGTGCACGTTGATGTGCACGTCAATCCCGAGGATGTGGCGGCCTTCCAGGAAGCCACCCGAGCCAATGCCGCGGCGAGCCGGAACGAGCCCGGAGTTGCCCGTTTCGACGTGGTGCATGACCTGGCCGACCCGACCCGCTTCGTGCTCGTCGAGGCCTACCGGCACGCCGACGACCTTGCCGCGCACAAGCTGACAGATCACTACCTCACCTGGCGGGAGACGGTGGCCCAGATGATGGCCGAGCCCCGAAGCTCGCGTAGGTTCAGCGTCGTGACCCCAGAACCGGAAGGCTGGTGAGCCAGATGGCGGTCGACCTGTCGCTGCCGGGACGGATCATCGTCGGCGCCGGGGTGAGCGCGCAGGTGGCCGACCGGGTAGCCGAGTTCGGGGCCCGTCGGGTGCTTGTGGTCCACGGTTCACGCGCCGATCGGGCGCGCCGGATCATCGATGCGCTGATCGAAAGCGGATGCGAGGTTGCCACGGCGGCGGTGCCGGGGGAGCCGGGCGTGGATCTCGTGACGGCCGAAGTCACCGCGGCCCGAGCGAGCCGGTGTGAGGCGGTGGTCGCCGTGGGTGGCGGCAGCGTCATCGACGCTGGCAAGGCCATCGCCGCGCTGGCGACCAATCCGGGCGGACCGTTGGCATATCTGGAGGTGGTGGGGCAGGGGCAGCCGCTCTCGGCAGCGCCCCTGCGGATGATCGCCGTGCCCACCACCGCCGGCACCGGTTCCGAAGCCACACGCAATGCAGTGCTCAGCGTCGCCGCGGAGCGGGTCAAGGTGAGCCTGCGCAGCGCGCTGATGGTGCCCGACATCGCCATCGTCGATCCGGACTTCCTGGCGGGGGCGCCCAGCGGCGTCCTGGCGGCCAGCGGACTCGACGCGCTGACCCAGCTGATTGAGGCCTTCGTGTGCGTCAAGGCCACGGCTGTCACCGACGCTTTCGTGCGCCAGGGGCTGCCCCGCTCGGCCCGGTCGCTGCGCCCGGCGGTGCTCGAGGGGCCCAGCGCGTCGCAGCGGGAGGACCTCGCCGTAGCGAGCCTGATGAGCGGCCTGGCTTTGGCCAACGCCGGGCTGGGTGTGGTGCACGGTTTCGCTGGGCCGATCGGTGGCGGCTTCGACGCGCCGCACGGGGCGGTCTGTGGTGCGCTGCTGCCCGGGGCGCTGCGGGTCAACCTGCGCGCGCTCCGCGAACGCGATCCGGCGTCGTCGGCCGTGGCGCGCTTCGGCGAGATCGCCGGGATACTCACGGGCGAGGCCGAGGCGAGCGCAGAGGATGGCATCGAGTGGGTGCAGCGGCTGCGGGCCGAGCTTGGCGTGCCGCGGCTGGGCGCCTACGGGATCGGTGAGGCCGACGTGGCGGCGTTGGTGCGCAAGGCGAAGGTGGCCAGCAGCACCAAGGGCAATCCAATAGTGCTCAGTGACCAGGAACTCGCCGACGTTCTCGTCGCGGCGCTGTAGGGGCGTCGTGCGCGGCCGATGGATTGTCGCTGCGGCGGTAGCGCTCGCCGGGGCCGCCTGCACCGGGCCCGTGGCGCCGGAGCCGGTTGCGGAAATCCGCACTGTCGGGGGTGCAGCTGTTTCAGTGGCCATGGGCGTCGATAGCTGCCGAATGCGGCGACGTGTTGGGGCCGCAGGGCATCGGCTGGGTGCTGACCAGCCCGCCTCAAGAGCACATCACCGGTGAGCAGTGGTGGACCTCGTATCAGCCGGTGAGCTACCGGGTGGAGTCGAAACTTGGCACGCGTGATGAGTTCGCCGACATGGTCTCCGCGTGCCACGAGGCGGGGGTGGAGGTCTACGCCGACGCCGTGATCAACCACATGGCTGGGGTAGACGGCGGGACGGGCTATGACGGCTCATCGTTCTCGCATTACGGCTATCCGGGCATCTACGAGGAATCCGATTTCCACCACTGCGGCCTGGCCCCCGAGGACGACATCGCCGACTACCAGGATCGCGCCCAGGTGCAGACCTGCGAGCTGAGCAACCTGGCGGACCTCGACACCTCAAGCGAACAGGTCAGGCGGCAGCTGGCGGACTATCTCAACGATCTGCTCAGCCTGGGCGTCGACGGGTTTCGCATCGACGCTGCCAAGCATGTCTCCGCCGATGACCTCGCCGCAATCCTGGACGGGGTGAACGGGGATCCTGTGGTGATCTTAGAGGTCATCCCAGGCGGCGGTGAGCCGGTGCAGCCGGAAGACTATCTGGAGCTGGGCGGGGTGTTCGCGTTCCATCACGCCAAGGACGTGGCCGGGGTAGTCCGGGGTGGGTCGCTGCGCCTGGCGGCGGACCTGGGCGAACTGCAGATTCCCTCGGATCAGGCGTACACGTTCGTGACCAATCACGACACCGAACGCTCGGGCCAGAGCCTGACTCCGGCGGAGCAACCCGAGTTCACCGCCGCGACAGCGCTGATGTTGACGTTACAGTTCGGCACCCCTGTGCTGTACTCGGGCTACGCTTTCGACGATCGCGACGCCGGCGCGGTCTCGGACTCCTCGGGTGCCGTGGCGCCCGTCTATTGCCCCGCCGAGGGTCCGGTGGCCGATCCCGAGCCCGGGCAGTGGACCTGTGGCCACCGCGACCTGCTCGGGCTGGTCCGATGGCGCAATGTTGTCGGTGATGCCCCTATCGGGAACCTCGTTGCCGAGCCGAACTTTGTGATTTTCGAGCGTGGCGAGCGTGGGCTGGTGGCGATATCGACTGCCGACGAAGCTGTCGAGGTCACCTTCGAAACGGCTCTGCCCGACGGCTCCTACTGCGATGCCCTCACCGGTGCAAGTGAGTGCTCCGAGCCGGACCACGAGATCGCCGATGGCCAGGTGCAGGTGACCGTGCCGGCGGGCGGCGTCGTCGCGCTTCACATCAACCTGCGCTCCTAGCCTGGCTGGGTAAGGTCAGCTGCGTTGCTGCTTGAGCAGGTCGCGGATCTCGATGAGGAGTTCATCGGTGGTGGGGGCCGCGGCCGGCTCGTCGGCCTTGTCCCGGTCCTGGAACGCCTTGTAGGGCTTGAGGATGAAGAAGTACACCACGGCGGCAACCATGATGAACGAGACAAGCGCGGTGATGAACACGCCGATGTTGATACCCAGGCCGGGAATGGTGACCTGGCTGAAATCTGGCTGGCCGCCGAAGAGACCGATGAAGTCGAGGATGATTTGGGTGAATGACTCCACCACCGAGCCGAAGGAAGTAGCGATGATGACCGCGACGGCTAGTTCGATGAGGTTGCCCTGCATCAGAAACTCTTTGAAACCCTTCATAGATGACCCTTTCGATGTGCCTGCGGTGGGCAGGATGAACCTGCGGCAGAACGTCCGTAGTGCTTTGCTGCGGCACACATTTTAAACGTTGCACCAGGTCACGGTCATCGGTGCTGGTGTGGCAGGGTCAGCTACCGAAGGCTGCGATGATTCGTCGGCCAACCCCGCCGGCAGGTGCGTGGATGTGGACCTGATCCTCGGCTAGCGCATCCACCGCCAGCGCCCCGAGATTGAACGTCGAGATCCACTCCAGAGTCAGGCCCTCATGTGTGGTCAAGACGTAGTGCTGCCAGGGGAGACGCCACAGCCGCCGGGAAGCCGCGTCCACCTCGGGCGCTTGCCCGCGGTTCGAGACCTCTACCTGGGTAGACCACCAAAGACTCGGTGCCAACGATCCAGCCGTCCACCTGGATCAAGGCCAGTCCGGCCACCAGATCTGTAATCACGGTCACTCGCCCAGCTGTGGTCATTGGTCACGTGGCATCGGTTGGTCGGCGCGGATCCTGGGCCAGCGGTTCAGCCTTCGTGCTGCCCGGTTTCATCGCCGCCGGTTCCCTTCTCCTCAGTCGCGAACGTGCCCTTGATATTGTCCCAGAGGTCCTCTGCCCCATCCCCAATGCGGTCGCTGAGGTTGTCCCGGCGGGGCTTGAGTATGGAGAGGTCCTCGGCCAAGGCGAGTAGCGCATCGGCAGTGGATTTGGCTCCCATTATGACGGCATCGCTCTGGGAAACGGCATCTGCCATGCCCTCTTGAAGGAGGTCCTCGTGTGGCGTGTCGTAACAACCGTCCAACTTGGCCCACTCGGCCTGCGCGTCGAGCATCGCCTGCTTGACGTCGTTCTCAGCGCTCGCGATATCCGACGATGCATACTCCGAGACCCCTGCATCGGGCCAATTCTGCGCAACAAACATTAGCGGTCGCCCCGGTCATTCCTGCGTCTGAATGTGACCCTGGGGAAAACTCTGGCCCGAGAGTTTCGGTTGGCTGAGCCGCCGGGTATCGGCGAGTGACACGTGAGCGCCTTTCACAATGGCCGGTGAGACGAACAACGGCCCTGGTCACGCTCCGGGCGTGATCAGGGCCGTGTGTCGCAGCGCCTAGTTGGCCTCGGTATGGAGCTTCGTGGTGAGGGTCTGCAGGAGGTCGATGGCTGCTTCGGGGATGATCGTTCCCGGTGGGTAGATCGCCTCGGCGCCCTTGGCCCGGAGCTCGTCGAAGTCCTGGCTGGGGATGACACCGCCGACGACGATCATCATGTCGTTGCGGCCGAGCTTGTCCAGCTCGGCACGAAGCGCCGGAACCAGCGTCAGGTGACCGGCTGCCAGGGACGAGACCCCCACGACGTGCACGTCGGACTCGACTGCCTGCCGGGCGACCTCCTCGGGGGTCTGGAACAGCGGGCCGACGTCGACGTCCATGCCGAGATCGGCGTAGGCAGTGGCGATGACCTTCTGGCCACGGTCGTGGCCGTCCTGGCCCATCTTGGCGATCAGGATGCGGGGGCGACGCCCCTCCTCCTTTTCGAAGTCCTCGACGAGCTGGCGGGCCTTCGCGACCGCCTCGGTGGAGCCGGACTCCTTGTTGTACACACCTGAAATGGTACGGATCTGGGCAGTGAACCGGCCGAAATCCTTCTCCAGAGCGTCAGAAATCTCACCGACCGAGGCATGGGCCCGGGCCGCGTCGATCGACAGCTTCATCAGGTTGCGGTCAGGATCGGCGGAATCCGGGTTGGCCGCAGCCCAGGTCAGCCTGGCCAGTGCGTCCTGCGTGGCCTGCTCATCGCGCTCGGCGCGCAGCCGCTGCAGCTTGGCGATCTGCTGCTCGCGCACCGAAGCGTTGTCCACCTTCAACACATCAAGGTCATCCTCGACGTCCAGCGTGAACTTGTTCACGCCGACCACCGGCTGACGGCCCGAATCGATGCGAGCCTGGGTGCGGGCAGCCGCCTCCTCGATGCGCATCTTCGGGATGCCCTGCTCGATGGCCTTGGCCATACCGCCGGCCTGCTCCACCTCCTGGATGCGTTCCCATGCCTTGCGGGCAAGCTGATCAGTCAGCTTCTCCACATAGGCCGAACCCGCCCACGGGTCCACGCTGCGGGTAGTGCCCGACTCCTGCTGCAAGAACAGTTGAGTGTTGCGGGCGATCCGGGCCGAGAAATCGGTCGGCAACGCGATCGCCTCATCGAGCGCGTTGGTGTGCAGCGACTGGGTGTGGCCCTGGGTCGCGCCCATCGCCTCCACACAGGTGCGGATGACGTTGTTGTACACATCTTGGGCAGTCAGCGACCAGCCGGAGGTCTGCGAGTGCGTGCGCAGGCTCATCGACTTCGGGTTCTTCGGCCCGAACTCGCGCACCAGCCGCGCCCACAACAGGCGCGCCGCACGCATCTTGGCGATCTCCATGTAGAAGTTCATGCCGATCGCCCAGAAGAAGCTCAGCCGCGGCGCGAACTGGTCAACGTTGAGCCCGACACTCTCCCCGGCCCGGATGTACTCCACGCCGTCGGCCAGCGTGTAGGCCATCTCGATGTCGGCCGTGGCCCCCGCCTCCTGCATGTGGTAGCCGGAGATGGAGATCGAGTTGAACCGGGGCATGTTCGCGCTGGTGTAGGCGAAAATGTCGGCGATGATCCGCATCGACGGTGCCGGAGGATAGATGTAGG
>JBKEBG010000164.1:0-3472 GCA_047972985.1 Arachnia sp.
CCAATCGGCTCCGCCTGCTCGACGCCAATCCGTGCGAGTTCCCCACCCCACTGCTGGTATGCCCGAAGAAGGACAGTGTCGGAATCGGCGGTGACGCTGTGGGCGACCAGCCGACCCGCCGACGGCAGTAACCCCCAGCACCGTTCGATGAGCTCGTACGTCACTCCGCCCCCGACGAACACCGCGTCGGGGGCCGGAAGGGCGGGCAGCACCTCAGCTAGGTCGCCGACCACCACCTGGACCTGTCCGGACACACCATGGACCCGGGCATTCGACTCGATGCGTTCGGTGCGCTCGGCCCGGCGCTCGACAGCGACGACAGTGTTTCCGGGATGAAGGCGGCACCACTCGCTGCCGATGCTGCCGGTGCCCGCACCGAGGTCCCATAGGCGTTGGTCGCCGCGCGGTTCGAGCATCGCCAGCGCGTAGGCGCGCAACGCTCGCTTGGTAAGTAGTCCGTCGGTCACGAAGGCGCCGTCGGGCAGGCCCGCGCTGAGCTGATGGTGAGCGCGAGGTTCAGCGTCCATAGCGAGCACCCTAAGCCACGTGCGGCACAATCGAGGCAGGAAGTAGTCGGAATGAGGGCAGGTGGGCCAGCGATGGTGAGGCTTCCCCGTCTGGTGGTTGCGGCCGCGGCTTCCTCGGCTGGCAAGACCACCATCGCCACCGGGCTGATGGCCGCGTTGCGCGGCTCGGGGAGCGATGTGGCGGGATTCAAGGTGGGTCCGGACTTCATCGACCCGGGCTACCACGCGTTGGCCACGGGAAGGCCAGGGCGCAACCTCGATCCGGTGCTGACCAGCGAACAACTCGTGCCGCAGTTGCTGCTGCACGGGGCGCTGGCGGGAGTGCCGCTGGGCCAGGCTGACGGCCCACGCGCGGTGGATATCGCCATCGTCGAAGGGGTCATGGGGCTGTTCGATGGGCAACTCGGGCGGGCGGGATTCGGCTCCACCGCTCACGTCGCTCGGCTGATCGATGCGCCGGTACTGCTCGTGGTGGACGCCGCCGGGTCATCGCGTAGTGCGGCCGCAGCGGCGCTTGGGCTGCGGAGCTTCGACGAGCGCATCAAGATCGCCGGGGTCGTGGTCAACCAGGTGGCCAGCCCACGACATGCAAGCGAGCTGGCCTCAGTCTTCGAAGCTGCGGGGATGCCTGTCATGGGGTTCGTGCCACGCAACCCGGACGTCGCGGCACCATCGCGTCATCTCGGGCTGATTCCAGCCGCCGAGCGGGCTGAGTCGGCGGCGACGGTCGAAGCGCTGGCCGAACATGTGGCAGCGTACGTGGACCTGACCGCCGTGCGGGAGTTGGCCGCGTCCGCTGCTGATCTCGCCGCTGACCCCTGGAATCCTGCGGCCACCCTGTCTCCTGTTTCTGGACGACCCAGGGTGGGCGTCTTTGGCGGCCGGGCGTTCACCTTCTGTTACCCCGAGACGACCGAACTCCTCACGGCGGCGGGCTGCGACGTGGTCGAGATCGACCCGCTGCGGGACAGCGACCTCCCCGCCGGAATCGGTGGTCTGTACCTCGGAGGCGGCTTTCCGGAAGCCCATGCAGCCGAGCTCAGCCGTAATGCCGCATTGCGCTCGGCCATGCGGGACGCCGTCCTTGACGGGCTGCCCACCGTCGCCGAATGTGCGGGCCAGCTGTACCTCGGTGAGCACCTGGATGGCCACCCGATGGTCGGTGTGCTGCCGGCTGCGGCGCGGATGACGCCGCGACTCACCCTCGGCTATCGGGAGGCGATCGCACCAGCGAACACGCTGCTGGCCGACGCTGGCTCGCAGGTGGTGGCCCACGAGTTCCACCGGACGCAGACGGTCCCAGGTCATGGTGCGAGCCCAGCGTGGACCTTCGCCGATCGTGCCGAGGGGTTCTCACTCGACCC
Organism: Arachnia sp.; assembly: GCA_047972985.1. GTDB lineage: Bacteria > Actinomycetota > Actinomycetes > Propionibacteriales > Propionibacteriaceae > Arachnia. The sequence goes on from JBKEBG010000164.1 coordinate 1,892, forward strand.
GGCTGGCACCGGGACAGCCACCCTGCACGCGTCGTATCTGCACCCGCATTGGGCAGGATTCCCGGCCTGCGCCCAACGGTTCGCTGAGGCTGCTGCCCGCTTCGGTGGGGCGCACCCTGGGACGCGCCGGGCTGCCTCCGCAGCATCGAGCGACGGGATCGATCTGGGTCACCACGGCGACGACGACCTTGGGCCGGGGCTGATCGACCTGGCGGTCAATGTGATGTCACCGGGTCCGCCAGCATGGCTGGCTGCCCAGATCGCTTCCGGCATTGACACTCTCGGTGCCTACCCTGACGCAACCGCAGCCCGGGAAGCGATTGCGGCGATTCACGGCGTCCAGCCCGACATGGTGTTGCCGACGGCTGGCGGCGCGGAAGGCTTCGCGCTGATCGCTCGAACGCTGACGGCGGCCCGGCCATTGGTGGTGCACCCGCAGTTCACTGAACCGGAGGCGGCGCTCCGGGCAGCGGATCACCCGGTGCAACGCTGGCTGCTGCCGGTGGCCGTCGGTGCCCCAACCCCGCCGCTCGGTGACCTGCCCGCGTGGGCCGACGCCGTGTTTGTCGGGAACCCCACCAATCCGACCGGCTGGCTCCATCGGCGCACAGACCTGCTGGCAGCCGGTGGGGGTCGGCTCCTCGTGGTCGATGAGGCGTTCATGGACGCGACCGACGAAGCTGAATCCCTGATCGAGCCGACGATGCCAGATCGGATCGTGCTCAGGTCGCTGTCGAAGACCTGGGGTTTGGCTGGCCTCCGGGTCGGCTACCTGGTCGGCGATCCGAGGTTGATTGCCAGGCTCGAACAGGCCCAGGCGAGTTGGCCAATCTCTAGCCTCGCAGCCACGGCGATGGTGGCCACAGCATCGGCACGAGCACGCACCGAGGCCGCGGAACTCTATGCCGGTGTGGCTGCCGCCCGCGATCACCTGGTGGCGACCCTCACCGCCGCTGGCTTTGGCTCGGTGCCGAGCGTGGCCCCGTTCGTGCTGGTGGACACCGCACCCTGCGGGCCGGCGTCGGTGCGCCCGTGGCTGGCGGCGGCAGGGTTCGCCGTCCGCCGCGGGGAGTCGTTCCCCGGCCTTGGCCCGACGTGGGTTCGAGTGCGGGTGCCCACCCCGGACGTCGCGGATGCTCTAGTCGCCGAGCTGGTGAAGATCAGCGACCTCAGCGATACGCCCTGAGCGACATCTCAGCCACAACGCGTTTGCCCGAGATTCGCTAGCGTGGACACGTGAGCCGCGAACTGTTGCTGATCGGGATCGGCGCGGGTGATCCGGACTGGCTCACCCTGGAAGCGGTCAAGGCGATCCAAACGCTCGATGTGGTCTTTGTGGTGCGGAAATCCGAGGACCTCGACGACCTCGTCCAAGCCAGGCGTGACGTCATTGCCAGACACCGGACCGCGCCGCTGAGGATGGTCGAACTTGACGACCCTCCTCGTCCTTGGCGCACCACACCTGACTACGACGCAGCGGTTGCCCTTTGGCGAACACAGCGGCGCGAGAGTTGGGGCGCGGCGGTAGCGGCCGACCTCGGCGCGGGGCAGGTTGGCGGGTTCTTGGTCTGGGGGGATCCA
>JBKEBG010000172.1:0-5100 GCA_047972985.1 Arachnia sp.
GCCGTAGCGGCGGTGGCCGCGCTGGCCGAGGCATCGTTGGTCATTGACGCGGTGCTGGGCATCGGCGGTCGGGCAGGTCTGGCCGGACCGGTGGCGCTATTTGCTGCCTCGTGTGCCGATCTTGAGGTGCCGGTGCTGGCCGTGGACCTGCCGAGCGGGCTTGATTGCGATGCCCGCACCGAAGGAGCCTCGTTCCAGGCCACCCAGTCCATCACCTTCGGCGCATTGAAACCGTGCCACGTGATCCAGCCCTTCGCGCAGCGCTGCGGTCGCGTGGCGGTGGCAGACATCGGGATCCCGGTCGGCAGCACCGAGCTCACCGCCGCGGCACCCAGCGATATAGCTCGGGCCTGGCCCGAGCCCGAGATCATGAGCGACAAATACTCCCGTGGTGTCGTAGGGATCGACGCAGGCTCGGCCACCTACCCCGGCGCGGGGGTGTTGGCCTGCGCCGGGGCCGTGGGCGCCGGTGCCGGCATGGTGCGGTACCTGGGCGCTGCCCCCTCGGCGCTGATAATGCAGCGATTCCCCAGCGTCGTCCTCGGCGAGGGCAGGGTGCAGTCGCTGCTGCTCGGCCCGGGGTGGGCAGCCGATCCCGATGCTAGGGACAAGATCCTGGCCGCTGCCCAGCGTGACGTGCCGCTGGTGATCGACGCCGACGCCCTGCGCGCATTGCCCGACGCGCTGGGACCCGATCCGTTGCTGACCCCCCATGCCGGTGAACTCGCGCGGCTGCTCGGCTGCGAGCGGGCAGCAATCACCCAGGACCCGGTGGGGGCTGCGCGTCAGGCCGCGGTCCGGTACCGGGCCACAGTGCTACTCAAGGGCGCCACGCAGGTGGTGGCGACTCCGTGCGGCCAGGCCACCCTGGCGGTCCCGGGCCCGGCCTGGACCGCACAGGCGGGATCGGGGGATGTCCTGGCCGGCGTCTGCGCGGCGCTGCTCGCCGCTGGACTGAGCGCGCAGCAGGCGGGGATCATGGGTGCCAGCATTCAGGCGATGACCGCGGCCGCGAATCCGGGTCCGCGGCCGCCTGATGTGATAGCGGCCGCCATGGCCGATCAGGTTGCGCGGCTGATCGGGCTAGCCGCCGAGCACGCCGTCGCCCAGGTGGCCGTCGGCGTCGAACCCCGGCAGGATCGCGAACACGGCTGAGCCGATGGCAGTGGTCCACTCGTTGAGGGCATCGGAGTGATCCAGCTTGGTCTGGACCGGGATGAACTGATCGGCCAGACTCGCCTGGAACGATACGAACAGCAGGCCACTGGTGGTCGCGCCGGCGTTATCGGTGTGGGTGTAGTTCAGTCCCCGGCGCAGCATCGTGCGTCCGCTGTTTTGCGACGGGTGCGAGACCCGGGCGTGCGCGTCGGCCGGGATGACCAGTTCGCCGTCGTGGGTGGCGGACAGATCCATGGCATCGGTCTCGGCCTCACCTGTGAGTGGGGCGCCGGTGTCGAGCCTGCGGCCGACGGACTTTTCCTGCTTGTCTCGGATCAGGGTGTCCCACACATCAAGGTCCATCTCGATGCGGCGGATCACCATCTGAGTGCCACCAGTGAACCAGCCATCGGTGGACCACAGCGCCTCGGCCAGGGTATCGCCGGAGGGGTTGCCGGTCCCATCGACTTGGCCGAACAGGTTGCGACCCGTGACTGCGTTGCCCTGGGCATCAACCCCACGCCACGAACCGCTTTGCACCCACCGCGGCGTGGCGAAGGGCTTGGCGTCCACTGTCAGCCGGCGCACGGCGTAGTCGATGCTCGTGTCGTCGTCGGCCGATACGAAAGCGACGATATCCCCGCCACACCAACGCTCGGCCAACTCGTCGTGGTCCATCGGTGGAATGTCCATGAAACCCGAGGGGCGTGAGCCCGCTAAACCGGGGATCTCGAAGACTGCGGGGCCGAAGCCCACCGCCACCGACATTGACACCGCCTCGTGCGCCAGATCGGGGGCGGCATCACCTGGGGTCGGGTGTCCCTCCATCAGCGCCACAATGGAGGAGGTCCAGACCCGCATGAACCGGCCAAGCGCGGCCTGATCCACGCCGTCGAGTAGATCGAAGGCAACGATCTTTCCCGCGGCCGGGGCGGGGGTGGTGATGCCGGACTGATGCTCGCCGTAGGCGCTGTAGCTTTGACGGGACACCGCAGCTGCTTCCTGGGCGGTGGCCCCGGCCTTGGTGAGGCGACCCGAGACGATGCCTGCCGCGGCGGCGATCCCCGCGGCACTTGTGTAGCCGAACAAGTCACGGCGGGCAACGCGTGGGGACATGGCGGCAATGCTACTGCCTGCCCTGGCTCGACCGGGGCGAGGCGGTCTAGTGGTGGTCTATGGTGGCGGGGGTGAAAAAGAATATTCTGTGCGGCGTCGCAGCCGCTGCTCTTGCCCTGACCGCCTGCAGTTCATCGGAGGACCCCGGGATTCTGGCGGCGGATCCGTGGATTCGGACCACTGCGGGCACCGAGCGGCCGGATATGACGGCGTTGTTTGTCAACTTCACCAACCCGGGCGACGCCGACGTCACCCTGATCGGGGCCGATTGCGGTGACGTCGCGGGCATGTACCAACTGCACGAGATGGTCATGGTCGACGGTGAGATGAAGATGCAGGAGGTCGACGGTGGGCTTGTGGTGCCGGCCGGGTCGCATCTGCACCTGGCTCCGGGCGGGCCTCACATCATGCTGATGGACCTCAAACAGGACTTCGAAGTGGGCGGCGAGGAGATCACCTGCACCCTCGAGTTCGACAACGATCAGACGATCGAGGTCACCGCGCCCATCAAGGAATTCACCGAAGAACAGGACACTTATCACACGCACGAGGCCTCGGAAGGCTAATTCCCCGGGCAGCGGCGCGTCACCGGGCCGATGCTCCACCCGGGCCTCAGCCCGCAGCGGTCGCGCGACACACCGACATGCGGATCGCCTCGTCGTAGTGGCCCATGAGTTCGCCTACCACGTCGTGCCACGTCCGGCTCAGCACCGATTGACGTGCTGCCCGGGAGAATGCCCGGCGCTTGGCATCATCGCCCAGCAGATCGATGACCCGCTCACGCAACTCGGCGAGGTTACCCGGTTCGTACAGCCAACCCGTGCGGGAATGATCCACTAGGTCCATGGGGCCGCCGCGGCGGGGTGCGATCACCGGCAACCCGGCGGCCTTCGCCTCCTGGATCGCCTGGCCGAAGGTCTCCAACGGGCCGGGGTGTACGAAAAGGTCCAGGCTGGCCAGTGACGTGGCCAACGCCTGGCCGCGCTGCATGCCCAGGAACCGGGCGGCAGGCAGCAGCTTCTCTAGAGCCGCCCGGCTGGGCCCATCGCCGATGATAATGATGCGAGTTCCGGGCAGATCGTGCAGCACCCGGAGATCTTCTACTTGTTTCTCACTGGCCAGCCGGCCCAAGTAGCCGATCAGCCGCTCGCCCTGGGGCGCCCACGTCGCCCGCAGCGCCGTGGATCGCTTGGCCGGATCGAAACTGACGGAATCGACGCCTCGTCCCCACACCCCGACCCGCGGAATCCCTTGCGCCAGGAGTTGATCGCGCGCAAATGTCGACGGCGCGAAGTTGAGTGTGGCCAATGAATGGATCTTGCGGACGTGGTGCCACATCAACGGCTCCAGCTGCGGGAACCCGTAGCGGGCGGCGAAGGTTGGGACCTCGGTCTGGTAGATCCCCACCATGGGGATGCCCAGCCGCGCCGCCACCGAGGCGCCTTTGTAGCCGACCACAAATGGCGCGGCCAGGTGGACCACATCGGGCCGGAACCCGGTCAAGAGTCGTTCGACGGTGAAGGTGGGGGTGGTGACCACGCGAACCGATTGATATCCCGGCAGGCCGATCGAGGAGACCGGGGCCACCTGGAATCCGAGGTGCCGGGAGGGCACCTGTGGGCCGTCGGCGGGACAGATCACCATTGCCTCGTGGCCCTCGTCATGCAGATAGTCCAGAACTCGCAGCACTGAATTTGTCACACCACTGACCTGGGGCAGGAAGGATTCAGCGACAACTGCGACCCGCATGTGTGTGAGTCTAGTGGTCTTCGCGCGCAGCACCACCGCCGCACCCGAGTGAACGGCTCGTGAACTCCGAGCGAGTGAGGCGCTGATTCGCCCACCGGCGGGCAGCCGCCGTAGGCTAGGGGAGGCCAGATCGGCCCGCCCGAGCTGGAAGTTGGCACCATGGCCTCACGCAAACCCCCTAAATCTCACAAATCCGACGGCACCCCTAAGCGCCGCTGGACCCCGGCTGAGCGCGCGGCCCGTGGGCATTCGCCGCGGCGGCGCGGCGGACGCCAAAACTCGCCCGAGGGTAAGGGCAAGTGGGGCGATAGCCGAGGCCGGGACACTCCCGATCCGAAGGGGGCGAAGTTCGCCGCCGACGGGCAGCGGGCCTCCGGGCGAGGCGCCGACGACGGCGGGCGGGACTGGAAGGCCCACAAGCCGGGGCTGCGAACCGATCGGACGCACGGGCAGGACACGCGTCGTGGCCGCGACTCGGGACGGGGTGCCCGCGCGGGACGCCCGAACCGGGACGGCGGTTCCTGGGAGCAGCGACGTGGATCGGGCGCTTCCTCGGCCTCGGATGGCCGTGGATCGTGGGATTCGGTTCGCGGCTCCGCCGCGTCGGGTCGCGGGCAGGGCTATTCGCGCCGCGAGGATGGTAGGTCGAATCCGGGCCGGGCAGGGCGAGGCTCGTGGCAGGGCGAGACCCAACCGCGGTGGGCTGAGGGCCGGGGCCAGGCGGATTCGAGGGGCGGAGGCTCATCCGGGTCGAGGCCTGGCCGGGATCGGCGTTCCTGGGACTCTCCTCGCGATGACGGCGACCAACGCTGGGCCCGGCGCAAGGGCTCCCGCCATGACGAGGGAGCCGCCAGCCGCCGCCACGCCGAGTCGCGCTCGCCGCACCACCGCGTTCCCGATCAGGTAGAGAGCTTCTCGGATCACATGAGCTGGTCCGCGGATCAGGACGCGGCGCAGACCCTGCAGGGCCGCACCGGCTTCACCGATCTCGGGCTCGATCCCCGTCTGGTGGCGGTCCTCGCGGCCCGGGGTATCACTGAGCCGTTCCCGATCCAACGGGCGACGATGGCCGACGTG
>JBKEBG010000010.1:0-21360 GCA_047972985.1 Arachnia sp.
GCCCCGGACCTCGTGGGAACCGACGGCGGACTTGTCCCAGATCCCGTTGTGCATGTCGGAGTTGCGGTCCGACAGGCGCCGGGCCATGGAGATGATCTCGCCGATAGCCAGTTCCACGACCGATCGGGTATTTGAGTAGGGAGCGTTGAACACCGGGATGCCCACCGCCGCCGTGGCATCCAGATCGACTTGGTTAGTGCCGATACAGAACGCGCCGACCCCACGCAGCTGGGGAGCCGCGGCCACCACGTCTGCGGTGACATAGGTACGAGACCGGATCCCCAGGTAGTCGATGCCGTCCAGGGCCTCGATCAGGGCCTCACCCGAGAGTGCCTCAGCCCGGGCGTCGACCTGCCAGCCGCGATCAGCGAGGATGCGGCTGGCTTCAGCGTGGATATTCTCTAGTAGCAGCGCCTTCACAAGGCGCCACGATACCCGGTTACAGCGACAGGCTCGCATCCAGCAGGCGACGGGTGTACGGGTGCTGGGGATCGGCGAAGACCCGCGCCACTCGGCCGTGTTCGACGATGCGTCCGGCTTCCACCACCACCACCCTGTCACACAGGTGCCGCACCACTGCCAGGTCGTGCGAGACGAACACCAGGGCCAGCTGTCGTTGTGCCACCAAGGCTGCGAGCAGGTTGAGCACCTGCGCCCGCACTGAGACGTCGAGTGCCGAGACGGGTTCGTCGGCGATGAGCGCAAGCGGCTCGCTGACCAGGGCCCTGGCGATCGCGAGGCGTTGGCGCTGGCCCCCAGACAGCTGATGCGCGAAGCGGGTCAGCAGATCCGGGCCCAGGCCGACCGCGGCCATCACCCGGGAGATCGACTCCTCGTTGTCCGGGGGGACGTCGGGGCGGACTCGAAGCAGTGGCGAACGCAACGGCTCGGCGACGATGTCGCGCAGCCGCATCCGGGGGTCCAGGGACGAGCGCGGATCCTGGAACACCATCGATACCGAGGCCCGCAGGTCACCCAGGCGCGATTCGGGCAACCCGTCGACGCGGTTCCCGCAGAAGCGGACCTCCCCGGCGCTGGGGCCAACCAGCCCGACCAGGAGCCGGGCCAAGGTAGTCTTGCCCGAACCGGATCCGCCCACGACCCCGATTCGCTGTCCCGGACGCACCTGCATGGACACTCCCCGCAGCGCCTCGAAGGCCTCGGCCCGTCGTCGGTACGTGACGCGCGCGTCGTGCAGGCTCAGGAGTGGATCAGCCATGAGCCGCTCCCGGGAAGTAGTCGGCGATGGTGGGCAGCGGCTCACCCTGCGGGACCCCGGCGATCCGGGCGGAGGCAACAAGTCCCTGGGTGTAGGGGTGGCGGGGATGGGCGATGACATCGGCGATCGGGCCAGCTTCGACGAGCCGCCCGTTCAAGAGCACGGCGACCTGATCGCACACCTCCCGGATGACGGCCAGGTCATGCGAGACGAAGACTGTGGCCTTGCCGGAAAGCTGCGAGTCCAGTAGTTCCAGGATGTGACGCTGCACGATGACGTCGAGTGCGGTGGTGGGCTCGTCGCACAACACCAGCCCTGGTTGATTCGCCAGCGCCATCGCGATGAGCGCCCGCTGCCGCTGACCGCCGGACAGCTCATGGGGATAGGAACCAGCCACGCGTTCCGGGTCAGCGATGCCCACACGATCGAACCACCCCAGCACCCGAGCGCGGTTGCCGCCTCGCTCTTCACGATGGTGGACCGCGACGACCTCCGCCACCTGCCTGCCCACTCGCATCGTGGGATCAAGGGCGGTCATCGGCTCCTGAAAGATCATGGATATCTCTTCGCCCCGCAGCCTGCGCAATTCCGATTCGGGTGCCCCGATGAGTTCCCGCCCGTTCAAGACGATCGAACCGCCGACGTGAGCGTCGTCAGGGAGCAACCCGATCAGCGCCAAGGCCGTGACAGACTTCCCGGAACCGGATTGGCCGATGATGCCCAACCGGCCGTCGGCTTCGAGGGCGAAGCTGACATCACTGACCGCCGGGACGCGCCGCCGCCCGAAGCTGACGCTCAAGTGGTTGACCTCCAGGTAACTCATGACAGGTCCCGGAGCCGCGGATCGAGGGTGTCACGCAAGCCGTCCCCCAACAGGTTGAACCCCAGGGTGGCGAGGGTCACGGCCAGCCCGGGCCACAGCGAGACCAAGGGGGCGTTGAACAGCAGCGACTGTCCCTCCTGCAGCATCCGTCCCCAGGTGGCATCGTCTGGTCCCGAGCCAAGCCCGAGATATGACAACCCGGCCTCGCTCAGGATGGCGATCCCAAAACTCACCGAGGCCTGCACCCCCAGCACCGGCGCGATGTTGGGCAGCACGTGCCGGGCGGCGATGCTGCCAGAGGGAGTGGCTGATAGGCGGGCGGCCTCGATGTAGGTCTGGGTCATGACCTGCATCGTGGCGGCCTGCGCGATGCGCACGAAGGCCGGCATCGTGGCCACCGCGATCGCCGCCATCGCCGTCCATTGCGAGGCTCCCCTAGCGGCGGCGAAGAGGATCGCCAACAGCAGCGCGGGGAAACCGTACAGGATGTCAGCTCCCCGCGCTATCACCACCGCGGCCCAGCCCCGGCTCATGCCGGCCACTATCCCCATGGGGATGCCGACGACGGCGGCCAGCGCCACGGAAACAACTCCGATCACCAGCACCAAGCGGGAGCCGACCATGATCCTTGAGGCGATATCGCCGCCGAAACCGTCGGTGCCCAGCAGGTAGGGCCATCCGGGCGCGGCCAGGCGCGGGCCGACGATGGCGTCGGCGGGATAGGGGGTCCACACGATGGACACCAGCGCCATGAGGATCACTCCGCCGACCAGGAACGAGCCGACGAATAGGCTCGCCCTGGTCATGTGGGCTCCCGGCGAAGCCGCGGATCTACCGCGTGATAGGTCAGGTCGACCAGGAAGTTGATAATCAGTACGGCCGCCACCAGCAGCAATACGATGGCCTGGACCACCACGAGGTCGCGCTGTGAGACCGCCAGCAGCAACCGCGACCCCAGCCCTGGCAGTGCAAAGACCTGTTCGATGATGATGGCCCCCACCAGCAGTGTCGCCAGCTGCAGCCCGATGACTGTCAGCACGGAGATCGCGGCGTTGCGCGCGCCGTGGCGCCACAACGCCCCCCAGGTGGACCAGCCCATGGCCCGGGCGGTGCGGTAGTAGTCCTCGCTGAGCACCTCAATGATCGAGCTCCTCACGTATCGGGAGATGACGCTCGCCTGCACGATGGCCAAAGCTGCCACGGGCAGCGCCAGGTGCCTGGCCCAGTCTGCGGGATCCTGGCTGAGGGGAACATACCCGCCCGCGGGGAGCACGTGCAGGCGCACCGCGAACAGCACCACCAGCCACATGCCGGCCCAAAACGCCGGCACCGCGAGGCCGATTTGGGAGGCGGCCGAGACAACGAAGCCACTGGCGTGGCGCCTGCGAACCGCGGCAAATGTGCCCATCGGGACAGCGATGACCACAGCAAACAAGATTCCGAGCCCGACGAGCCACATGGTCACCCCGAGGCGGGGCACGATCTGGCTGGTGACGTCCTGACCCGAGATCATCGAGGTGCCGAAGTTACCGGTGAACATCCCTCCGACCCATTCGAGGTAGCGCACCATCAAGGGCCGGTTCAGGCCCAGCTCCTCCCGAAGCGCGGCAGCCTCCCCCGGCGTTGCATTGGTACCGAGAAGGATCTCCGCGATGTCACCGGGCAGAGCATTGGTGGCCAGGAAGATCAGCGCAGAGGCTACGACAAGGCTGATCGCCAACCCCGCCAGCCGACGAAGCAGCCGACGGGTGTCGAGCCGGGCGCCCAACCTCACCGCTTGGAGACGTGAGTGAGGTCGAAGCTCAGGTTGGTGGCGTTTGCCTCGATCCCGGAGACCTCGGTGGTGGTGATGATGAGGTTGGGTAGCAGGAACAGCCAGTCCGCGGCGGCGTCGTCCGCCAGGAGCTGGGCGGCCTGCCTCAGTTTTTGAGCCTGCTCATCGGTGGTTCCTGCGTCGGCCTCGGCCACGAGGTCCTGGAACTGCGGATTGTCATAGTGCCAGTAGTACGTGGGGTCGGCGAACTTTGCCAGGTCGCGGGGTTCGACGTGGGCCACGATAGTCATGTCGTAGTCGCCCTGGGTGAAGACCACCTCAAGCCATCGAGCCGGGAATTCGAGCTCGTCGAGTTCCACCTCGATGCCCACCTCACGCAGCTGGGTCGCGATGAAACGCCCAGCGGTGGGCCCATAGGGCAGGTTGGGTACGCGTAGCCGCAGCGTCAGTCCGTCGGCATAGCCCGCCTCGGCTAGGAGTTGCTTGGCCCGCTCCGGGTCATAGGGGTAGGTCTGCGAGAGATCTTTGTACCAGGGATCGGTCGGGGGCACCATCGAGCCGATGAGCATGCCCTTGCCGCCCCAAATGGCCTCGACGAGTGCCTCCCGGTCGATTGCGTAGTTGATCGCCTGCCGCACCTGTAGATTCTGCAGCGCTTCGGTGTCGTGGTTGAAACCCAACACGACCTCACCGTCGGTGGTTCCTTCGAGCACCTTGAACTGTTCGGTGTCGGCGAACTGATCGATGCTTTCGGGAACTGTGAGGTTGCTGATCACGTCGAGCTGTCCGGACAACATCGCGGTGTTCATGGCATTGGGGTCGGCGTAGTAGCGGAAATACACCTCGTTCACCCGGGGCTCGGTGCCCCAATAGCTATCGTTTCGTTCCAGCTTCACGAAGGATCCCTGTTCCCACTCCGCGAAGGTGAACGGACCGGAACCAGCCGGGACAGTATCGATGGTGGTCAGACCGGCCGGGTCGTAGACGATCCCAGCGGGCCCGGTCATGTCGTAGAGCCATTGGTTGCTTGGGGCGGCGAGGGTGACCTCCACCTTCGTCTCGTCGAGGGCAACGACCGATTCAACCGGTGCCATCTGGGCCAGGATCGTGTCGCTACCGGTTCCGTCAAGGATGCGCTGGAAGGATGCCACCACGGCGTCTGCGTTCACCGGCTGGCCGCTGGCGAAGGTCGCTTCCCGATCCAGCGTGAATGTGTAGACCAGATTGTCGCTGGAGACATTCCATTCACGGGCCAACAGTGGCCTGATGGTTCCTTCGGAATCGAGCCGCACGAGGGTCTCGTAGACGTTGTACAGCAGCACGAATGGGGTGCCTGCGCCGCTCACTGTCGAGGGGTCCAGGCCCAGCGGTTCACCGGTGGCTCCGATGTCCAAGACCACAGGCTTGGCTGACGTCGGCAACGACGTCGGCTGTGTGCAGGCGCTCAGCAGCAAGCCCAAACTTGCCAGCAGGCTGAGCAGCGCCACAGGACGGCGAACACGAGGGGTCATGAGGTCTCTCCTGGGAGGTTCAGTGTTTCGGCGTCAGTGTAGCCGCGAGCCCGTTGCCACCCCGAAAGTCGGCGGGTCGGGGCCAGGGACGGGTGCCTGGGGCTCTGGCAGGCACGGTGCCAGGACTGGTCGTCGATCCTGCCGTGCAGCGTAGCCGCCTGGTGGGCCGGCAACCGGGCCGCGGGCCGCGCTTGACCGGCGGCGTCCACAGCGAGAAGGTAAACCTGCCAGAAAAATTCACTCCCGAAAGGAACATCTCATGGACTTCTTGAGCTCCCTATGGACCGCCATCGCCTGGTTCTTCTGGGCCTTCGTCTTCATCGGCTATTTGATGGCGCTGTTCTACGTCATCTCCGACCTCTTCCGGGACCACAGACTTTCCGGCTGGTGGAAGGCAGTGTGGGTGTTTTTCCTCATTTTCATCCCGGTCCTCACTTCGCTGGTTTACCTAATTGCCCGCGGCAACGGCATGGCCGAACGCAGCCGACGCGCCAGCGTGAACGCTCAGCAGGCCACCGAGTCCTACATTCGCCAGGCGGCGGGCACCAGCGCCAGCCCGGCCCAGGAGATCGCGCGGGCGGCCGAGCTTCTCGAGGCCGGCACCATCAACCAAGCCGAGTACGACCAGCTCAAGTCTCGCGCGCTGCGCCAGGGCTGATCTCCCCCCCTGGGTGGGGCCGTCCGTCAGGCCCGCCCCACCCAGCGATTTTGCGTACTCGCGGCTGCACCGTATAGTTATCCGAGCGACGCGGGGTGGAGCAGTTCGGTAGCTCGCTGGGCTCATAACCCAGAGGTCACAGGTTCAAATCCTGTCCCCGCTACGAATTTCAGGCTCGGTTCCCGCTGGGGACCGAGCCTGAGAGTTTTCTAGACTGGACTCGATCATCACCTAGTCATCACTTACTCGTCCGGCAGGTGTGCTCGGCGTGCTGGCATGGAGCGCCTTGGGACGTCTCGGGGCGGGCAGTTTGCCCGGCGCACCAGTCTGACATGAAGACGACACTGCAACCGGCCGGCGGCCTTGTTCCGCTGATGAGTATCGAGGACCTTGCCGAGTTTCTCGGTGTGCCCGTCGCGACGATCTACGACTGGCGCGTGGACGGCAAGGGTCCGTGCGCGGCCGTGTGGGACGCCATGTGAAGTTCGCCCAAGCCGACGTGCTGTCCTGGATCGACGCCCAGCGCGAGGTCCGGCCCGGCCGGCCACGCGAGGGCGGTGATCTGAGATGGCGCGCCCACGCACCGATGTCGGCGCCTTCGGTTAGTTCACCTACATCAGCGGCAACTCGTTATGCCCGCATTCGAGCATCTGCTGCTGCGCGAGATCACGGTGCGCAAGGTCGACCAGTTCATCAAGGCGCTGGCGGCGAACAAGTCCTACAGCATGGCCAAGCAGGCTCGCACCGTGCTGAGCCTCGCGCTCGGGCTGGCGGCCAGGTACGACGCCTCGCGGGGAGAACCCGGTGCGCAGCGTCGCGGTGCTGCACAAGCCGCCGTCACAGGCGAGGGCACTCACCTCCGCCCAGGTGGACGCGATCAGAGTTGCTGTCTGGGGTTGGCGACGCGGCGCGGGTTTGTCGGGGCCGAAGCCGGACGGGCAGTTGGAGCAGATCATCGAGGTCATGCTCGGCACCTCGGGCCGCATCGGCGAGGTGCTGGCGATCCGCAAGCGCGACGTGGACGTCACCGTGGCCCCGGCACGGGTACGTATCTGCGGCACGATCATCTCTCCCGCTGGGAAAGCCGACCTCTCGGCAGGCCCACCCGAAGACAGAGAAAGTCGACCCGTGTCGTCTCGGTGCCGAGCTTCGACGCCGAGGCGATCCGTGTCCGGCTTGCAGCGGTGTCCGACGAGCCGGACGAGCACTTGCTGTTCGTCAGCCGCAACCATTGACCACGAGCAACGTTCGTCGCCGCCTCCGAGCGATCCTCGACGAGGCAGGAATCTCCGGGGTCACGCCCCACGCCTTCCGTCGTACCGTGGCGACCGTGCTGGATCGGGCCAGTGGTGCCGACCGTGCAGCCGACATGTTGGGCCACACATCCTCGAAGATCACCCAGCAGCACTACATCGAACCCGACGAGACCGTGAACCCCGTGACCGCCGAGATCCTGGAAGCCCTGGCCCCGAAAGGCCGCCAGGCCGCTTTGCGAAGCCTCCTGGCCCTGGCCCGCGAGCTATCATTGAGCGTGAGGGTCGATCGTGCCGCTGGTGAGTCGCCAGGCGGTGCCACACGCCACGAACGGAGCGCAAGGACGTGACGTACCGGGATCATTTCGAGTTGTGGCTTGCCGACATGTGGGTCTACCTGGACGATCTTCGAGCGGCCGTCCCCGACGACGTGGTTCTCGATTACAGCCTGGATTCATTGGTGCCGCTGGAGCGGTGGATACTTCAGCGCTACCCCGACCTCGCCTCGGCGAAGGCCGAGCTCGGTGGGCTGGCGGGTTCGGCGGGAGCCTATGTGGGCGAAACCGTACGGAAGGCCGCCGGCGGTGTGTGGCAGCTGGATGGCACGAAAAGCAGTGTCTTCTACGGATTTCCAGTACTGGTCGGCGTTCGCGGGAAGAAGACGATCAGCCCGCTGACCCTGGTCACGGCCGCAACCGATCGCCGCAGGGGAGATTACCTGTATTCGGTCGCGCGTTACTGCATCCATGGGGATGCGTGAGGCCACGCCGCCTGAGTTGTCGTGCACCTCTCCCCATGGCCACCTTTCCGGCTCTTTCGCGTCGCTGACACACTCCGGCCGTGCCCCGGAGATGTGTAAGCGCCTACTCATCGGACCTGCTCACATCAATGCGGAGGTCAGTCTCATCACATTATCGACATAGCGGCGCCTGATCGGCCGAGATTCCCACTGCTCCCGGGTCAGCTCAGTGCACCGGTCGCGGTAGTCGTCGGCCACCTGACGACATTGGGCCACAAAGTCTCCCCCGGTACCGAGCAGTGTGATCTCGTAGTCGAGCTGGAAGGAGCGCATGTCAAGATTCGACGATCCGAACACCGCGACATCGTCATCGACTACGAAAAACTTCGAGTGCAATACATCAGGCCGAGGAAGTCGGAAGATCCGCAGACCCGCTTCGAGCAAGGCGGCGTAATAGGACGATTGCGCGTGATCGACCACGAACTGATCGGCCTGTTCGCTCACGAACAGCTCGACCTCGACCCCCCGGTACGCAGCTGTCGTCACCGCATGCAGCATCGACTCATCAGGCACAAAATATGGGCTGACCAGGGTCAGCTTCCGGGTGGCACGGTACATCAGTGATGTGAAGAGCCGAAGATTGGGATCTGTGCTGTAACCAGGCCCGGAAGGAACCAGCTGGAACAGGTTGGCTGGCCCGCCTACTTCGGCGTCCAGGTCGTATGGGGGCAGCGCGATGTCGAGACGCTCACCGCTCTCGGCGTACCAGTCCGAGGCGAATACCGCGGCGAGCTCCGCCACGATGGGTCCGCTCACCTTTACCATGCAGTCATTCCAATGTCGACCCACCCGGACGTGCTTGCGCTTGAGGTAGCTCGAATCGATCATGTTCTGCGAGCCCATGAATGCCGTCGCCCCATCCACCACCAGCATCTTGCGGTGGTTGCGCAGGTCGGGGCGACGCACCCGTCGTTTGAGCGGCAGCATCGGCATCATCAACCGCCACTCGAAGCCGCACTCGGTGAGCTTGCGTTTCAGTGCACCGTACCCGGGGTAGGGCCGGGACCCGATGTGATCGAAAAGTACCCGCACCGCGACGCCGCGGTCCTTTGCCCGGCGCAGCGCCTCGAAGAAGATCTCTGTCGTGTCGTCCCAGGCCATGATGTAGGACTGCACGTGCACGTAGGACTGTGCCTCATCCACTGCCTGGGCCATCGCGGCGATCGCCGCCTCGTAGCCCGATACGACCCCGAGGTTGTGCCCCACCACCGCCGGCATACCGGTCAGCTGCCGATTCAGCTCCATCATCGAGCGAAGCTGGGCATCGGCCGTGACCTGCTGCGGGGTCGTCGGGAATTCCGCGAGCCCCTCCTTGGTGGCCTGATTGATCTGCTGCTGTATCCGGTGCCGGCGGCCACTGACGAATGGGCTGCCGATGATCAGGAACAGTGGCAGCCCGACCACTGGCAGCAGCAGCACAATCAGCAGCCAGGCGATGGACGACGATGGATGCCGGTTCTCCGGTATCAAGCCGACGGCCATGATCTTGATCGTGTAGTCCACGATCAGGATGACTGTTCCCCAGGTGGTCACGTCCACGGGAGCCTCCATCACTCAAGTAGGTTCCTGAGAAATCCTCAGTCATGCTGGTGGGGTCCCGGACGAAGGAACACCGCCATGGGAACACTATCCCCCCTCGTCCCGGCTGGATCGCCCGACCACGGCCAGTGGCCCCGCTGGTCCGGCGCGGAACCCAGCGTCCCGGCGTCACCACCAGCCCACGCATCGGCCGCGGGAGGCCGGCATCGGCGCCGCGGCCGGGGCCGTCGGATACGCTGGCCTGCGTGACTGCGGGCCTGGACCATGAATTAGTACGCCACGACCTCACCAACGGGATGCAGCTGGCAATTGCACCCGTGCCGACGGCACCGGGGGTCGGCATCAATATCTGGTTCGAGGTGGGCTCCTACGACGAACAGCCGGGGCTCACCGGGCTGGCGCACCTGTTCGAGCATCTGATGTTCTCCGGTTCGGCCCAGGTGGGGGCCAGCGAGCACATGGCTACTATCGAACGGCTGGGCGGCACCGTCAACGCCACCACCTCCACCGATCGCACCAACTATTTCGAGACGGTGCCGACCGGGGCCCTGGAGCTGGCGTTGTGGCTCGAGGCCGAGCGGATGGGTTCACTCAGCCTCACCCATGAGACTTTCACAGCGCAACGCGCGGTGGTCAAGGAGGAAAAGCGGCAACGCTACGACAATCAACCCTTCGGTGACGCGTTGGAACTGCTCGTGGCGCAGCACTTCCCGACGCAGCACCCCTACGGGCATCTGCCGATAGGTTCGATGGCCGATCTCGACCGGGCCGAGCTCGCCGACGTCCAGGCCTTCTTCGGCCGCTGGTATGCGCCCAGCAACGCCCGGATGGTCATCACCGGCGCCGTTGCCCCCGATGCTGCGATCGAGCTGGTGGAGCGGCACTTCGGTGATCTTGCCGAGCGTCCCCACCCCGGACACGACCAAGCAAACACCGATCTGCTGGAGCCAAGGCACACCACAGTGACCCGCCCGGTCCCCTACGACTTGCTCTACGCCACCTGGCCGGTGCCCGCGGTGAGTTCCCCGCACTGGGTGGCCGTCGAGTTGGCCCTGCGCGTCCTGGCCGATGGGCAAACCTCCCGGCTGCATAAGCGTCTCGTGCGCGAGACCGGACTCGCCCGGGAAGTACACGCTTCCCTGCTGCCTCACCTACGTGCATCCTCGATTGCTGCCCTCGTGCTGCGGCCGCGGGACCGTGCTGCGGTGCCGCCCACCCTCGATGCGGTTGCCGACGAGATCCACGCGCTCGCCGTGGCCGGGCCCACCGACGATCAGCTCAGCCGGGTCAAAGCCACTTACGAACGTGAACTGCTGACCGAGCTGAGCACCCTCGAAGGCCGCGCCGATGCACTCAACGACGCCTGGCTCACCCTCGGTTCACCCTCGCGACTGTCGGATCGGCTGGCCGAGCTGGCGGCCACGTCCGCCGAGGATGTGGCTTCCGCGGCGGGTGATCTGGATGCCGTGCCTAGTGTGCTGAGCTACGAGATGGAAGACCCCGCATGAATCGTCCCGACGTCACATTGTCCACCACCTGGCGTTTTCCTGAGCCGGATTCCTGGTCCCTGGCCAATGGGCTCCAGGTGCTCGCCTTCGACCTGCCGGGACAGCCGATGGCCGCGGTCGAGCTGGTGCTGCCGGCGCCGCTGCACCGGGAACCAGCCGAGCGAGAGGGGGTGGCGGCGCTGGCCCTCCACAGCGCGGACGAGGGAACCAACGCTCATCCCGACGGTGGCTTCGCCGACGAACTTGAACGCGGTGGCGCTGAACTACGCGGTTCAGCCGGGCAGCACCATACCGGTGTGGGGCTGGATGTCGCCGCCACACGTCTACCACGAGCCCTGGAGCTCCTGCACGAACTCATCACCACCCCCCAATACGACGTCGCCGACATCGACCGCCACATCGAGCACCAGCTCGCCAACATCGACGCTCGACTGTCCTCGCCGGCGGCCACGACGCGTCAAGCATTTCGGACCGCGTTGTTCGGTGCCGCGGATCGACGCGGCCGCCCGGCCGGCGGCACGCGGGAAACGCTGGCGCGCCTGCAGCGCGAGGATGTGGTGCGGTGGCAGCAGGCGAGGTGGCGGCCCGGGGGCGCCACGCTCGTGCTGGCCGGGGATCTGCGGCGGGTCAACGTGGCGGAGGCGGTGGCGGGCCTGGAGCAGTGGACCGGGGATGCCTGCACCGAACCGGATCCAGCTGGCCGGGCCGCGCCCGCTGTCACATGTGTCGACTTTCCCGAGGCCGTTCAGGTCACACTGCAGCTGGGTGCGCTGACGATCGGGCGCACCCACCCCCAATGGGCGGCGCTCAAGGTGGCCGGCCATGCCCTTGCGGGTGGTTTCGCCAGCCGCATCAACCTCGAGCTACGCGAGAAGCGCGGAATCACCTACGGTATCGGTGGGGGTCTGTCGCCCCGACCCCGCGATGGGTTGTTCACCGTCGCCGGGAACGTCAGCGTCGAGACCGCCGTCGAATCACTGCGCTACATCACCGGCGCGATCACCCTGGAGCATGAGTTCACCGCAGCAGAAATCGCCGACGCGCAGAGCTTCCTCACCGGGGTGTCTCCGCTGGCCAACGAGACCGCCGCCGATATTGCCAGGCAGGCGGCCATCCTCGCGGCAGCTGACATCCCCGTCGGCTTCGTCAACGAGCTACAGAACTCGCTGGCCAGCACCACACCAGCCGATGCGACGGCCGCGCTTCGCGACCTAGTCACGCCGGAGCAGCTAACCATAGCTGTCGCAGGCCCGGCCGAGACTGTGGCACCCGCGCTCGCCAAGGCCGGTTTCGACCCGCAGGTCGTGACACCGATCAGCTAGTGCACCGGGAGTGGGATGCCCGGGTGGCGGCCCGGGCTTGCGACGCTGCCTGCTAGGAGTCCAACGCCTCCAGCGCCTGGTCCATCTTGGCTCGGGCCTGGTCGTTGAGCGCTTGATATTTGCCCAGGTCACCGTCGGTGAGGGCCTTGTCGGCCTCAGCGAACAGCACCATGGCCTCGTCGAGCAGCTGACGTACCCGCTCGTTGCCCACCAGGTCGGGCTCCTCGACGGTGGTTTCCTCGCCGGGTTCGACCTGCTGCTCACCGGTCTCGGCTCCAGCATCACCCTGGAACACCTGATCCAGCGCCGCCTGCAGGGTTTCCCCGATGCCGACGTACTCACCGAACCGGACCACGACGAAACGCAGCGCCGGATAGGCGCCCGTGGTCGAGCTGGTCTGGGTATAGATCGGCTGCACATAGATCAGGCCACCCCCCAACGGAAGCGTCAGCAGGTTACCGTAGATCGCGGTGGCGTTGCCCTGTCGGTTGAACGGCAGCAGCCGCTCAGCCACCGCCTCATTCGTGGTGATGGCGTTGTACGTCTGACCAGGCCCGGCGATCTGCTCGGCGTCGGAGAGTTTCAAGACCCGGATGTGCCCGTAGTCTTCGCTGGTCGCGTCAGCATTGACCCCCATGTATACCGAGAGATTCTCCCGGCCCCGGGGCACGAAGACAGTCGTGTTGGCGTAGTGCGGTTCCTGGTCACCTGGCCAGCGAATCGTCAGGAAGTACGGCGGTTCCTTCTCCGCGGCATCCGAGCCACTAACCGGGTCGTTGGGGACCTCCCAAATGTCGGATTCCTGATACCAGGTGTCGCTGCTGGTGGTGTGGTAGCGACCGAGGATCGTGCGCTGCAGCTTGAACAGGTCCTGCGGGTAGCGAAGGTGCTCCATCAGCTCCGGGGAGATCTCCGATTTCGGCGTCACTGTCCCCGGGTACACCTTCGCCCAGGTCTGCAATATCGGATCGGTTTCGTCCCATTCGTACAATGTCACGGTGCCGTCGTAGGCGTCGACGGTGGCCTTGACGGAGTTGCGGACGTAATTGACTTCCTGCCCGGCCAGGAGCCGGTTGGCCTCGGTACGGGCATCCGAGGTCGCAGAGGTCCAATCAAGCCTGGTGGAGTTGGGGAAATCGGCAGTGGAGGTGTAGGCATCAATGATCCACACGATTCTGCCGTCAACGACGCTCGGGTAGGGGTCGGAGTCGACTGTCAGCCACGGTGCCGCCGCCCGGACCCGGTCTATCGGCACCCGGTTGTACAGCAGTCTGGAGTCGGAATTCACCCGATCTGACAGCATGAGGTTGATATCGCCGAAGCGAATCGCGAAGGCCGCCCTGGTGAGAACATTGCCGACCGGGACGCCGCCGTCGCCGTCGTAGGTGAACTTCGACTCGGTGCGTCCCTCGCCGCCTGCCGGGGTATCGAGCTCGACGGGTTCGGCGTCCACGGGTGCGCCGGCCACGACCCAATGCGAGGTCTTCTCCCCGAAATAGATCCTGGGTTCATGTTCCGGCAACAGACCCACGGTGGGGATCCCACCGGAGAAGAACACCGGCTCACCATTGGACTGGCGCTGGTTTCCGTAGGAGGCGACCATGCCGTAGCCGTGGGTGTAGACGGTGCGCATGTTATTCCATTGATCCCCGGCCTCAACCGAGGCCAGATCCAGTTCGCGGGCAGCAACAACAGCGTCGGTGCGGCGGCCGTCGATCACGTAACGGTCGACGTCCAGCGGATCGGGGAACGCGTAGTATCCGCGCACCTGCTGCAGCTGCTCGAATGTCCTGGGGATGACCGCCGGGTCCATCAACCGGATCGCGGGAAGGGCCTCCGCATCGTCGCGCAGCTGACCGGCGCTCACGGTCGTGGTCGCCTCGTAATCTGTGATCTCCACATCGTCAACGCCGAAACCGTACCTGGTGGCGGCGATGTTGGCATCGATATAGGGCCGCTCCTTGATCGGCTCGTCGGGGTTGACCTCAAAATTCTGAATGAACCATGGGTAGCCGATCGACAGGATCATCGACGAGACAACCAACAGGGCCACCGCCACCCCGGGAACGCTCCACCGGACCCGCCAGGCGTTGTAAAAGAACATGGCGGCCACGATGACGGCGATCGCTGCGACGATCAGATGCGCTGGCATCCGTGCGGTGGCGTCGGTGTATGTGACACCGGTGAACCGCCAACTGGTGGTGGTGAGGTAGGAGAAGCGATCAAGAATCGACGACACGGCGAACAGCAAAACGACGATGCCCAGCATGATCGACAGTTGCCGCTGTGCGTTGGCTCCGGCCCCGCGGGGGGCATTGCCCTGGCCCCGTAGCCCCATGACGGTGATCGCGCCGGTAAGAAAATGGATCACCGCGGCCAGCACCAGGCCCACGAGCACCGTGAACATGACGTAATTGAGCACGAAGCGCCACCACGGCAGATCGAACACGTAGAACGACGCATCCATGCCCAGGATTGAGTCCGAAGAACCGAAGTCGGTGCTGTGCATCCAAGCGAGGAACTGCGGCACCATAGCTGCCCCGGCCCCGCCACCGAGGAACCCGAGAATGGCCGCGACACCGATCATCAGCAGCCGGGAGCGTGAGTCGAGGGCATCGCGCAGCTGCACCAGTAGCTCGCTGTCGAGATTGGCCCGGCGCACCGACGGGCGCAACCGGTAGGCGATGGCCAAGCTCGCGTAGACCACGGCCGCCATCACCACGGCAAACCCCACGAACAGGCTCGCCCGGGCGGCCAGCTGCGTGGTGAAGACGGTCTGGAAGTCGAGATTGGCGAACCACAAATAGTCGGTCCACACGCGGGAAGCAACCACGGCCAGGGCGACCAACACCCCCAAAATGACGATGGCGGGCAGCAGCGGGCTGCGACGCGTGAGCTCGGGGGGGTCAGTCAGGGCGTCATGACTCATGAGATTCCTCAAAGGTCTGCTGTAGGGCTTCCGCAAGCCCGGGGACAAGGTCCACGCCCCCGAGCAGATCGTCTGGATTGGATTGAATGCGCGCCAGGCCGTGCCGGGTGCCCTCACGCAGCACACCCACCACCACCCGGACGTCCACCCGCTGGGGATGGTTGGACACGAAATCGGCGGCTTGGTCCGGATCTGCCGGGATCTGGGCCTCGAACTCGCTGGGCAGCAGTGTGCGCTCCAGCGCGATGGCCGCACCCTCCACAGTGTCGGGCCAGAAGATGCCACCGAGGCGTTCCAGCAGGTCGGAGCCGTCGACGAAACCGTCCTGCTCGACAGCGGTCATGGCATCGGCGGCGGTGTCGGGTACCCGCCCGGCCAGCTGCGGCTCGAGAGCAAGAAGTTCGCTTGTGGTGACCAGCGCAAACAGGCGGGCGGGCTGATCCCAACCAGCCTCGCCGACGTGGCGCTCGATGTCGGCCAGCACTGCCACCAGGCGCGTCGGATCATCTGTCACAGGTGGGGACCTCCGCGTCATCGTCTTGACGTAGCAGTTGCAGCGCCGCGATAGCTTCCTTGAGGTTTGCCACCGGCACCAGCCGCAGGGAAGTGTCGAGGCCACCGATATCGTTGCAGTTAGCTTCCGGCAGGATGAAGACGCTGGCGTTGCCGTCCTCGGCACCCTTGATCTTCTGCCTGACCCCGCCGATAGCCCCCACCTGGCCGGTGGGATCGATCTCCCCGGTGCCCGCCACCACGAGATCCCCGACGATCGTCGACTCCGTCAGCTCCTCATAGATGGCCAACGCGAAAACGAGCCCCGC
This sequence comes from Arachnia sp., assembly GCA_047972985.1. Taxonomy (GTDB): domain Bacteria; phylum Actinomycetota; class Actinomycetes; order Propionibacteriales; family Propionibacteriaceae; genus Arachnia. Next base: position 16,157 of record JBKEBG010000010.1, read on the forward strand.
GCTCGGGCCGACAACGCTTGAGTCGATTCGGAACACCACCTCCGGCGCATACACGAAGCCGGTGCGCACGGTGATGCCGACCGAGGGCTCAGATTCCGCGTTCGCCGCGGTCACGACGCTGACGGTCACCTCTTGACCATCACGCAGCACGTCGAAGACCACCGGATCCCCGACGGTGCGATCGCGCACGATGGCTTGAATATCCTCCAACACGGTGACGGCCTGGCCGTCGACGCTGGCGATCAGGTCACCGGGGACCAGCTTGTCATTGGCTGGACCGGAGAGAGTGACGCTGCCTACCATCGGCATCTCGGTGACTGTCACTCCCGCAGCACGCAGCGCGGCCACCACTGCGTTGTCGCGGGAATCGGTCATCATCTCGACGGCCTCGGCCTGCACCTGGTCGGTGGATTGCCCGGCCGGGTAGACGATTTCTCGGGGCAGGGCGTAAGAATCTTCCAATGCGAAGGCCAGCAACGCCTCGGGCAGGCTGACGCTTGAATCCACCCGCGTGGTGGACACAGTCGTCATCAACAGTTCACCCTCGGACTCGTAGGTCGGTACCCCGACCACCTCGATGAGGCGACCGTCATCGGTGCTACCGAGCACATCGACTGTTTGACCGGGACGCCAGGTGACGAAAGGCGCCGGGATGACCACCAGGAGTGCAGCCAGTGTCACAAAAAGCACGGAGGAGACCACCGCAACGACGTTGCGCGACACGCGCCCTCCCTTCAACGAACCGCTGGTCGGATCAGCCTACCAACCGCTCCAAGGCGAGTGCTGCGGGACTTGGTCTGGTGCGCTTCAATGGTGGGTATCACCGGAAGAGGAACTAATGGCTGACGATAACCGCGGCGAGGACCTACCGTTCGACTTCGATCAACTGCGCCGGATGCTCGAGTCGATGGGCGTACCGATCGATCCGTCGAATGTCGACCTGGGCGCGTTGATGGCCCAGTTGTCGAAGCTGCAGCAAAGCGGCGCCGTCATCGGCATGACCAATGCCGATCAGGACCCCGACGCGGCGTGGTTGACCACTATCACCGCCGCTAAACAGCAGGCCGACGCGCACGGCCCGGATCCGGCGCTCGAACCGGCCGAGCGCAGCGCTCTGGTGGACGCCGAACGCCTGGCGCAATCCTGGGTTGATCCGGCCACGACTTTCGAGGGCGCGGGGGTCCCGGTGGCGGGGCTGCGTCGAACCGAGTGGCTCGACGCCACGAGTGCCGGGTGGCGCGGCGTGGTGGAACCGATCATTGAGGGGCTCGCTGAGGCGCTCGAGCGGGGCAGTCACAGCGAGTCCGCGCCGGAGTTGGCCGACTGGAGCCAGATGATGGGGCCGATGCTGCGCTCCTCGGCTTCCCTGATTTACCGGGACCGGCTTAAGCGGCAGCTGGGCGAGGTAGCCACCTCGACGCTCACCGGCACCGAATGCGGCATCGACCTGCTAGGCAGCCCCGTGGTCACCGTCGTGCCCAGCAACGTCGCGGGCTTCACCGCGGATCTCGGGGTCCCCGAATCTGATGTGATGTTGTACCTACTGGTGCGGGAAGCGGCCAGGGTGCGCCTGTTTTCCCGGGTGTCGTGGCTGTCAGCACAGCTGATGGCGCTGCTGGGTCACTACGCGCGGGAGATCACCATCGACTTCGACGCGATCATGAACCAATTCGATCCCGCCGAGATGGATCTGACGAGCCTGGAAGACATCGTCTCGGTCGGCGAGCAGATCCGGGGATCCTTCTTCAAGCCCGCCAGCACCACGATCCAGCTTGAGATCCTGGGGCGCCTCGAACTCCTACTGGCCCTCATCGGAGGCTGGGTGGATCATGTCACGGCGAAGGCCACCGCCGCCTGGATGCCTCACGCCCCGCAGCTCAGTGAGGTCATTCGACGTCGCCGCGCCACCTCCGGGCCAGTGCAGCAGGTATACAGCGAGTTGCTGGGGCTGGAGCTTCGGCCGCGGCTGGTGCGCGACGCCGAGAATCTGTGGGCGGCGATCGAACATGACCGGGGCCTGGCCGGCCGGGACGCGGTCTGGCGACATCCAGATCTGCTTCCGACGGCCGAAGATCTGGCCGACCCGCTGTCATTCACGCAAGGTCCGAGCCCGACCGCCGACGATACCGACTCATTCGATGATGAGTTGCGGCGCTTGCTCGACGACGGCGCCTAATTCCGCTGCCTAATATTTAAGAGTTGCCGCTCCGGCCTTGACGAGCCGCGGGCAATGGAGTTGACTTAGGTCCTGGGAGTCCCGCAGGGTTCGTGCGCAGGGGAAGGCGAGCGAATCCGCGGGACTCCCGCTTGCTTTACCGGTGAGTTGCCGTTGTGTCCAAGGCGCAGTTGGCTACAGTGAGCACGGTCTGATGAGTCCGGCAACCGGACACAACCTGAAGGAGACAAACATGGCGGCAGAGACCTTCGAGGGCTCGTTCTACTGCGTCAAGTGCAAGGAGAAGCGGGACGCCAAGGGCGAGGTCGTGGTGAATGCCAAGGGCACCAAAATGGCCAAGGGCAAGTGCCCGGTCTGCGGCACCAACCTGAACCGGATCCTGGGCAAGGCCTGAGCCCGCCCACAACTGACCTGAATGCGGGGGCGCTGCGGCGCCCCCGCATTCGTCATCTCTGGCGGGCTTGGCGGTGTGTGGCCACTATCTCCAGACAGGCCTGGCCGTAACGGTCGGCCTTCGTTGTGCCAACCCCGCTGACCCGGAGCAGGTCCGCCCGCGACGAGGGTTCGGACTCGGCGATGGCGCGCAGCGTGGCATCGGTGAACACGACGAAAGCGGGCACCGACGCCTCGGTCGCCGTACTGGCTCGCCACTGCCGAAGCGCCTGGAACAGCTCCTCGTCACCCCCGCCGTCGCAATCGACGTGGCGGCCGAGTTTGCGTTCGGCCGAGCTGGATACCTTGTGGCCGCACACGCGGCAGTTGATGGATCGCAGCGTCGACGTCGGTGCCGATGCCCCGACAACCTCGGCCGCCGATAGCGCGGCTGAGACGCCCCCGAGGAACCGGGAGCGGCCTGAGCCCCGCGGCGCTGTCCAACTCACCCGCAGCCGGTACCGGGCCCTGGTCAGCGCGACGTAGAGAAGTCGCCGTTCCTCGGACAGCGCGGGTTCGGCCTGGCTCGCCGCGAACGGCACCAGACCTTCGCGCACCCCCACGACAGCCACATCGTCCCATTCCAGTCCCTTGGCTGCGTGCATGGTGCTCAGCGTCACAGCACCGGCCTCCGGGGCCGCCTGCCAGGCCGCTCGTTCAGCCAGCCACACCATCAGATCGTGCGAGGTCCACGTCGAACGGATTGCCAGCTCAGCCTCGATCGTCTCCCGCAGCGCCCGCAGCGATTCCCACCGTTCCCGTTGCCGCCCCTGTCCCGCCGGGGCGGCCTCATCCCAGCCCAGCGACGCCCCCACCGCCGAGGCAAGCTCAGCCGCCGGGGCCTGCGGGGACTGCTCGGCGGCGCGCTGGAACCCCTGGATCGCCTGGCGCACCTCTGCCCGCTCGAAGAACTTCTCGCTGCCGCGGACACTGTAGGGAACCCCCAGCTCGGTCAGCGCGGCCTCCAGAGGTGGGGACTGCGCGTTGATGCGGTACAACACGGCCAGTTCGTGCCACGGCGTTCCCGCGGCGTGCCGCTGCCGCAGCCACTCTGCGGTTGCCGCGACCTCGGCCTCTTCATTGGTCTCGCGGTGGAAGCTGGGGCTGGCCCCCTGCGCCCCCACAGCACGCAGCCGGGCGCTGTGCGGCCGCACCAGCGTGTTGCTGACCTCGATGATCTGGGGTGTGGACCTGTAGTTGCGGGTGAGCCGCACTGTGCGCGACCCGGGGAATTGTCGTGCATAGCCCGTCAGCAAGTCAGCCCTGGCGCCAGCGAATCCGTGGATCGCCTGCTGCGGATCGCCCACCACACAGATGTCGCTGCGCTCGTCGGCCCACAAGCCGATGAGGCGGTGCTGCACCGCGGAGATGTCCTGGTACTCGTCGACGACGAAGTGGCGATAGGTCTGACGGATCGTCTCGGCAACCTCGGGACGCTCGGCCATGAGCGCGGCCGCGCAGAGCAATATGTCGTCGAAATCGACGACTCCCTGGGCGGTTTTCGCCTGGTCGTAGGCCCGCATCACCCCGGCTACCTGGCTCGGTGAGACCGAACCGACCTCGCGACCGGCCGCCAGGTCCGGGTAGTTGTCCGGGGTCACGTTGCTGGACTTCGCCCAGCTGATCTCGGTAAGCAGGTCCCGCACCAAAGCGTTGGGCGAGTCCCCCACGACGCTGCGCGCCGACCGGGCCACCACACCGAAAGGCTGATCCAGCACAGCGGGGAACTCGGAACCGTATGCCTGCGGCCAGAAGTACTGACATTGCCGCAGCGCCGCGGAATGAATCGTGCGGGCCTGCGCGCGGCGCACCCCCAACTTTGCCAGACGCAGCCGCATTTCCCCCGCCGCACGGGTGGTGAAGGTCACGGCCAATGTGGCGACCGGGTCGTAGCGTCCCTCCCGCACCGCGTAGGCAACTCGATGGGTGATCGCGCGGGTCTTGCCCGTCCCGGCCCCGGCGAGAACCACGACAGGCACGTCCAGCTCGGTGGCCACGGCGCGCTGCTCGGGGTCCAAGGCGTCCAGGATCTCGTCACTCACACCGCTATTGTGGCAACGCCCACCGACCACGTGTCACACCGGGCAGTTATGGTGGTCGGCGACGCTTCGATGGGAGGGGTATGCCGGTTACAGTGCGGCGGGCCTACGCCTGGGACACCCTCGCCGACGCGCTCGCCGCAGAGTTGACCGCCACGCCGCCCGGAGCCTTCGAGATACCGCGCATCGTGGTGTCCTCAGCCGGCGCCGGCCGGATACTATCCCAGGCATTGGCGCAGCGTTTCCCGGCTGGCATCAGCGCCGGGCTCGAGTTCCTCAGCCCCGAGGCGTGGGTGCGCCGGATCGCGGTCGATCACGGCGTGGCTGAGCAGCTGGATGCCTGGCGGCCCCCGGCGCTCACGCTCACCGCGTACCGGCAGCTGCGGCAGCTAGCGCCCACTCATCCTGCGCTGGCTCAGCATCTGCGCCAGGGCAGCCCGCATCGGTCCTATGCACTGGCCCGACGCATCGCTCGGCTGATCTCCGGCTATGCCACCCAGGATCCCGCGCTGCTGCAACGCTGGCTGGACGGTGAATCCACCGACGCTCTGGGCGCC
>JBKEBG010000040.1:0-17578 GCA_047972985.1 Arachnia sp.
TCACCCGGCTGGTGCACGCCTTCAGTGCCCCGATCAGCTACCTGGTGCGTCCCTACATCGTGTACCGCTCGGCGGGCCCGACGCGGCGGCGAGGTACCCGCGCCCCGCAGGGGACGTGGGACAAGCCCGGCCAGCTCAGCAAGCGCTAGCCTCATGGACATGATCGAAGCCGAGGCCTGGCAGGAGTGGATCGGCTGTGTCGCCGACGCCCTGGGTGAGGCCCCCGAGGCGGTGGATGTGGCAGCGATACACGCGCTGGGACGCGAGGTCGCGCGGGGGTTCACCCGGCCAATGGCGCCAGTGAGCGCGTACTTGTGGGGCCTGGCGGTCGCCTCGCACCCCGAGACTGACCCCGGAGAGCTGCGGGATCGGATCCTCACGTGCCTGCCCTAGTGACCCCGTTGCCGCCCCTGGTGGACGAGGGGCCGCAGCTGAGTCCAGCGCAGCGCGCCCGCCACCAGCGAACCATCGATGTCCAAGAGATCGGCATGTCCGGTCAGCGCCGCCTGGCGGGAGCCAGGGTCGCCGTGGTCGGGGCCGGTGGGTTGGGTGGCCCGGTCCTGTCGTATCTGGCGGGGGCCGGAGTGGGGCGGCTCACAGTGCTCGACGACGATGTGGTGGAGGAACGCAACTTGCAGCGTCAGCTGCTCTACGCCACCTCGAGCATCGGGGAGTCCAAGGCGGAGGCCGCGGCCGCCCGGCTGCGCGATCTCAACCCCGGCGTGGAGGTGAGCTCAGTGCGTGAGCGGGTCACCGAAGATTCGGCGGCAGAACTGCTCAGCGGGCACGACCTCATCGTGGATGCTGTGGACAACCTGCCCACCAGGTATGCCCTCAGCGATGCCGCGGCGTCGCTGGATCTGCCCGTGGTGTGGGGGGCGGTGCAGGCCACCCGGGGCCAGGTGTCGGTGTTTTGGGCTCGCTACCGGCTGACCCTTCGCAGCGTATTCCCAGAACCGCCGGCGACGATGCCGAGCGTCGACGATGTCGGCGTGCTGGGTCCGATGACCGGTGTGGTGGGCTCACTCATGGCATGCGAATGCGTCAAACTCATCACCGGGGTGGGCCAGTCCCTCCTCGGACGCCTGCTCTACGTGGACACACTCGGGGCCCGGTTCGCCGAGATCGAGCTGGGAGGCCAGCATGCTTGAGCGGCTGACCCTCGAGCCGGAGGAGTATCGAGACGAGCTGCTGGCGTTGGTGGAGCCGGTGGCGAGCGCACAGGACATCGCGGTACGGGACTCGGCAGGCCGGGTATTGGCCGCCGATGTGGTGGCCGCCGGGGACGTACCGGCGTTCCGGAACTCCGCGATGGACGGCTTCGCCGCCCGCTTGGCCGATGCCACGTCCGGAGCGCGGCTGAGTATCGTCGGGGAGGTTCCCGCCGGGAGCCAGGCCGATCCGGCGGTGCGGGCGGGTCAGTGCGTCGCGATCACCACCGGGGCCCCGGTGCCCAGCGACGCCGATGCGATCATCCCGGTGGAGCAGGTGAGCCGCGAAGCCGGTCACATCCTCATCCTGGCCGCGGCCGAGCCGGGACGCCACATCCGCGGCGCGGGCGAAGACTTCGCGGCCGGCGCCAAGGTGCTGGCGGCCGGCACCACGATGACGGCCCGCAGTATCGGCCTGGCGGCCGCGGCTGGCGTGGGGAACGTGTCGGTGGTGCGACGACCGCGCGTGGGTATCGTCGCCACCGGGGCCGAATTGCGGTCCCCGGGCGAGCCACTGGGCCGGGGCGAGATCTACGAGTCGAATGCCGCGTTCCTGCGGGCCGCTGTCGAGGCCGCGGGTGCCGAGCCGGTGCTGGCACCGGTGGCTCCCGACGACCCGGCGGCGCTGGCCTCGATCCTCGACGAGCTCGGCCCGCAGGTCGATCTTGTGTTCCTCAGCGGCGGCATCAGCGTCGGCGATTACGACGTGGTCCGCCTCACCCTGGCCGGGATCCCGGACGCGCCTGGCCCGGTGTCGCCGCGGCGTGGCGGCGAGTCCACACCTGCCATCCCCGGGCAGTTCCGCTTCGTGCGAATGCAGCCCGGCAAACCGCAAGGCTGGGCGCGCTGGCCCGACGGCACAGTACTGGTCGCGTTTCCGGGTAACCCGCTGTCCACCATGGTCAGCTTTGAGCTCTTCGGACGCCCGCTGCTCGACAGAATGCTCGGCCGCCGGTCCCAGGGCTGGGGCAGGGCTGTGGCAGGGCAGGGCTGGACCACGCCGCCGGGGCGGCGGCAGTACCTGCCCGTGGTGGCCGCCACCGACGACGATGCGCGCGTCGTGGTGCTTCCGGCGCATCAGCGAGGATCCGCCTCCCATATGGTGTCCTCTGCGGCGCTTGCCACCGGGCTGGTGGCGGTCCCGGCCGAGGTCACCAGCGTTGCCCCCGGTGACATCGTCGAATACCGGAGGTTCCAGTGAGCTCCCCGTTCACCCATCTGAACTCTGCGGGACAGGCCCGCATGGTCGACGTCACGGCCAAGCAGCCGACAGTGCGTAGCGCCACAGCGGCGGGCCTGGTGCGGTGCTCGGCCGAGGTCGTGGCGCTGCTGCGCTCGGGGGAGATCCCGAAGGGGGACGCGCTGGCCGTGGCCCGTATCGCGGGGATTCAGGCCGCCAAGAAGACCCCGGAGCTGCTGCCGCTTGCCCACGTCATCGGGGTGCACGCCGCGGCAGTGGAGGTGCGGGTGGTCGACGAAGGAGTGGAGATCGAAGCCACCTGCGGCACTGCGGACCGGACCGGCGTCGAGATGGAGGCGCTGACCAGTGTCGCGGTGGCCGGCCTGGCGCTGATCGACATGGTCAAGGGCCTGGACAAGTCTGCCGAGTTGACCGCGGTGCGGCTGCTCGCCAAGTCAGGTGGCCGCTCGGGCCAGTGGCGCCGTGACGAATGAGCCGTTTGACGCGATCATCCTCGCCGGGGGCGGCGGAACCAGGCTGGGTGGTGTTGCCAAGGCAGATCTCAGCCTCGGCGGCCGACGCCTGCTGGAGGTCGTGCTTGACGCGGCGGCCTCGGCGAGTCAGCGGGTCGTCGTCGGACAGGTGGCAGTGCCTGCGGGTGTGATCCGCACCGTCGAAGATCCCCCGGGAACCGGGCCCGCCGCCGGGCTCGTCGCGGGACTGAAGGCGATCACCGGCCAGGCCCCCTGGACCCTGGTGCTGGCCTGTGACCAACCAGGGGTCGCCGATTTTGTTCCGGTCATCCTGGCGGCCCGCGGACCCGCTGAGGGATACTGCGCCGACGCTGGCCATGGGTGGCAGTGGCTGAGCGCTGTGTACCGCAGCGATGCCTTGCAGGCAGCGGTCGCCGGGTTCGGGGACCCCCGGAACCGTTCGGTACGCTCGCTGGTGTCCCGGCTCCGGCTGGATCGCGTCCCGGTCACCGACGCCGCGGTCCGGGACATCGACACCCCCGACGACCTGGCCTATTGGAAACAGGAGAGACCCTGATCATGAAAACCGACGACCGCACCGGCTGGGACGAGTACGTGGACCGGGTCTGCGCCGAGTTGGAAATCGACCGGAGCCTGGTCGACGTCGAGGGGGTGCTCGACATGACCCGCGAGATCGCCCATGCCGCGGCACGCCCGATGGCCCCGGTGAGCGCCTATCTCATGGGGCTTGCCGCCGGGCGCCCCGGCGCGAAGGACCCCGCCTTTCTGCGGCGTGTCGTGGAAGATGCCGCCAGCGCAGCACCGCTGCCCAAGGAGGAAGCATGATCCGCGTGCGCTACTTTGCTGCCGCGGCCGACGCCGCAGGCAAGTCCTCGGAGAACGTCGACGCCGGCACGCTGGGTGACCTGATCGATACCCTCACCGCCCGCCACGACGCTGGCTTCGCCGAGGTCCTTGCCCGCTGCTCGCTCCTGGTGGACGGCACCTACCGCGATGAGCGTGGCTACTGTCTCGACGCCGCGATGGGGGTCGACGTGTTGCCCCCCTTCGCGGGGGGCTGATGCGGTTCTCGGCCTGCCTGGTGATGGCCGCCGCCGTGGCAGCCGGAGGGTGCGCTGTCCCGAGCCATACCGCGCCCCTGGACACCCTCGAGGTGTCCCACATCCAGTGGTACGGATTCGCTGGGGTGGTCTGCCGCCTGGATGACCCGCACGACAGGTCCGCCACCGTCGACTACCTCGACGAGGTGGCTCAGTTCACCAACCTGGCGCATGTGTGCGTGCTCGAACCGGACCTTACCGAGGAACTTGAACGCATCAGTGCGGCCCAGGCGCGGGCCCTGCTCGACGTGACGCTGCTGTTATTCGAGGCGGTCCCCGGGGATTCGCCCAGCGGGAGCGGATGGCGATTCGTGCTGCGCGAGGACGCCGAGCAGATGTGGCGGGATTTCCTGCTCACAAATCGTGGGGTGCTCACCGCCGATCACGTGGCCGCGATCTACCTGATCGACGAGCCGGTGTGGAATGGGGCTACCGCCGCCGATATCGAGGCCGCGGCCGCGATGGTGCACCGGGACCTGCCCGCCACGCCCGCGTTGATCGTCGAGGCTGCTGATGTGCTCGGCCAGGCTGTCTTCCCGCCGACGGTCTCCTGGATCGGGTTCGACAGCTACGGCATCGCCGACCCGGTCTCCGACCCGGCGTATCGGGCGGACCTTGCCCGGCTGAGCGAAATGGCGGTGCCCGGGCAGCGCCTGGTCCTGATCGCCGACACCCAGTGGCATCCGTTCTACCGCGAGGCGGGCCTCGAACCCGAGGACATGGCCCAGGTGGCCGCCGGCTACGCCGAACTCGCTGCCGACACCCCCGCCGTCGTGGCGATGATCGGCTACAGCTGGCCGGGGGGCATCGACGGCGCCAGGCAATGGGGCGCCCGTGACCTTCCGGCGTCGCTGGGCCGGGTCCTGCGAGCCATCGGAGACCAGATCCTGGAGTGAACCGGGACGGCTGAGAGCGCCGGTCAGGGGGACTGAGTCAGCGCGTCCTGCCTGGCCGCCTCCACGGCGCCATGGATGGCCGCTTCCTCCCCCAGATGGGTGGGAACTATGCGAAGTCCGCGGCGGCTGAACGGGGGAGTCGACTGCTCCACCTGTTCCCGCACGCCCTCGAGCATGACGATCGACCCGGCCGGGCTACCCGCGTCGATGACCAGCGACCCCGGGTTGAAGAATGTGCAGATATCGGCGAGGGCCCGCCCGGCGACCCTGCCGGCATCCTTGAGGAGGCGCGAGGGCCCAGGGAGCCCTTGGCCGACCATCCGCAGCAGATCGGCGTAGGTCGTGGGTCCGTAGTTGTCTCGGAGCTGGCGCAGCATATTCGGCCCGATCTTTTCATCAAGGCAGCCGCGTGAGCCGCAGGAACAGATGATGCGCGAGTCGTCATCGACGCGCATATGGGCGATCTCGCCGGCGTATCCGTGGCTACCGGAGAACAGACGCCCATCGATCGTCAACCCGCAACCGATACCACTCCCGCTCATCTTGATATAGATGGCGACCCGTTCGTCGGCGGCAGCCCCAAAGCGGGCTTCGCCGAGCGCCCCGAGGTTGGCGTCGTTGGCGACGTGCACCGGCACGCCGAGCCCCTCAGACAGCATCGCCTGGGGGTCGTCACTGAACCATGAGGCGAAACCATCCACGTTGACTTCACCGGTTCCCCTGCCGACGCCCACGCCCTGTTCGTAAGGGACCGGGATCCCGAACACCGCACGCGAGGGTGGCATGACATGCCCATCGGGCACTGTGGCTAAGGCAGCATGTCCAGCCGCGAGCAGTTGCTCCGGTGTGGGGTTGCCGGAGACCTCGCTGCGTTCTCGCCACAGGATTGACCTGTCGTAGGTGGCCACGGCCAAGTCCAGCAATCCATGCCCCCAGGTCACCACGGCGATGGTCTCGGCAGGGCCCTCAACTGCCAGCCCGGCGCGGGGACGTCCCACTCCCTGACGTTCGTCGGAGGTGGGAATGATCTCGGCCAGCTTCCCGGCGTCGATGAGCCGCGCCACCAGGGGGTTCACAGTGGTGACTGATACCGCCAGCTCGTCGGCAAGTTCGTGCCGAGTGATAGCAGGGTGAAACCGGACATGGGCGAGTACGCGCCGCTCTGCTCGTGTCCTCTGACTCCTATTAGTGATGAATCAGTCTAATGTAACACGGCTCTTGCTCGGTTCTACTGATGATCTCTACAGTAATGAATGCGCGCCAACCGGCCATCAAGGTCGGGTAACCCATCAAATGTTGGTTGCGGGGCCAGGGGTCCCGCTGCCACGATCGAAGGAGATCAGATGCCTACAACTCGCCGCACTGTTGCGGTTGCCGTCAGCCTGGCGCTCACGGCTTTGTCTCTCACCGGCTGCTCCACACCCACCGAGGGTGACTCCGACCAGATCACCCTCAGCGTCGGTCTATTTGGGAGCTTCGGATACAAGGAGGCCGGCCTCTATGACGAGTACATGGAGGCACACCCCAACATCAAGATCGAGGAGTCCTCGCCCCAGAATGAGAGCGACTACTGGAGCGCGCTGCAGACCCGCTTGGCGGGCAACAGCGGCCTGGCCGATATCCAGGCCATCGACGTGGGCCGGCTAGCAGTCATCACCGAGGAACAGGCCGACAAGTTCGTCGACCTCTCCCAGCTCGAAGGCGGCGACGACTACTTCGGGGAGTTCCTGCCCTGGAAGGTCGACTTGGCGACCACCTCCGATGGCGCTGTGCTCGGTGGCGGGACAGATGTCGGTCCCATAGTGATCTGTTACAAGCCTGACATGTTCGCCGCGGCGGGACTTCCCACGGACCGCGAAGAGGTCGGCGCATTGTGGGACACCTGGGCCGACTACGTGGACGTCGGCGCCGATTACATGAGCAACGCACCGGAGGGCACCTATTGGATGGATAGCGCGGCAGGATTCGTGCGAGCTGCATCCGGCGTGACGGGGGAGCGGTGGAGTGACGCCGACGGTGAACTCGTCTGGGACACCAACCCTGCGGTCGTCGACGCCTGGGATCTTGCTGTGGAGTCAATTGATGGTGGGCAGGTCTCGCCGTTGACCCAATTCACCCCGGATTGGAACAAGTCGTTCACCAGTGACGAATACGCCAGCCTGGCGTGCCCATCGTGGATGCTGACATACATCAAGGGCCAGGCAGGAGATTCCGGAGTTGGCCAGTGGGACGTTGCCAGCGCCCCGGGAGATCAGAACTACGGCGGGTCGTACCTGACGATTCCGGCAAGTACCCAGCATCCAGAAGAGGCGTGGGATCTGCTGCAATTCCTGACCTCGGCCGAGTCTCAGCAGAAGGTCTTTGAGCAGGCCGGCAGCTTCCCGTCCAACGAGGGAGCCATCGGCGCCATCGCAGACTTCCAAGACCCGTTCTTCAATGATGCGCCGACCGGGCAGATGTTTACCGATGTGCTCAACAACATGCCGACGCAGTCCATCGGTGTCAATGACCTCATCGCCGAAGCTGCAGTGCTGAATGCTATCAACTCGGTGGCCCAAAACGGGGTGAGTTCCGACGAGGCCTGGGCCCAGGCCGAGTCGGCGATCAGCTCCGCGGTTGGCTGAGTAGTCCCCTCTGCGCGGGGGTCGGGGCGGCCATGCCGCCCCGACCATCCCCATCGCATTCATTTGCACTGTGCCGGCAGAGAGGAAGCAATGTCGCGCCTACACCGAACCAAGGGCTTATCGACAGCCCGTCAAGGTTACCTGTACCTAGCACCTTTCATTATATTGTTCTGTCTGTTTGGGTTATTCCCGCTGATCTACTCCGGCGCGATATCTCTCACCAGCGCAAGGCTGCAAAATCCCAGTGGTGGCGAGTTTGTCGGGTTCGCCAACTATGCGTCGCTGGTGTCCGATCCGTTCTTCTGGAACGCGCTCAAGAACACGATTACTTTGGGCTTCATGGCCATCGGGCCGCAGCTGATCATAGCGTTGACGGTCGCCAATCTGCTCAACTACCGGCTCAAGGGCCAGCTGTTCTGGCGGGTTGCTGTGATCGTGCCCTACGCCACCTCGGTTGCCGCGGCGACGCTGATTTTCTCGCAGCTCTACTCCGAAAACTTCGGGCTGGTCAACGGGTTCTTGACCACCATCGGCCTGCCCTCAGTGAACTGGCAGAGCGGCACCTTTGCCTCCCAGGTCGCCATCGCCTCGATCGTCACCTGGCGCTGGGTGGGCTACAACGCCTTGCTCTATCTGGCGGCGATGCAGGCGATCAGCCCCGAGCAGTACGAAGCCGCCGCGCTCGATGGGGCAGGCAAGTTCCGGCAGTTCCTCAGCATCACGATCCCCGAAATCCGCGGCACGATCATCTTCACCGTCATCTTGTCGACCATCGGTGGCATGCAGCTTTTCGTCGAGCCTTTGCTCTATGAGGGTGGCCCGACCGGAATGCAGGGTGGACTGAGCCGCCAATACCAGACCCTGGCGCTGTATATGTACCAGCAAGGATGGGCAAATAGCCGCCTCGGGTACGGCTCGGCGATCGCCTTCAGCACCCTGGTTCTGATCGTCGTCTTGTTGGCTGTGGGATTCATCCTGGTGCGCATCGCCAGACGCGGAAACGACGCATACGCGCACCACGCGAGCGCCCGGAAGAACCGTGCCTCGGCCCAGTCCACCGATCTCACCAAGGAGCTCGTATGAGTGCGGCATCCGCAGGCCTGCTGCCCGGCCAGCAATCAGCTATTCCCCCCAAGCGGCGTCGGCGCAAGCTTCAATCGAGCCGCGAAGCTGGGCCGGTGGTCTACGCCGCCCTCGTCGTGATCGTCCTGGTGTCGATCTTCCCGCTGTACTACATTCTGGTGACGGCCACCCGTAGCAATGCCGAAATGAACACCAGGCACCCACCGATGACCCCGGGGCCCAATCTCCTGGAGAACATTGCCTCGGCCATGGAGCAGGCAAACATCCCCCTTGCCCTGTTCAACAGCGCATGGGTGGCGGCCCTGGTGGCAGCAGGGGCTGTGCTGACCTCGACAATGGCGGGTTTCGCACTGTCCCAGCTCGGAATGAAATACGAGGGCACCTGGCTGGGCGCGGTGATGGGAACCATGATGGTTCCGCTGCAACTCGGGGTCATCCCCTTGTTCATCTTCATGGCCGCGCTCAACCTTGTCGGCAACCCCCTCGCCGTGGTCCTGCCCTACCTCACCGCAGCGTTCGGGGTGTTCTTCATGCGTCAATACCTGGCCCAAGCAATGCCCAAAGCGCTGCTGGAGGCTGCCCGCGTCGATGGCGCCAGCACCCGGAAGATCTTCTGGTCGATAGTGATCCCCATCGCCTCGCCGGGGATGGCGGTGCTGGCGATGCTGACATTCATGCAGGCCTGGAACGAGTTCTTCTGGCCGATCATCGCCCTGAACCCGTCGAATCCGACAGTCCAGGTGGCCATCAGCCAGTTGGGGCAGGGCTATGTCCACGACCAGTCGGTGATCATGGCCGGGGTGTTTGTGTGCACAATGCCAGTGATCATCGCCTTCATCCTGCTCGGCAAGCGCATCACCTCCGGCATCGTCGAGGGGGCGGTCAAGTGAGCCGAAGGCTCAAACTCGCCGTCCAGGAGTCTATGCTCCCGGGAGGCACCCTGGCGGAGAAGTTCATCCTGGCGCGGCGTTATGGATACGACGGCATCGAACTCCAAATCGCTGGGGATGGCCGATTCCTCGCCCGCCGGGATGAGCTGTGCACCGCCAGCCGGGCGGGGGTGGTGATGCCCAGCGCCTGCTTCAACACCCACCACTTCATCGGTTCAGTGGTCCCGGAGGAACGTCGCCGAGCGATCCAGGAGATGAAGCAGGTCATCGCCGTGCTCGGCGCGGTCGGGGTGCCGGGGGTGGTCACCCCCAACGGCTGCGAGATCGGATCGAAGTACCTGGCGCGGCTACGGCCCACCCTGAGCGATGCGCAGGCCACAGATCTGCTCATCGAAGGGCTGCGCGAGGTAGCCCGCAGCGCCGAGGACAATGGCGTGCTGATCTACCTCGAGCCGTTGAATCGCTACGAGGACTATGTGGTCAACACGATCGATCAGGCTCTGCGGGTCATCGCGGAGGTCGGCTCCGAGGCAGTGGCGGTCTGCGGCGATACCTACCACATGTCGCTGGAGGAGAAGAGTATCGAGGCCGCCATCAGGGGCGCCGGGGATCGTCTTGGTCACATCCAACTCGGTGATAGCCAGCGCTCCGAACCAGGCGGTGGTCACTACGACTGGCCCACGACGCTGCATGCCCTCCGCAGCATCGAATTTTCCGGCTGGCTGGCACTCGAGTGCTTCCTCTCCGGCCCCGCCGACCAGACACTTGCCCCCGCGGCGGCGCTCTTGCGCCGCATTGACGCCGTCGCCTCACCCACTATGTCCCGACCCGACTCCTAGAAGGAGCAGTAACTCAATGCACATAAAGCCGCTCGGACGCACCGGCCGACCCGTCTCAATCATCGGTCTCGGCACGGCGTTTCTCGGCCGAGCCCGCAACCAACCCACCGACATCACCCCTGGTGCTTTCGAGATCGACGTTGACCGGGGGGTGGCGGCCCTCGTCGCGGGCCTTGAGGCGGGGATCACCCTGATCGATACTGCCCCGTTCTACCGCACCGAACCGCTGGTGGGTCAAGCGCTGCGGCAGACCAGCATCAAGCGCGACCAACTGACTGTGATGACCAAGGCCGGGCGCCCCGGGATTGGAGAGTTCGACTTCTCCTACGACGCGATCAAACGCGACGTCGCCAACAGCCTGGAACGCCTGGGCCTCGACCGGCTGGATGTCGTATCGATCCACGACGCAGTCCACGAGGGCCTCGATTACATCATGAGCCGCCAGGGTGCCTTCGCCGCGCTGGCGGATCTGCGCTCCGAGGGAGTGATCGGCGCGATTGGTACTGCCTGCTACGACCCTGCGCTCAACGCCGACTACGTCGAGACCGGCGAGTTCGACGTGGCTATCTGCTCCGCCTCCTGGTCGATGATCAATCACAAGCTCCGCGAACGCCTGATCCCGGCAGCCGAACGAGCCGGGACCGCGCTGCTGATCGGCGAGCCCCTCGAACGTGGCCTGCTCGCGGTGGGAGTGCGCCCCGGCCAGACCTACGCCGATCGCAAATTCGCCCCCGAGGTGCTGGCCAATGTCCAGCAAATCCAGGATCTGTGCGGCCGCTACGGCTACCGGATTCTTGACGTCGGCCTGCATTGGATGGTGCGCGAAGCAAGTGTCCCGGCCTCGATTCCGGGGGCCTCCGGCGCCACCGAAGCCGTGGCGAACGCGGCCGTAGGCGACGTGGAGATCAGTGAGCAGTTCTGGGCCGAACTCGACGCGATCACCCCCGGGTTCAGCCACGCCCAGCTGGGCATCGAAATCAAGTAGTCAGCAACGCTGTCCACCCATCGACCCCCTCCCGAAAGGAACCCCATGCCCGTCTACAACGAAGCCACCATCAAGTCCGATCGTCAGGACTGGGTGATCTTCCACGACTATGAGTACTTCTACCTCGATCCTCGCGGCGATGCGGCGCCCATTACCCGGGAGATCGCCGACAACGGTAAGCGGCAGTTCGTGCTGTGCCTTGGCGGCGGCGTCATCGTCCGCTCGATCAACGGAACCCAGAAACTCGAACGCACCGGCTGGATCGAGGTCCCCGAACACGGCGTCCGCATCGATTCGACGGGGGCCACCAAACCGGGGGACCAGGCGCAGCTGCTTTACGCCACCGGAGAATGGGAAGGCTTGCCGCACATCGGCGTCTTCTGGGCCTGGCCGCACACCCCGCTCGAAGTCCACTATCACGACTTCGATGAGTACTGGTTCATCGTGTCGGGTCACAGTCAGGCCGAGGCCGACGGGGCCATTCACCAGGTGGGCCCCGGCACGTTGATTGCCACCGCACGTGGTTACGAGCACGGCATCCCCAACGTTGGCGAATTGGTCACCGGGGTCTGCTTCGAACCGGCGCTGAGTCCGGACCAGCGCACGGGGCACCTCCACCGTCACGAGCACGGCGACCCCATCCCCAGCCGCCCGATCTGACCCACCACAGACCAGGAGACCACCACCATGGCAGGTCCACGGATCGCCGTTCTCGCCACCCTCGACACCAAGCTCGACGAGGCGAGGTTCCTCGCTGACCAGATCCGCAGCAACAACGCCATCCCCGTAGTCATCAACCTCGGCACCAGCGACGTCGATGACCCACTGATGGACATCTCGCAGAGCACCCTCCGGGCACACAGCGTTCAGCCCGGGCCGACGGAGCCCACCAAGCTGGATGTGATGTCCTCGACGGCCAGCGGTGCTCGCGCCGTCCTCGTCGACGGCATCGGCTCGGGGCGGTTCGACGCCGCGATCGGCCTCGGGGGAGGACAGGGAAGCTGGATGGCCTCGGCGGCGCTGCGTGACCTGCCGATTGGCTTTCCCCGTCTCCTGGTTTCCACCGCCGGGCGAGACGCCGGCCAGTACACCGGATTCTCCGATCTGGCCAGCGTCTTCTCCGTCACCGACATCGCCGGCCTCAACCCGCTGCTGACCCGGGTTCTGGCAACGGCCGCGGCGGGCATCGTCGGCATGGCCCACAGCACCGCCTGGCGGGAACCATTCCCCGACGGGCTCACCGCCATGACCGTCTACGGCATCACGACTGCTGGTGCCCGGATCGTGATGTCCGAACTGGCCGGGAAGGGCATCGATGTGGTGGCCTTCCACGCCAACGGCGTCGGCGGGCCCACCATGGAACAGCAAATCGCGGCCGGAACCTTCGCAGCCGTGCTCGACTGGTCCATCACCGAGGTCGCCGACGATGTGGTGGGGGGAGTGTGCGCTGCCGGCGATGGGCGCCTGACCAATGCCGCACGCCTGCACCTGCCACAGGTGGTAGTGCCCGGCGGCGTGGACGTGGTGAACTTCGGCGCCCCCCACACAGTCCCCGAACACCTCCGCGGGCATCCCTCGTACGCGCACACCCCCGACGCCACGCTCGTGCGTACCAGCGTCGAGGACAACATCGCCATCGCCCACCTGGTGGCGGGTCGGCTCACCGCCGCCACGGCACCGGTCACGGTGATCGTGCCCGTCGGGGGATTCTCCAGGCTCAGCACCGCGGGCTCTCCGCTCCACGATCCTCACGCTGATCGGGCCTTCTACGAGACCCTCCGCGACGACCTCGCCGACTGCCCAGCGGTCACCATCGAGGCCCGCCCAGAGGCAATCAACGACCCGAGCTTCGCCCATCACGTCGCCACCGAATTCGCCGGCCTGATCCTCGGACCGGCTGGCGCCCCACAGTCCGAAAGGCCCCACCATGATCCGCTCTGAATTGACCCGCGAATCCATCCTTACCGCGCTGCGCTCGGAGATCTCGGCGGGCGACGCAGTACTTGGGGCAGGCTGCAGCGCGGGCCTGATCGCCAAATGCGCCGAGGCAGGTGGCGCTGATTTCATCCTCGTCTACTCCACCGGAAGGTCGCGGCTGATGGGGCTTCCCACCAGCGATCTGGGCAATGCAAACGAAGAGACCTTGCAGAGGCTGCCCGAGCTCGACAACGTGGTGGCTCACACGCCGATCATCGGTGGTATCGAGTTCGCCGACCCGCGGTACCTGAAGTACGACACTCTCCTCGACAAGTTCGAGGCGGCCGGCTTCAACGGTCTGATAAATATGCCGACCCAGGCAGACCGGCCGTCCTGGGTACGCACCCGCAGCTCGGTCGGCCTCGGGCTGGAGCGCGAGGCGGAGGGCTTCGCGAGGGCCAAGCAGCGGGGATTCCTCACACTCGGCTACGCCCTCGACGACGACCATACGCGTCTGCTGGTATCCGCCGGCGTCGATATCCTCGTCCCTCACGCCGGATGGACCGCTGGCGGGCTGGTCGGGGCCGCTGAGGACTCCTCCCGAGGCCTGCCGGAGGCGGCGCAGTTCGTCCAGCGCCAACTCGAGATCGGCCGCGCCATCAATCCCGATGTCCTCGTCCTAGCCCACGGCGGCCCCTTCGCCGAACCCGAGCAGACCCGCTACCTGTACCACAACACCCAGGCCCAGGGGTTCATCGGCGCCTCCTCCATTGAGCGCCTTCCGGTGGAACGCGCGGTCATGGGAGTCGTCGCCGGGTTCAAGAGCCAGAAGCTTGTGCGCTCGTGACCAGCTACCGCGGTGTGATCCCCCCGATCTGTACCCCGTTTACCGCCGATGGCGGCATCGATGAGGACTCGCTGCACAGAATCGTCGAATTTCAGCTCGATGCCGGAGCTGCTGGCATTTTTGTGCTGGGCAGCAGCGGTGAAGTTGTCTACCTCAGCGACCGTGACCGCCTACGCGTGCTGAGAATCGCTGCCGCGGCAGTGCGGGGGCGGGTGCCGCTATTGGTGGGGGCGCTTGCTCCCACCACCAACCGCGTGATCCAGCAACTCGACATGCTCGCGGGGCACGGGGCTGACGCCTTCGTCGTCACGGCACCGTTCTACGCAGCGATGTCGCAGCTGGAGATCCTCCAGCACTTCCGGATGGCCGCCGCCGCTGCCTCGGCTCCCGTGCTTGCCTACGACATTCCCGGCAACGTGGGCTACAAGCTGAGCCCGGTGGTGGCGGTGGAGCTGCTCGCGGACGCGACGCTGGCGGGCTTGAAGGACAGCTCGGGTGAGGTCGAGGTGTTCACCCAGATAGCTGCAGCGCTAGGGCCCGAACGTGGTGCGGCAATGCTCAGCGGCGCCGACACCACAGCACTCCTGGCGCTGCACGGCGGCGCGGACGGGCTCATTCCCGGCCTGTCCAATATCCGGCCGGACCTGTTCGTCGCGTTGCTGCGGGCCCACCGCGACGCATCCACGGCCGAGGCCGAGGCACTGCAACGTGGAGTGAGCAGGCTCAATCAGATCTTTGGGATCGGGACGAAGTATGGCCTGGGGAGGCATGCCGCCGAGATCGGCGCCCTCAAGCACATTCTGGGTGAGCGTGGCGTGATACAGACCACCCGGCCGGCAGCGCCCCTGGAACCATTCCCTGCGGCCGCCCGGGACGAAGCGACCGCACTCATGCACGCAGTTGACGCCACGTTGGCAGCCGACCTCGCCGAGTCTTCGAAAGCAGGAACCACACATGTCTGAGTCGATCCATCAGGTCACCGTTCACCTCGTGTCCGCCCCCACACCCAGTGGACTGGCCGATGCCACCCGCAATGTCGAGTCGATCGGCTTCACGATCGTTCGGATCCTGACTTCCAATGGTCTCGAGGGTCTCGGCGTGACGTATCACGAGGTGGGCGGCGAAGCCACCAAGACCTTGATAGATACTGCCATCGCCCCGCGGCTCATTGGGCGGGACCCGTTCGACACCGAGGTCCTCTGGAACGAGTTCTTCGGCTATCTACGCGGGGTCGGGCGTAAGGGTCTCGCCTTCGGGGCGTTAAGCGCCGTCGATATAGCACTATGGGATATCAAAGGCAAAGCCCTCGGCCTTCCCCTGGTCAAGCTGTTTGGCGGTGGCCGCACGTCGGTCCCGGTCTATGCCAGCGGCGGGTGGACTTCCTACAGTGACGAGCAGCTCGTCGAAGAGGCCCAGATGATGGTGGACCGCGGCTACTCGAAGGTGAAGGTCAAAGTCGGGGTGGAGGGTGGCACCAATCCCAACCGTGACGTGGCCAGGGTGAAGAAGCTGCGTGAGGCGCTCGGCCCCGATATCGCACTGCTGCTGGATGCGAACAACTGCTGGGATGCGGCCACCGGGGCCCGGTTCGCCAACCGCGTTGCCGAGTACGAGCCCCTGCTGATCGAGGAGCCGGTCTTCGCTGACGACATTCCCGGCCTGGCCAGATTCAAGCGCAGCTGCGACATTCCGCTCGGGACCGGGGAGCACGAATACACCCGATTCGGGGTGCGTGACCTGCTGCTTGCTGAGGCCGCCGATGTGGTCCAGGCCGACGGCACCCGCGCGGGCGGATTCACCGAGATGCTTAAGATCGCGGCGCTGACCCAGGCATGGAACGTCGGATTCGCCCCTCACGCGATGGAGAACCTCCACCTCCACCTCGTGGCGGCTGCCCCCAACGGTCTGTTCCTCGAACGGCTGCTGCTGTTCGAAGATCTGACCGCCAGCGTGTTTGCTGATGCCCCGGTCCCAGTCAATGGACAGATGCAGGTTCCACAGCTGCCCGGCCTGGGTCTCGCACTCAATCTCGACTTCGTTCTGGCTCACGACGAAGGGGCCGGCTGAGACTTCACGCGCCAGCCCCCACACCCCGCCACACTCACAGGAATACGCCCATGGAACCCCTGCCCCTTGCTCATATCGGACTTCTCGTCGAGGACGTGGACCTGGCTCGCCGCCGGTGGTCCGCAGCCCTCGGCATGCCCTTCAGCCCCGTCACCCGCTATCGCCCCGACAACTGGAGCGATATCGACAATCCGAGGCCGCATCTCAGTGACGCCCGTCTCACATTCTGCCTGGGTGAGAATCCCAGCATCGAGGTCATCGAGTTCACCGGAACCGGCACCCACTCCCCAACCAAGGGAGCGGGCGGCCATCACATAGCTTTCCCACCCGTCAGGGACAATCGAGCCACGCGCGCGGCTCTGGCCCAGCAGGGGATAGGCACCGACGGCACCATTGAGCACGATGGCCGGCTCATTTTCATGTTCTCCGATGCCCGAGCCCTGAACAATGTCTTCACCGAGTGGGTGGAGGAGCATCCAGGCCATGCCGACACCAAGGACGATCTGAGCCCGGTGAACCGGCTGCCGGACGGGACCAAGACCCTGTTCGACGTCGAGACGATCACGGCGCTGGGCGGGGTGCGTCCCACCTTGCCGATGACCGACATCTACATCGCCGTGGATGATCTCGACGCGGCCACTCAGAGCTGGCAATCGGTCACGGGCTATACCTTCCGCCCCAACCAGACGCGCAGCGCTGCAGTGGGGAGCGCCGAGTCAAGCCCGACGCGCATCCATCTCGTGCTCCACGGGGATCCCTTGCGGCCCCAAGGGCTGTATCAGGCAGTGGTGGAGGTCACCGACCTCGATGCCGAGCGTCGCCGCTTGATCCGCGACCAGGTGCCCTCAAGGGAGCTGCCCGAGGGGCCCGGTCCTCAGATCGTCATCGAGGGCGATTTCCTCTGCCAATTCACTCTCATCTTGCGGCAAGCTCTCAGCGGCACCGGATCCCCGGTGTGATGACGCATCGGTGACACCAACCCCAGCTGCGTCTCAGGAGGTTTCCCTTCCGTGGAAGCTGAGGGAGCCGTGGAGTCTTCGTGCTGGATTGTGCAGCCATCTGATCTGGCCGTCCACCCGGCTGGTGAACGCCGTCAGTGCCCCGATCAGCTACCTGGCGCGTCCCTGCATCGTGTGCGGCTCGGCGGGCCCGACGCGTCGGCGAGCTGCTCGCGCCCAAAGCGTGAGCGGGGGCCGGGGCAACCACGGCCACCTGATTAGTTGGGGATTTCGTAGTAGATCATGAAGATGGTGATTGCTGCGGCCGCGTCGGGTGATCCGAGGTCGTCCCAGGTGGGGATGTCGACTTGGTCGTCGTCCCACCTGCCGGTGAACATGTCGTTGCTGAGGGCCGCGAGGCTGTGCCAGCAGTCGGTGCCGCCCATGGTGGGGGTGGTCAGGTTGGCGTCCAGGTAGAGGTCGTCTCGCTTGAAACCGCCGCGTGTA
>JBKEBG010000107.1:0-2019 GCA_047972985.1 Arachnia sp.
GCTGTGTGCAACCAGTAGTAGCGCTCACCGATGCCGAGGATGTGTGGCAGCACCTGGCAGCATCGGCCGGAATCGCGGCCGCAGATATCGCCGGTCACGACCTCTACCTGTTTGTCGATCAGCCCCCACAACGATTTGGGCTGGCCGGGGAGTTCTTCGCGTCCGGGCGGCTGGACAACCTCTCCAGCACGCACGCGGCGGCGGTCGCCTTGGCTAGTCTCGATGATGACCCCTCCGATGTGGCGGTCCTGGCCGCCTTCGATCACGAGGAGGTCGGGTCTGCCACGACCACTGGAGCGGCGGGGCCGCTGCTGGAAGACGTGCTCGTGCGGATTGCCGCAGCCGACGGCCTCGACACCGCAGGCACTCGCGAGATGTACACGCGCTCCAGCTGCGTCTCGGCCGACGCCGGCCACGCGGTGCACCCGAACTATTCCGGCCACCACGATCCAGTGGTGCGCCCATTGCCCAACCGTGGCCCGTTGCTGAAACTCAACGCCAACCAGCGCTACGCCTCCGACGCCCTCGGCTCGGCCATCTGGCAGCGGGCATGTGATGCGGCGGGCGTGCCGACGCAGACCTTCGTCAGTAACAACGCCATCCCCTGCGGCTCAACCATCGGCCCCATTACCGCCACCCGGCTGGGTATCACCACTGTGGACGTCGGCATCGGCCTGCTGAGCATGCACTCGGCCAGGGAGATGTGCGGCGCCGACGATCCGGCATACCTCACGCAGGCGCTGCGCGCCTATTGGCGGGCAGGGAACCCGGCCGACTGAGCGCGGGCCCCGGGCTTCGACTCGACGCCGGTGCTTCCGGCCCCACCGGCCGATGCGCAGCCGCACGACGCACTCAGGGGGCGCACCACCGCGGTGATACGCCCCCTGAGGTGGACCTTAGCCTCGCTTCACACGACGCCCCACGCCGGCCAACGCCAGCAGCGGGAGTAGAGCCCACAGGTCCACGCTTGGGCCCTCGGTGCCTGCGCCACTGGCGGGAAGCATGATCTGCACAGTGGGCGTGTGAGTCTCATCCGGCAGGGAGACAATCTCGCACTCGTCTCCACAGGTGACACCCTGGCCGGTTGCCGTTGCGACATTGGTGATCATCTGACCCGCCACGTCGGCCTCGGTAATCGTGTAGGGCTCGGCAACACACATCGTCGATGCACCCACCGCCAGCTCGGTTGCCTCACAGGCGATGGCCACCCCCGCCGATTCCAGCATCGGGTCATCGACCCGGATCTGGTTCAGATCGGAATCGCCCACATTGGTCACCTGGAAGCTGAAGGTGATTGTCTCCCCAGCCTGGCCGGTGCCGTTGCCGTTGTCGTCGTTCAAGACTGCTGTCTTGTCGATGATCAACCCGAGCGAACCCAGCAGGGGCATTTCGACCGAGGTAGGTGTGGTGGTCTCATCCGGCGGCGAGGTGACCCGGGTCTGCTCACAGGCCGGGCACTCGGAGACCTCACCGGTGGCCGTCGCGACGTTGTCCACCGGCCCGGCAAGAGTGTCCTCGACGGTGATCAGATATGGCTCCGATGTGCAGGCAGTGGTCTGGCCCGGTGCCAGATCGGTTGCCTCGCAAGTGATCGAGATATTGCGGGCGGCCAGCTTCGGGTCGTCGACCGACACGCTCGACAGCGCGATATCGCCGGTGTTGGTCACCTGGAAGCCGAAGGTGATGGTCTCGCCGAGCTGACCCACCCCATCGCCGTTGGTGTCGTTGAGCGTTGCCGACTTCACCAAACTGATCGCCGGGGATGGGGCGAGCGGAACCTCGGCGTCATCCTCATTGCTCTCGACCGGGACGGGGGTTCCGCCGCCGGGCGGCTCCGGAAGCGTGCCCCGTGCGATCGCCGTGTTGGGCAGTTCAGTCATCGTTGCCACATCGGTGGCGGTGATGACATAGGGCCCGGCGTGACACGTGGTGCGATCGCCTGCATCGCCGATGGCCGCCAGGGTAGTGGCGTCACATGTGAGCGCCATGTCCAATGAGGCAAGCATGGGATCGTCGATG
>JBKEBG010000124.1:0-3786 GCA_047972985.1 Arachnia sp.
GCGCGCGACGAGTCTCGCCTAGCCCAGGCCGCCCAGCGGCTGCGAGAAGAGTATTCGGTGGCGGTGGAGATCCTGCGGGCCGATCTGGCTGTCGAGTCGGACCTCGCCGCAGTCGCGGCCCGCCTGGAAGATCCGGACTCACCTATCGACCTCCTGGTCAACAACGCCGGATTCGCGCTCCACACGAAACTCACCGATCCGGACATCGGCGTACACCGCACCGCCATGGACGTCATGGGTTTCGCGGTGCTGGTGCTCGGCGGAGCCGCCGGGCGTTCGATGGCATCGCGCGGCAGCGGCACAATCATCAACGTCTCATCGCTTGCCAGCTGGCTGACCAGGGACAACTACTCGGCGGTCAAGGCGTGGGTGCGCAACTATTCCGAATCGCTGTCCAACGAACTCCACGCCACGGGCGTGACTGTCACTGCCGCCTGCCCCGGGTGGGTCCGTTCGGAGTTCCATCAACGAGCCGGGATCAGCACCTCATCCATCCCGGACTGGTACTGGCTGGAGCCCGACGTCGTGGCTCGCCGGACCCTCCGCGACGCCGGCCGGGGCAAGGTCGTCAGCGTGCCCGCCGCCCGCTGGAAGGTGATCCGCGGGTTCCTCAAGGTCGCCCCCGAGCCCCTGGTCAGGGCGATTTCGCGGGCGCTGACGAGGAGCCGCTGAGCCGGCGGCTATTGGGGAAGCAGATCGATCAAGCGATCCAGCACCCAGGTGGGGCGTTCGGCCGCCACCACGGCGTCGATGTCGACCACGCGGGAATCGCCGGTCAGGACCAGCGCGGCGTCCATCCCAGCGCGGCGTCCCATCGCAACGTCGGTCGAGAGCCGATCGCCCACCATCACCGCGCGGTCCAGGGCGACGCCGAGATCGCCCATGACCACCTCCAGCATCAGCCGCGATGGCTTGCCAAAGGTCCGCTGGCACTTCACGCCGGTCGACGCTTCGATGGCGGCCACGATGCTCGCCGCATCCGGCTCGCCCCTGCCGCCGGGCAACGGGCAGTAGCGGTCCGGATTGGTGGACATCAGCGTGGCCCGCTTGTGGAACCAGAGCGCGTCGAAGGCTATCTGCAGCTTGCTGTAGTCGAAACCCCGGTCGTAGCTGGCCAGCACTATGTCGATGTCCTCAGGGTTCTGGCTCGTGGCTATGCCGGCCTCATGTAACGCTCGGTGGAGCGGCTCCTCCCCGATCGGGAAGACCTTCGCCTGCCCTCGATGCTTGCGCAGCCAGTCAGTGGTGGTGACCAGGGTGTTGACGAGCTCGGCGGGCTCGGCATGCAGACCGAGACGGGTCAGCTTGCTCAGATACTCCGCGGGGCTCTTGGTGGGATTGTTCGACAAGAACCTCACCGGTACGCCCCGATCGCGGATCCTGGCAAGCGTCTGCGGCACCGAGTCAAGTACCTCATCGCCGAGGTAGATAGTGCCGTCGAGATCGAACAGATATGCCTCGTACCAGGGCTTGTGCATCATCGCCATTTACTCCTCGACCTACTCGCGGGCAACGCCCAGCTCATCATACGTCTAACCTCTGATATGCGTCGATCGCCGGGTCAAGGTTCGTCTCCGGGGCCCGGTGCTGAGCCGGCCGGTTCAGGCCAGCCACGTGCGTGAGTAGCGTTGGATGGTGAGCGCGACGCCATCGTCGTCGTTGCTGGCGATGATCTCGTCGGCCGCCCGCAGTGCCTCGGGGGGCGCTGCCCTCGGGGGCGAAGCTGCGATCAGCCAGGTTCATCATCCCCAGGTCGTTACGATTGTCCCCGAACACGATCAGCCGATCCGCCCCCACCCGCTGCTGCAGGCCGCGCACCGCCTGCTGCTTGCCTGCGGCATTGCTTGAAAACTCAAGGCAGTCGTTGCCCGTGTAGACGTTGTGGTACGGGTGCCCGGCCAGCTCGGGAATCCCGGCGGCCAGATCGGCTACCGCGAGCAGCTGGGCCTGGCTGCCCACCACGGCTAGATAGACTATTTCTCCTAGTCGTTCCCAGTTTCGTGGGCCGAGGATTGTGGCCGGGCCCGCGGCGGCACGGGCCCGCACGCTGTTGTATTGTTCCCAGGCGAGATCTTCACGGGCCGTGCATCCCAGCCGGATCTGGCCGCGATCGACGCCGTAGACGAAGGCCCCGGCGCCGGCCTCGGCCACAGCATTCGAGGCGGCGATCACTCCCGCGTCGGCGATGGGCTGGGTCTGGAGATAGCGGCGCTCGGCGAAGGAATACAACGCCGCCCCGTTCATCACCACGCCGGGTAGCCGGAGGTCGAATCCAAGCAGGTGCTCGCATCCGTAGGCCATCCGGGCGGTGGCGATGGAGAACATTCCGCCGACGGCGATGAACTCATCGAGCACCTGCACGCTGCGCTGAGAGAGCTCCTTGCGTGAGGTCAGCAGCGTGCCATCCAGGTCACTGACCAGCAGATATGTCATCCCTGCCTCCGAGGCTCCGGGTTGTGCTTGAGATACCCGCACTGTACCCTGCTGTGTGTCAGACGTCTAATGTCTCAAGGAGGAGCTATGGATTTCATATTCATGCTGACGAACCACGACCGCACCGTCGATGACGCACTTGCGGTGCTGCGGGAGGTCACACCGACGGGGATCCGTCACATCGGTTTCAAGGATGTGGGTGCCACCCCGGAGACGCAGCGGGAAGTGACCCAGGCGGCGCACGCCGCCGGGATGACCGTCTACCTGGAGGTGGTGGCCACCTCGCTTGAGGCCGAACTGACCTCGGTGGCGGCCGCCCGGGCCGCCGGCGTCGATTGGATCCTCGGCGGCACCAACCCCGATCAGGCGCTGCCGCTGCTCCAGGGCAGCGATATCAGCTACGCCCCGTTCCCGGGCCAGGTCGTGGGTCACCCGTCGGCCCTCGAAGGAACCATCGACGAGATCGCCGCCGATGCGGCACGCCTGAGCGCCCTCGACGGCGTCACCGGCGTCGACCTGCTGGCCTACCGCCACAAGGGCGTCGACCCGCTCGAACTCACCCGGGCAGTGGTGGCCTCGACAGATGGCCCCGTGATCGCCGCCGGCTCGGTCGTGACCCGCGATCAGATCAGCGGCCTCAAGCGGGCCGGGGCCGTCGCCTTCACCATCGGCGGCGCCATCTTCGATTACCGACTGCCAGGCAGCACCGTCGCCGAACAGGTCGCCACGGCACTGGACTGGGCAGCGCAGGTATAGCCCCCCGGATCGGCTCAGCCGTTGCCCTGCGCCGCGGCGTGGGCATCGTCGTCCAAACCTAGGAGTTCTCATGCCATTTGCCATCGGCTGCGACGTCGGGTCGCAGTCCCTCAAGGTAGTCGTGCTCGACCCCTCCGGTGAGGTCCTGGCCGCAGCAGGTGCCCCCTACCGGATGATCCACCAGCACAGCGGCTGGGCGGATCAGGAACCCGGCGGCTACATCACCGCCATGGCCCGCGCTGTCCGCGAGGCAGTCACCCTGGCGCAGATCGATCCGGCCGAGGTGGTGGCGATCGGGCTCGCCAGCCAGGTCGACGGCGTGGTCCCGGTGGACCGCAACCTCGACCCGCTGCGCGATGCAATCATCTGGCTGGACCGGCGCGCGGTAGCCGAGGCCGAACAGCTGCGCCGATGTGTGGGGGCCGAGGCCACCTTCGAGCGCACCGGGCTCAACATCGACGCCACCCACACCGGCCCCAAGATCATGTGGTTGCGCAGCAACGAGCCGGAGATCTACGCCCGCGCCCACGCCTGGCCGAGCGTGGGAGGATTCCTCCTCGGCTGGCTGACCGGGGTCATTGCCCAGGACCACGCAAA
>JBKEBG010000181.1:0-33412 GCA_047972985.1 Arachnia sp.
TGTTGCGCGGCAGTGGCCCTCGCCGGCGACGAGGCCACCACAGCCGACACTGTGCCACCAGCCGCCCGGATCGCCCTGGCGTGTGTGGCGGCCATGAAACCGGCGCCGATGATGCCGGCGCGCAGCGAAGATATGTCAGGCATGTGTGGCTCCTTTGGTGGGAGGTATCGGCATGGGGTTCCCGGCCGTTGCCGAACTATTCAGCCAGGATCGAGCCATCGATCCCAGAGACGATCACATCAGCTCGGTGGCGGGTCGATGTGATCAGGGCGGCATTTGCCCCATCAACTTCCTGCGCCCAGGCCCTGGCCGCAGCGGGGGTGCGTCCCCCATTTTCGTGCCGCTCCACCAGCCGACGCATTCGCTCAGCCTCGGGTGCGGCGCAGAACCACACCTGCGCCACCAGCTCCCGGATCTGATGCCACGGCTGAGCCTCGGCAAGCAGATAGTTGCCTTCGACGATCACGAGTCTGGTGAGTGGCTCGATCCCGATGGACCCGGTAACGCCCTCGTCGATCTCCCGATCGAATCCAGGCGCATAGACGGTATGGCTGTGTTCCTCACGCAGCCGCCGCAGCAGCCAGACAAATCCCCACCCGTCGAAGGTGTCGATCGCGCCCTTGCGTTGGCCCCGGTCAAGCCGGTCGAGGGTCCGATTGGCCAGGTGGAACCCATCCATGGGCAGGCTGATGGCGAAGTTTCCTGGTTCCCCCCGCAGCCCCGCCAGCTCATTGACCCGCTCCACCAGGGCCTCGGCGAGGGTGGTCTTGCCCGCCCCCGGGGGGCCGGTCAACGCCACCATCACCCGTGATTGTGCCCCCACGAGAGCCAGGGCACGCCCGGCGAGCCCGCCCAGGGGATCAGTCCCCGGCACCGGTGGCCTCCAACGCCGTGGCGAGGAACTGCCTCGCGTGGCGAGCCAGCGCCGGGCCATCCCGCCACAAGTCACGCCAAATCGCCAGATCGTTGGTCAAGGTGGGCGAGACGACAGCGGAAGAGAACGACTCGAAAGTGATCGCTCCCGTGTAATCGATGTGCTTCAGCGCCCGGAAGAACGACGAAAAATCGAGGTGGCCGCTGCCGAGATATCCCCGGTGATTCTCCCCCACGTGGACATAGCCGAGACGCTTCCCCGCACGAAGGACCGGGCCGACAAAGTCGGCTTCCTCGATATTCATGTGGTAGATGTCGAGGTGAATCCGCACATTATCGTGGCCGATGTCCTCAGCAAGGTCCATCGCCTGGGCAGCTGTGTTGACGACATTGGTCTCGTACCTGTTGCAGACCTCGATGCCCAGTTCCATGCCACGGTGGTTAGCTTCCTCGGCGAGTTCCCGCAGCACCCTCACCACGTTGGCCCGGCCAGCTGGGCTCAGCGGGTGAGCATACTTACCCAGGGCGCTGTACAGGGCCCCGGTGAAGAGGGTCCCGCCCAGTTGCGAGGTGATGTTCAGTGATTCCTGCAGCAGTTGGGCCCCTCGCGAGACGACGGCTGGATCGGAACTTGAGATGTCGGCGTCGAATGCGAGTCCCCGAGAGCACACCACACCGAGGTTGGCTGCCTCCAGCTCGGCCTTGGTGCGAGACACGTCGAGATTTCCGAGGTCGTGCAGGGACAGCTCAAGGATGTCGAATCCGGCCTGCTTGGCCTGGGTGATGCTCCGGGTGATCTCATCGGGCGTGGTGCCTCCGGCGAAGACGAGGGCATGGACCCCCAGCTGATGTCCAACCATGGCGCTTTCCTTAGTTTGTGGGCGGGTGGGCGTGGACGAGGTTGGGCCCAGGAAGCTCGGCGGCCTCCATCCAAGGGCCCGTCCGGGTTCCTCGAGGGTGGTGTGTGTGATCGCAGCAGTCATCGGGGCTGCCGCCTGAGGTGGCGGCTGGCGTTGCCGTGCGGGTGGTGCCGCGGGGCCGAGTCGAACCGGGCCGTGCCGCCCGCAGCGCAGCCGCTCGACCCACCCACGCCAGACGCCTCGGTTCAGCGCTTGCTGCTGGCTCCGAAGAACCGATCCAGGGTGACGGCGAGCACTATGAGCACCCCCATGGCGACCTGCTGGTAGTAGGCCGAGACCCCCACCATGTTGAGTCCGTTGTTGATGGTGCCGATGATCAATCCGCCGATCACGACCCGGATGATCTTGCCCTCGCCGCCGAAGAACGATGTGCCGCCGATGATGACTGCTGCGATGGCGAAGAGTTCGTATCCGGTGCCGGCATTGGGCTCGGCCGCTCCCAGCCGGGCGACATTGACCATGCCTGCCAGCCCGGCGCAACATCCGGTGATGGTGAATGCCACGAGAGTGTGGGCCTTGAGGTTGATGCCGGCGAACCAAGCAGCCTGCGGATTGCCGCCCATGGCGTAAAGGTTGCGGCCGGGCTTGGTCTTGACGGTGAAGAACACCAGCAGGGCTGACACGACCAGCGCGATCAAGATCGGCATGCCGAGGAACCCGAAGATCCGGCCACCGACTGCCTGGGTGAACTCCGGTGGGAGCCCGGAGACGGCGCGAGCGTCGGAGACAACATAAGTCAACCCGCGGAAGATTGCCATGGTGCCCAGTGTGATCACGAAGGGCGGCAGGCTGGTGAGGTTGATCAGCCACCCGTTGAGGGCCCCGATGAGGGCACCGAGCAGCACGCATCCGAGGATCACTGCCACCGGCCAGGGCAGCCCGAGCACCATGAGCTGCGCTCCCACGACCCCGGTGAGCGCCATCACCGAGCCGACCGAAAGGTCGATGCCCGCCAGGAGGATGGCGAAGAACTCACCCACCGCGAGCAGGATAGTGATCGAGGACTGTTCGAGAATCCGGACGAAGTTCGCGCCGGAGAGGAACGAACCGGGTGCCATGGCGCTGAAGAGGATGAAGATGAGGGCCAGGATGATGACTGTCGAGTACTTCGACCAGATGGATTGGAACCGCTGTCTGGCGGTCACGTGGTCGCTCATTGTGCTTCTCCTTCGGGGTCGGAGTGGGTTGCCGCCCGGACCAGTTTTTCTTCGGTTGCTTCTTCAATGGGGAATACCGCCCGCTGCTGGCCTTCACCGAAAACGATGATCCGGTCACACACAGCCAGCAGTTCGGGCATCTCCGAGGACACGACGATCACTCCCACTGACCGCTCGGCGAGCTGGCGCATCACCGTGTAGAACTCGGATTTCGTGCCCACATCGATGCCCTTGGTCGGCTCGTCGAAGATGATCACCTTGGCGTCGGTGGCCAGTTGCCGGCCCAACAGCACCTTTTGCTGGTTGCCGCCGGACAGTTCAGAGATGTTTTGCTCAACATCACGCATCTTTACCTGCATGGCGGTGGCCTCGCGCTGCGCGATGGACGCCTCCTCGGAGAAGTTGATCAATCCCCCCAGCCCGCCGAGCGCGCTGGTCTTGATCTGCTGCCCGATGGCGAGATTTCGCCGCAGTGAAAAGTTCGACAGGATTCCGGTGTGGCGACGGTCCTCCGTCAGCATGCAGATGCCCACCTTGATCGCGTCATAGGGCCGACGGATGTGGACGGGAGCGCCATGCAGCAGGATCTCGCCTCCCCTGCGGGGCACTGCACCGTAGATGGCTTCCATCAGTTCCGAACGCCCCGCTCCCACGAGCCCGGAGAACCCGAGGATCTCTCCCTCATACAGAGTGAAGGAGGCGTCGCGGACGTATCGGTCCTTGCGGGCAACGTCACGGACCTCCAGAATGGGTGTGCTCGAGACCACCTGCCCGGGATGCTTCTGGTTGAACTTCGCCTTCAATTCGCGGCCGACCATCATCGTGACAAGTTCGTCCACCGTGACGTCGGCGACCTGGTGGGTGCCCACTGCGTTCCCGTCCTTCATGACCGTCACCCGGTCGCAGATCGCGGAAATCTCGTTGAGCTTGTGCGAGATGTAGATCACTGCCCGCCCCTCGGACCTCAGCTGGGCGATGATGGCGAAGAGTTGGTTCACCTCTTCCTCGGTCAGCGAGGAGGTGGGCTCGTCCATGACGATGACCTTCGCGGAGAACGCTATCGCTCGGGCTATCTCCACCATCTGCTTCTCCGAGATCGAAAGGTCTCGGACTGTCTCCATGGGATCCCGCTTGAGACCCACCTTTGCCAGGAGCTCTGTGGCGCGGCGATACATCGCCGCGTGGTCGGTCACCTGAACACCGAGGAATGGCTTAGTGATCAGGTGGCCCACGAAGATTGTCTCCATGATCGACAGCTGCTCGATCACCGAGAGTTCCTGGTAGATGATCGAGATGCCTGCCTCGGCCGACTGCTTGGTGGTCAGCCGCTGGTGTTCGACCCCGTCGATCACGATGCTGCCTGAGGTGGGCTCGTAGGCACCCGAAAGGACCTTCATGAGTGTCGATTTCCCGGCACCGTTCTCCCCCAGCAGGGCATGGACCTCCCCTGGGCGAACGTCAAAAGTGATGGCGTTGAGCGCCACCACCCCCGGGAACTTCTTGGTGATGTTGCGCATTTCTACGATCGGCCGCATTGCCTCCCCTGCCTCGTGGGGGTGGTTGGCCGAAATCAAGTTCCGGCCAACCACCTGTGTGGACTAGGTGCTACTCGCTGATGAGGATGGCGTCGATGAACACTTCCTCGGGAGTCACCGATGAGTCGAAGGTCTCGCCCGATTCGACGTAGTTGACCAGCATCTCGAGCGAAGTCGCCCCGAGACCGGCGCTGTCTTGGGCGACTGTCGCGTCGAGGCCGCCGGACTCGACGGATGCGACGGCGTCAGCATTGCCATCAGTGCCGACCACGATGATGTCCTTGCCTGCATCCTGCACTGCCTGCTGGGCGCCCATCGCCATGGTGTCATTGGCGCAGTACAGCGCCTTGAGGTCGGGGTACTTGGCGATGTAGTTGGTGGCCAGGTCATAGGCCTTGGTGCGGTCCCAATCGGCGGGCTGAGAATCCACGAGGCTCAACGTGTCTACCGCTTCGAACCCCTCGGTCGCTCCCTGCTTGCGGGCTTCACCCGAGGCGGTTCCGGCCTTGCCCTCGATGATTGCTACTTCGCCGCCGTCGGAGCCGAGTTGCTCGGCGATGAACTCGGCGCCTGCGCTGCCGACCGCCACGTTGTCGGTGGTGACGAACCCGATGATGGCTCCGTCGGCTGCCGTGAGGGCCTCCATGTTCATCTGCTCATCAATGTTGACCACCGGGATTCCGTCGGCTGTGGCCTGGGCCGCAACGTTGATCAGGTTGTCCGCGGTGAGCGGGGCCAGACCGATGCCAGCGTAGTTTTGCCCCAGCAGGTTTTCAGCCAACGCCACCTGCCCTTCGACATCGTCTTCGGTGTTTGCCGCGTAGACGTCAACTGTGACGCCGAGCTCGTCGGCCTTGTCCTGA
This sequence comes from Arachnia sp., assembly GCA_047972985.1. GTDB lineage: Bacteria > Actinomycetota > Actinomycetes > Propionibacteriales > Propionibacteriaceae > Arachnia. The sequence continues at coordinate 5,349 of JBKEBG010000181.1, forward strand.
ATGCCCTGTTCCATCTTCTGCCAAAACTCTGAGGAGAGGACCTTGAGCACGATCGCATATTTTTCGCCGTCTCCGTTCGCGTTGGCAGTCGTGCTCTCGGTCTCGGTGGTGCCGCTGCAGGCGGCGAGTGCCAGTGCGGCCGCAGCCGTCACCGAGGCCAGCTTGATCCTGAAGGACCTGCGCATTTTGTCTACCTTCCCTAGGAACTCGGCCACGTAGGCCGTGGTCTGCCTTGACCCGGCTGGGCACCAATTTGCGGCACCTCACGCCGTGATTGAATCCTAGGGAGACTCTTCCATGCACTACAACGTCATAATAAAGTCCACTCAAGTTGTTATTCAGCGAAAATGGAGCCCGCCCATGGACCCAGTCCAGATGCCCAGCCTGCGCCTCAACACTCCCGCTGCCCAGGGCCGCTCCAGCGGCGAAGCCACGCTGGCCGTGGTCGCGGGACTGGTCGCCTCCGGGCTCGCCGCCAGCAAGGTCGAACTCGCCAACCTCACGGGAGTGTCGCGCTCGGCGATCACGGCGGCGGTTGATCGCCTGCTCCGTTCTCGAGTGCTCCACCTGAGCGGGTCGCGGCCGCGATCGGGCCGGGGGCGTCCGGCGGATGCCCTGGCGGTCTCACCAGAGGCCGGTACAGTATTGGTCTTTGACTGCGGAGCCACGTCGGCTCGGCTCGCAGTCACCGATGTGGGCCAGCGGATCCTCGCCGAGCGCACAGTCGCGTTGGACGTCGCGATGGGACCGATTCCAGCCCTCGGCATCCTGGCCGACCACATGCATTCGATGCTAGAAGAGGTCGGGGTCAACGCCGGGCATCAGTGCATCGTGATCGGGCTCCCCGCCAGGATGGACTATCAAGCACGCATCCCGGTGCGGCCCGCCATCATGCCCGGCTGGGATGGGTTCCGGGTCAGCGACCCGCTCCAGGCCGACTTCGGTTGCCCGGTGATTGTGGAGAGCGACGCGAACCTGCGCGCACTCGGCGAAGCCCGCGTCCTCCCAGAGGACCAATCGCCGCTGCTGGCAATCAAAGTAGGGACTGGGATCGGGGCCGGCCTGGTCACCGACGGGGGCCGCTTGTACCGGGGCAGCGCGGGGGCGGCCGGCGAGATCGGGCACGTGACGCTACGTTCAGCGCCCCCTACGAGGTGTGTGTGCGGCAACATCGCCTGCCTTGAGGCCGTGGCATCGGTTCCCGCGCTGCTGCAACGCTACGACGAGGAGTCGCACTCCGAGAAGCCGTGCGAACCCCGCCAGCTTGCCGCGCTCTTGGCAGCCGGAGATCCCACTGCAGTATCTGTGGTACGAGAAACCGCTCGCTACCTCGGGGAAGCCATCGCCGACGTAGTCAACGTGTTCAATCCAGTCAGGGTCGTCCTGCACGGGCCGACGACGTCGGCCTCGGACGACCTACTCGCCGGAGTGCGCTCCATGGTCTACGAACACGCCAGGCCACTTGCCACCCGCAATCTTCAGATCGCCTTCAGCGTGTTGGGCGAACGCGCGGGCATCGCCGGCGCGATGGTGTTGGGCCTGGAGTACCTGCTGTCTCCGGCGGCCCTGTCGAGTCACGTTGCCACGGGCCTCGACGCCGGAAACCGGGCCCAGTAGCCGGCCCATCCCGGTGAGCGGGGCTGCCGATCCGACCCGGCCGCCGGGTGGTGGACCCGGGCCGGAGCATCCTTGGGAGCTAGGACATAATCTCGCACCTATGAACTCGATCGTGCGCATCCTGCGATCTGCCGAACAACTGCATCGCCTCTACGTGTTGGTGGTGGTGGGGGCTGTACTCACCTCGGCCACCGCGCTCGCTGTGCCGTTCTTGATCTCGGCGGCCACCGATCAGGTCGTTTCGCTGACCACCGGCGGCGGCGGAGCCTTGCGAACGGTGGTGTGGCTGGTGCTGCTCATGCTTGCTGTCGAACTGGCAAATTCGGTCATCACGAACCTTGCCGGCTACGTGGGGGATGTCGCGGCCGCCCGACTCAAGAGCGTGTTGTCCACCAGATACTTCGAGAAGCTGCTGCGGCTGCCGCAAAGCTATTTCGACAATGAACTCTCCGGCACCATCATCGGCCGCCTCAACCGCTCGATCACAGTGGTCGGGGACTTCTTCAACATGTTCGCCAACAACTTCTTCCCCATGCTGGTTTCACTTGCTGCGGCACTTTTCATCACGGGGTGGTATTCCCCCTGGCTGGCCGGGTTGCTGGTGGTCATCTACCCGATCTTTGGCTGGTTGACGGGCCTGACCTCGCGCAAGTGGCAGGTGTGGGAACGAGAAAAGAACGCCCAGCTCGATGCCGCCTCGGGACGCTTCGCCGAGGCAATCACCCAGATGCGGGTGGTCAAGAGCTTCGTGGGTGAGCGCCGCGAACTGGATGTTTTCACCACCGCCTATGACCGCAGCGTCGGCATCACCCGGCAGCAGTCACGGTTTTGGCACCGGATGGATGTGGCCCGGCGAGTGGCTCTCAATGTCGTGTTCTTCGGGATCTACCTGATCATCTTCGTGGCCGCAGCTCAAGGGCAGTACAGCATCGGGTCGATGGTATTGCTCATCCAGCTCGTCACGATGGCGCGGCAGCCCGTAACTAGCCTGAGCTACCTCGTCGACACTACCCAGCGCGCGATCGCGGGGAGTCGGGACTACTTCGAGGCGATGAACCAGATCGACGAACCGGGCGCCGTGCTGACCGCCGCCGCCCCCACACCGCTCCCGCCCACCACCGACAAGCCGATGATCGAGTTCAGCTCAGCCAGCTTCGGCTACACCCCTGACGCCCTAGTCCTGCGCGATATCGATCTGTCGGTTCAGCGCGGTGAACGGATCGCCTTCGTTGGTGAATCGGGCGGCGGTAAGACCACGCTGGTCAACCTCCTGCTGCGGCTCTACCCGGTCACCAGCGGCACCATCCGCGTGCTCGGCGACGATATCGCGGAGCTTCCGCTGGCCACGTTGCGCGGCAACATCGGCGTGGTATTCCAGGACGCGTCGTTGTTCTCGGGAACGATCGCGGAGAACATCGCCTACGGCCGACAGCACGCCAGCCGCGACGAGATCGTTGCGGCCGCAGTCCGTGCCAACGCCGACTCGTTCATTTCCGGGCTGGCCGAGGGATACGACGCGAGAATCGGCGAGCGCGGCATCAAGCTGTCCGGGGGACAAAAGCAGCGCATCGCCGTGGCTCGCGCCATGCTCGCCGATGCCCCGATCCTCGTGCTCGACGAGGCCACCTCGGCCCTGGACTCGAAAGCCGAGCGGGCAGTCCAGGCGGGACTTGAGGAGCTATTGGCCGACCGCACCACTCTCATCATCGCTCATCGGCTCTCGACGATCTCCTCGGTGGACAGGATAGTGACGCTGGCCGAGGGCAGCATCGATGAGATCGGCACACCCGAGGAACTGGCCACCTCCGGCGGGATCTACTCCGAGCTCTTGGCGCTGCAGGCAGCCGATTCGAAGGCAGCCAAGGCCAGGCTGCGCGCCTTCGACATCGTCAAGTAGGGGCCGGCTCAGTGGACGCAGCCGCTGGCGAGATCCCGCAGGCGGTTGACCATCAGATTCGGGTCGTCGGCGCTGAAGACCGCCGAGCCGGCCACGAAGGTGTCGGCCCCCGCGTCGGCGCAGCGCTCGATTGTCTCGGCGCTGACTCCCCCATCGACTTGGACCCACACCTCACGCTGTCCCAGCATCGTGCGGATCTCCCGTATCTTCGGTAGCACCAGGTCAAGGAATTTCTGCCCCCCAAATCCTGGCTCGACAGTCATCAACAGCACCATGTCGACCTCGTCCACCAAGTGCCGGACTGTCTCGGCTGACGTTGCAGGATTCAGCGCCACGCTCGCCCGCGCGCCAAGGCGCCGCAGCTCGCGGGCGAGGCGAACCGGGGCGCTGGCCGCCTCAATGTGAAAGGTCACTGATTCAGCCCCCGCCTCGGCATAGGCCGGCGCCCACCGGTCCGGCTCGGCGATCATCAGGTGGATGTCGAGCATCTGCTGGGTGGAGGCTCGCAGTGACTCCACCACCGGCAGCCCGAGGGTGAGGTTGGGCACGAAGCTGTAGTCCATGACGTCGATGTGGATCGCGTCAGCGTCGGGGATGCGAGCGACCTCCGCCCCGAGGTTGGCAAAGTCCGAGTTCAAAATGCTGGGCGTGATCCGCATGCCAGACAACCTAGCGGCTGCCGGTCATCGCCGTCGGATCAGGGCCAGGAACATGGCGTCGGTGCCGTGCCGGTGCGGCCATAGCTGGAGGAACTCTGCCTCGCTGGCCTCCGCGACCTCCGGCAGCACCTCGCCCGCGGGGAGCGGTTCGGCGTCGTCTCGTCCGGCCAGCACGGCGTCGACGACCTGGCCGGTCTCGGCCGGGTGGGGTGAGCACGTGACGTAGGCCGCGACACCGCCGGGCGCCAAGGCGTCAAGAGCCCTCGAAAGGAGCCGCCGCTGCAGCGGCACCAGGTCGCTCAGATCGCCCTCGCTGCGCCGCCAGCGGGACTCCGGGCGACGCCGCAGGGCACCGAGTCCCGAACAGGGCGCGTCCACCATAACCCGCGCGAAACTGCCAGGCTTCCAGGCGGGAAGGGTGCCGTCGGCGGTGATGATGCGGGTGGATCGGCCCGGGTAGCCGGACAATGCCGCTGCCACCAGCCGGGCCCGGTGTTCGGCTACTTCGCTGGCCAGCAGCCATGTTCCCTGCTGCTGCGCCAGGCCGGTCAATAGGGCGGCCTTCCCGCCCGGGCCTGCGCACATGTCGAGCCATGGGCCGTCCGGGGCTGCCGCCCGGGTGAGGGCCAGGCTGACGAGCTGGGAGCCCTCATCCTGTACTCCCGCCCTGCCCTGCGCGACGGCCGGGACGGCCGATGGGGAACCGCGCCACGTGGCCCCGAACGGGGACATCCGGGTCGGTTCGGCGCCAGCATTGATCAGCTCGGAGCGCTCGGATAGTCCCGGACGCACCACGAGCGTGGGCAGCGCCGGGGTGTTGTTGGCGGCCAGGAGTGCCCCAACCTCGTCCAATGGCAATTTCTCCGCGAAGGCCGCGGCGATCCATCGGGGGTGGTGTCCCTTGATCGCCAGGCTGCCCAGCGGGTCCAGGCCGGCGGCGAGTTGCTCAGTCCACTCGTCGAGGCTGCGGGCGCCGACTTTACGCAGCACAGCATTGACCAGCCCGGTCACGCGCTGGCCCACCGTGTCTCGGGCGAGGTCGACGGTGCTTGCCACGGCGGCTCTGGCGGGAGTCTCCAGCCAGAGCAATTGGTGAGCGCCGAGCCGCAGCAGGTCGACCACGGCGGGCTGCAGTGAGCTGAGGCGACGCCCCGAGGCGCGTTCGATGATCGGGTCATAGGTGCCCAGCAGCCGGCTGGTACCGGCTACCAGCTCGGTGACGAAACCGGCATCGCGTGTGGCCAGGGATTCGCGCCGTAGCCGCTGCGAGAGGGCAAGATTGGCATAGGCGCCCTCGCCGGTAACCTCGCGCAAGACATCGAAGGCGACGCGTCGTGGATTCACCTCAGCAGAGCCCCGTCTAGGCCGTTGCGGGCCCAGTCGGCTGCGTTCATCCGACGTTTGCCCGCCGCCTGGACCTCCAGCAACTCGACGCTGCCGCCCCCGGCGCCGACGAAGACCTGCCGCTTGGTGGCCGCTAGGCGCCCCGGGGCCAGGTCGCTGCGCCCAGCTGGAGCTGAGCGCAGTACCTTCACGCGCTGCCCGTTCACCTCGCACCAGGCACCGGGATGAGGGGAGCAGCCCATGATCCGGCGGTGCACCTTTTCCGCGGGCGCCTCAAAGTCCAGGCGCGCATCCGCCACGCTGATTTTGGGCGCATAGGTGGCGCCGACGGGCGATTGGGGGGTGGGTGTGGTGCCCGCCTCGATAGCATCGAGCGCCGCGAGCATCTGATTGGCTCCAGTGCGGGAGAGCTCGTCGAGCAGCTCCCCGGCTGTCACATCGGGCAGCGGTTGCGAGCTCATCTCGAACACGTCACCGGCGTCGAGCTGTTTGACGATGCGAAAACACGTGGTGCCGATCGTGGCATCGCCCGCCATAAGTGCGTGCTGCACCGGCGCCGCCCCCCGCCACCGCGGCAATTGCGAGAAGTGAAGGTTCACCCAGCCGTGCCGTGGGATGTCCAGGGCAGCCTGCGGCAGCAGCGCGCCGTAGGCAACCACAGGGCACACGTCGATGTCCAGCTGTCCCAGCCGGTGCAGCAACGCCGGGTCGGTGGCGGTGGCTGGCGTGAGGACCTCGATACCCAGATCGGCGGCCCGGGCGGCCACCGGCGATGGCTTCAGCCGGCGCCCGCGACCCACCGGGGCATCGGGGCGAGTGAGGACCCCGACCACCTCATGGCGGGACGCGACCAGAGCGTCCAGTGTCGGGAGGGCAACCTCGGGGGTGCCTGCCACAACAAGTCTCATATCATCACTCCATCACAGCTGGGTCCACCTGAACGTACAGCCTGCCGCCCTCTTTGCGCGCCGAACGGATCGCCGATGCGTGTTTGGTGCGGGCCACGAGGTCGCGTCCGCGTTCCAGAGGCGCGCGGAGCAGCGCAACCGCCTCCGGCTCGCGTCCGTCGTCGGTCACGGTGGGCCCCAACACCTCCACGCCCTCGAATGGATCGTTGTCCAAAAACTCCGCGACGGCTGCCGGGTCACCGCCCACCCGGACCGCCTTGACGGCCGGTGGCAGGCCGGCGGCCAATCGATCCGCGAGCTCCCGGGAAACGTATCCCGCCACGTCGCCTCGCACCAGGGCCTGGATCCCCGGGTGCCCGCTGGAGCCGACGAGCATGACAGATCCACCGTCCCCGGGGGGGCGCACCAGGGCCGCGGCATGTGCCCAGCGTCGCAGGGACTCCTCCCCCACTCGCAGGTCGGCGCGTGCGAGCATGACATCGCCGTCGAGCAGCAGCGCCCCGGAGTAGCCGCTGGGCGCAGTGGGTTCTGCGCCCGGAGTAGCCACGACGATGGCGGGCTCGTCGGGGACATCGGTACGGATTCGCTCGGCGGAGCTGTTGATCGCCACGGTGCCGGGGAAGGCTCGGGCGAGTTCCTCGGCGGTGCGTCCGGCCCCTACCAGCGGCGCCCGCAGTTGGGTCCCGTGGCAGTAGGCGCACTCCCACCGCGGCGGCCGCAGCCCGCACAGCGCGCACTCGATACGTTGCCCGGTGCGGGAGACCAGGGGGCCGGAGCATCGGGGACACGAGGCACGTTCGCGGCACCGCTGGCACGCCAAGGCTGCGGCGTGGCCGGCGCGGGGTACCTGTACCAGGACGGGCCCAGCGGGCAGTTTGTCGCGCAGGAAACCAAAAGCATCCGAGGGAAGGCGCAGCCTTGCCGCGCTCGGGTCGCGTTGCCGTTCGACCTCGCCGATGACCCGGACCGGGGGCGAGACGCGCCGGGTCTGGCCGGGGGTCAGCTGCAGTTGGCTGACCCATCCCCGTTCGACGAATCCCTGAGCCTCCACGGATCGCCCGTGGCCGGCCAGCAACAATCCGCAGCCCTCGTGGGCCGCCCGAAGCGCCGCCACCTCACGCGCGTGAGGGTAGGGTGCTCGGCGCTCGGCGTAGGCATCGTTGCCTTCGTCGATCACCACCACCAGCCCGAGATCGCGCACCGGGGCCACAACAGCACTCCGGGTACCCAGTACGATCCTTGCCTGCCCGCGGGCCGCGGCGAGGAAGTTGCGGTATCGGGTGGAGGGGCCAGCGTCGGCGTTCAAGACCCCCACCCGGCCGAATGTGGCGGTGAACCGCTCCACGGTGGGCTCAAGTTCGCGCAGCGTCGGGCAGGTGACCACGACGGAGCGTCCCGAGGCCAGGCAAGCATCGGCCGCCTCGATCGCGCCGCCGGCCAGATCCCCGACGGTGTCCGCCACCGCGGGGGCCAGCCATGCCGCCCGGGGGCTGCGCCCCTGCCGTAGGGCGTCGAGGAACGTGGCGCCGTGCGGGAACGAAGGGAGCACGCGTGGTGGCGGGCCTTCGCGCGGCGGTTCCCATTCCCGCGGGTGTGCCCGCTCGGTGGCGGCGTGCCGCGCCGGGATCGCTAGACGCAGCACATCGGGCAGGACGCCCGCGTAGTGATCGGCAACCGCCCGCAACAGCCTGTACAGCTGTTCTGTCAGCACTGGTTCGCTGGAGACGACGCGGTGCAGGCTGGATAGCTTTGATGTGGCGGGCTGCGTAGTTTCATCGAGCAGCCAGCCGTCGCGGATCTTCCCGGCGAAGGGCACCTTGACCCGGCACCCGGGCACGGCCTCGCCCAGCAGCCGATCCGGGACCGAGTAGTCGAACAGCCGGTCCAGGTGCGCCAACGGCACGTCCACCACGACGCGCACCACCTTCGCTGTGCCGGCGTCGGTCAGCGAATCCGGGGGCACGCGAGGTTAGCCGCGGACGGCCGCGGCGAGCGCGTCAGCTCGGTCGGTGCGCTCCCATGTGGCGTCGGGCAGTTCGCGGCCGAAATGACCGTAGGTGGCGAACTGAGCGAAGATCGGCCGAAGCAGATCCAGATCACTCACCAGCGCCCCTGGACGCAAATCGAACGTGGCGAGCACGGCTTCGCGGATCTGTGCCTCCGGGACGACAGCGGTACCGAAGGTATCGAGGTAGAACCCGACGGGCCGCGCCTTACCGATGGCGTAGGCCACTTGCACCTCGCACCTGTCGGACAACCCGGCCGCCACGACGTTTTTCGCCACCCATCGCATTGCATAGGCGCCGGTTCGGTCGACCTTGGAGGGGTCCTTTCCGGAAAACGCGCCGCCACCGTGGCGGGACATGCCGCCGTATGTGTCGACGATGACCTTGCGCCCGGTGAGCCCGGCATCACCCATCGGACCACCGATCACGAAGGTGCCGGTGGGGTTGACCAGAGTGTCGACGTTGGTGGCCGAATACCCGTAGCGTTCCAGTACCGGCGAGATGACCTCCCGGAGGAGGTCCGGGCGGATGACTGCGTCGAGGTCGACGCCGGCGCGGTGTTGCGTGGACATGACCACTGTCGCGATCCCGAGGGGGCGCCCATGGTCCCCGTAGTCGACGCTCACCTGGGTTTTGCCGTCGGGGCGCAGATAGTCCAGCACACCCGAGGTGCGCGCAGCGGTGAGTTGCTCGGCGAGACGATGCGCCACCTCGATCGGCAGCGGCATCAAACTTGGGGTCTCGTTGCAGGCGTAGCCGAACATCATGCCCTGATCGCCGGCGCCCTGGCCGCTGATCACGTCATCATCATGGTGCACCCGGGCCTCCCACGCCCGGTCCACGCCCACCGCGATGTCCGGGGATTGCGATCCCAGGGCCACGCTGACACCACAGGAGGCGCCGTCGAATCCGACGTTCGAGGAGTCGTACCCGATCTGAAGAATGCGCTGCCGGGCGATGCTGGCGATGTCGGCGTAGGCCTCGGTCGTGACCTCTCCGGCCACCACCACCAGCCCCGTGGTGAGCAAGGTCTCCACCGCTACCCGCGCACGGGGATCTTGCGCCAGGAGCGAGTCAAGGATCGCGTCCGAGATCGAATCCGCGAGCTTGTCCGGGTGGCCTTCGGTGACCGATTCGGACGTGAACTGCCGCGGCATCAGGATGCCGGGTCGGGCTGCCCCGCGAACGGATCCACGAACGAGAAATCGGTATCGGCCTCCGCGACGGGTTCGGCATCGGGATCGATGTCGCGGTATTCGAGGAGGTCCTCGCTGATCTCGCGCAGAGCAATCGACAGCGGCTTCTCCTGAGGAGCTGCCGACACCAGCGGTCCGACGTTCTCCAGCAGGCCCTCACCAAGCTGCGAGTAGTAGGCGTTGATCTGCCGGGCGCGCTTGGCCGCGAAGATCACCAGACGGTACTTCGAGTCGATCGAATCGAGCAGGTCGTCGATGGGTGGGTTGGTGATGCCTTCGGGCTGAATGCTCACGTGTGGGTCCTCCGCGTCAGTGAAATGATCACAAGCCCATCAAGGCTACCAGAGCCGCCACCGTCTCCCCAATGCTGCGGTTGACGATGACGTGATCGGCTTCATGCCTGGCAGCCAGCTCCTGCCGGGCGGTGGCCAAGCGCCGTTGAATCGTGGCCTCGTCCTCGGTGCCACGGCCACGCAGCCGATTCTCCAATTCCTCCCAGGACGGTGGCGCCAGGAACACGAGGTGAGCCTCAGGCACATTGGCCTTGACCTGTCTGGCCCCAGCCAGATCGATCTCCAAAATGACCGGCCTATCGTGGGCCAGCGCCTCGATGACCGGCGCGCTGGGGGTTCCGTAGCAATGGGAACCATGGACCTGGGCAAATTCCAGGAACTGACCGGCCGAGACCAGCCCGGCGAAGGTCTCTGGCGAAACGAAGTGGTAGCTCACGCCGTCCACCTCGGTGGGGCGGGGCTCGCGGGTGGTCATGGAGACCGAATAGAAGGGTGCCGAGTAGCTGCGTTGCAGTTCGCGGCACACGGTGCCTTTGCCGACGCCGCTGGGACCGGAGATAATCCACACTCGGCCACGAGCCATAGGTGAATCATCATGCACGGTGGCGTAACTCCGGGGGTCGAGGGCCGGTCGGTTGTCGGGCCATTGGCCCGGAGACCCGTAGCCTATACCGCTAGTGGCGGAACGCGACAACGCCCGACCGCCCACGATCCGGCGTCCTCAGGCGAAGAGCTCCTTGAGCCGTTCCACCTGGTGGCGGCCGAGGCCGCGGATCCTGCGATTGGGTGCAATCTGCAGCGATTCCATGATCTCCCGTGAGCGGGTGACACCCACACGCGGCAGTGCGCGCAGCAGGTCGACAACCTTTACCCGCGACAGCGTGTCGTCGCCCAGGGCCTTATCCAGGGCTTGGGCGAGCGTCATGTCGCCGGTCTTCACCTTTTCCTTGAGCAACGCACGAGCACGGCGGGCTTCAGTGGCCGCTGCCCTGGCGGACTCAAGCTGGGCACTGCTCAACTGCGGAATGGCCATACAAGAACTCCATTCGTCTGTAGACCCCGAATCCTGCCCCTCGTGGGCTTATTCCAAGGTGGCAATCAGACTAGCAACTCGGGGTTTGAGTTCTGCCTCTCCATGGCCAATCACATCGCGACTCACTGTCGGCAAAATTTGTGCAAACGAAGCCCCGAAAGTGACCCTGGCACCATCAATCGTGCCTCCCTGTGTCCCAATCCCGGGCACCAGGATCGAGCCGTTGAAACGACTCAAATCGACGTCGAGCTGAGCCCTCGTCGCACCGACGACCATGCCGGCGTCCGGGCCCCACTCGGTGACTTGGTCCACCACGAGCTGTGCCACACTCCCACGGGGGGTCACGGCGGTTTGAACCTCGTCGCTCTCCGGGTTAGAGGTTCTGACTAGGACATATACCCCTCGCCCCGCGGCCTGGGCACGTTGCCATAACGGCTCAATCGCACCCACGCCGAGGTAGGGACTCACGGTGATGGCATCGGCTCGCAGCGGTGATTCGTCCGCGAGGTAGGCAGTGGCGTATCCCGCCATCGAACTCCCGATGTCCCCCCGTTTGACGTCGAGGACCGCGAGCGCCCCAGCCTGGCGTATGTCGGCAAGGACTCGCTCCAACACGGCCACGCCCGCCGAACCATGGGCTTCAAAAAACGCTGACTGCGGCTTAAACACAGCAACACTGTCAGCCAAACGAGCGACAATATTACGGGCACAAAGTTCCAACCCAGAGACGTCGTTGGGCAAGCCCCAGGCCGCGAGCACTGAAGGCATCGGATCGATCCCGATACACAGTTGGCCGCGCTGCCGGATCGCGGCGTCCAATCGATCGCGGTATCCCACTGCCTACCTCCTGAGATCGGTGATGGCCCAGGCCAGCGCCGGGCCGGAATAGATGAAGCCTGTGTACAGCTGAAGCAGCTGGGCACCCGCGTCGAGCATGCGTTGCCCGTCCCGGGGAGTCATGATGCCGCCCACCCCAATGACGGGAAGCTCGGTCGAGGCCGCGATGTGCTCGACGCAACCCAGCGCATGGGCCGTCAGCGGGGCCCCGCTCAGGCCTCCCGCGAGGCTAGGCCTTCCGGCGTCTGCCGACGCCAGCCCATCGCGGCTCAGGGTGGTATTTGTGGCGATGATGGCGGCCGCCCCGGACTGCTCCGCGACCCTCACCGCGGCCTGCCGGGCCTCCCGGTCCAGATCAGGTGAGAGTTTCACGAATACCGGCACCTCCCCCGCCGCCTGGGCGATACGCGACAGGAGCCGGGAGAGCCTTGCGGGATCCTGGAGCCCCCGGAGCCCAGGCGTGTTAGGGCTGGAGACGTTGACCACGAGATAGTCGGCCACCGGCCGCAATACCTCGACGCTGGCCAGATAATCATCGGTGGCCTGCTCAATATCGACGCGCTTGGTCTTACCGATCGAGACTCCCAGCGGAATCCCCAGAGCCAGGTTTCCCCGGCGCACCCCCCGCCGGGTCAACAGTGCGGCCAGGGCGGCCGCGCCGTGGTTGTTGAAGCCCATCGAATTGATCACAGCCCGGGAGCCGGGCAGCCGGTGCAGCCGGGGTGGTGGGTTACCCGGCTGCGGCTGTGCCGTGACAGTCCCCAGCTCCGCGAAACCGAAGCCGAGCCACGCCCAAGCCGCCGCAGCGCGGCCATCCTTATCCAATCCGGCGGCCAGACCCACTTTGTTGCCGAACCTGATCCCGGCGATGCTCACGGGGTCTCGCGCGCGCCTCGGCGATGCTGGGGGCGACAGAGCCAGGGCGTTGATCATCAGATCGTGGATCGCCTCCGGGTCCAGGCGGAACAGCCACGGGCGGAGTGCCCCTTCGTAGGCGGCCCGGGCCAACCTGATACCCAGCGCCGGCTCGGTCACTGCTGAGCCCACTCCTGAAGCGATCGCACTGCCGTCTCACCACGGCGCAGCGCCTCGATCCCCTGCACTGCCGCGGCCAGACCCGCCACAGTCGTGACCAGCGGCACCCTCGCCAGCACAGCAGCGGTACGAATCGCGTATCCGTCGCGCCGGGTGGGGCCGCCCTTGTTGCTGCCCTGCGGGGTGTTGAAGATGAGGTCGATCCCGCCGCCGGTGATCAGCTCGACGATGCTGGCTTCGCCGCCGTCGGCCAGCTCGGACAGCTTGCGCACCTCGCGGACCTCCACGCCGTTGCGGCGCAGCACCGACGCCGTGCCCGCGGTCGCCACGATCGTGAACCCCAGATCGGCCAGTCGCTTGACCGGCCACAGCGCGTGACGCTTGTGCCGGTCTGCCACCGACACGAACACAGTTCCCGAGGTAGGAAGGGGGTCTCCCCCGGCGAACTGGGACTTGGCATAGGCCATGGCGAAGGTGTCGGACAAGCCCATCACCTCACCGGTGGAGCGCATCTCGGGCCCGAGGACGTGATCGACGAACTCGCCACCGGCGGTGCGGAACCTGCCGAAGGGCAGCACCGCCTCCTTGACCGCGATCGGTGCCCCCGGCCGCAGCGCTGTGCCGTCGCCGCTGGCCGGAAGCACCCCCTGTTCCCGGAGTTCAGCTATCGAGGTGCCCAACATGATCCGGGCGGCAGCCTTGGCCAAGGGAGTATGAGTGGCCTTGCTGACGAAGGGAACCGTCCGGGAGGCGCGCGGGTTTGCCTCCAGGACGTAGAGCCGGTCGGCGTGCAGCGCGAACTGGATGTTGAGCAGCCCGTTGACGCCGACGCCGTCGGCGATCAGCCTGGTCGCCTCCCGGATTGTCTCCAACAGGCCATCGCCGAGCGTGATCGGCGGCAGCGAACACGCCGAGTCACCCGAGTGGATGCCAGCCTCCTCGATATGCTCCATCACGCCGCCCACGAAAAGATCCTGGCCGTCATAGAGGGCATCTACGTCGATCTCGATCGCGTCGTCGAGGAACCGGTCAACCAGCACCGGGGCGGCCTCGCTGATGTCGGTGGCGCGCTCGATGTAGCCGGAGAGCGCGGCATCATCGTAGACGATCTCCATCCCTCGCCCGCCCAGCACATAACTGGGGCGCACCAGGACCGGATAGCCGATCTCGGCTGCGATCCGCACAGCTTCCCCAGCGGAGGCGGCCATGCCGTGCTTGGGCGCGAGCAGTCCAGCATCGGCCAGCACCCGGCCGAATGCGCCTCGCTCCTCGGCGAGGTGAACCGCCTCCGGGCTGGTGCCGACGATGGGGATCCCCGCGTCCTTGAGTTCCTGGGCAAGTTTCAGCGGCGTCTGCCCGCCGAGCTGACAGATCATTCCCGCCACGGGCCCGGCCTGCTGTTCGGCGTGATAGATCTCCAGCACGTCTTCGACTGTCAGCGGCTCGAAGTAGAGCCGATCGGAGGTGTCGTAATCGGTGGAGACGGTCTCCGGGTTGCAGTTGACCATGATTGCCTCGTAGCCCGCCTCCCGCAGGGCCATCGTGGCATGCACGCACGAGTAGTCGAACTCGATTCCCTGGCCGATGCGGTTGGGCCCCGAGCCGAGGATGATCACTGCCTCGCGTTCCCGGGGCGCAACCTCGGTCTCCTCGTCGTAGGAGGAGTACAGGTAGGGGGTGTGCGCCTCGAACTCCGCCGCGCACGTGTCGACGGACTTGAACACCGGCCGGATACCCAGCGCCCACCTGACCCCCCGCACGACGTCGGTGCTCAGCCGCCGTAGCGCCGCGATCTGGGTGTCGGCCAGCCCGTGGCGCTTGGCCCGACGCAGCACCTGGGGGGTCAGCTCGGCGGCGTCGCGCACATCGATGGCGACATCGCGTATCAGGGCGAGCTGATCGGCGAACCACGGATCGATCCCCGTGGCCTCGAAGACCTGCTCGCTGGAGGCACCGGCCAGCATCGCCTGCATGACCAGGCCGAGGCGGCCGTCGTGCGGCCAGGACGCGCTGCGCAGCAACTCTTCCGGGTCGCCGTGGGCAGCGGTGAGATCGAACGGTGCCGCCGGATTCTCCAAGGAGCGCAACGCCTTGCCCAGGGCCTCGGTGAAGTTGCGCCCGATGCCCATGACCTCACCCACGGACTTCATGTGGGTGGTCAATGTCGGGTCCGCCGAGGGGAACTTCTCGAAGGCGAAACGCGGCACCTTCACGATCACATAGTCCAGGCTCGGCTCGAAACTCGCCGGGGTCTCCCGGGTGATGTCGTTGGGGATCTCGTCGAGGGTGTAGCCCACGGCCACCTTGGCCGCGATCTTGGCGATGGGAAATCCGGTGGCCTTCGAGGCCAACGCCGAGGATCTCGATACCCGCGGGTTCATCTCGATCACTATCATCCGGCCATCAGCGGGGTTGATCGCGAATTGGATATTGCAGCCGCCGGTGTCGACGCCGACGGCCCGGATGACGCCGATGCCCACGTCGCGCATACGCTGGTATTCGCGATCGGTCAGTGTCATGGCGGGGGCCACCGTGATGGAATCGCCGGTGTGCACCCCCATCGGGTCAAGGTTCTCGATCGAGCAGATGACAACGACGTTGTCGGCCTTGTCGCGCATCACCTCCAGCTCGTATTCCTTCCAGCCCAGGATCGATTCCTCAACCAGCACTTCGGTGACGGGACTCGCCGACAGGCCGGCCTCGGCCATGCGGCGAAGCTCGGTTTCGTCGTGGGCGAAGCCCGAGCCTGCACCGCCCATGGTGAAGCTCGGCCGCAGCACCACTGGGTAACTGAGTTCTTCGGCGGCCCCGAGGACCTCATCCAGGGTGTGGCAGATCCGGGATTGGGCCACCTCGGGGGTCCCGCCCGGGATATCGCTGAGCCCCTCGACTATGTGCTTGAACTGCTCGCGGTCCTCGCCGCGCTGGATAGCATCGATCGACGCGCCGATCAGTTCACAGCCGTATCGTTCAAGGACACCGGCCTCGTGCAGCGCGACGGCCGCGTTGAGCGCGGTCTGACCGCCCAGGGTCGCCAGCAGCGCGTCGGGGCGTTCCTTGGCGATCACTAGTTCGACGAACTCCGGCGTGATCGGCTCGACATATGTCGCGTCTGCGAAGTCCGGGTCGGTCATGATGGTGGCGGGGTTGGAGTTGATCAGGATGACCCGGAACCCCTCCTCCCGCAAGACGCGGCAGGCTTGGGTTCCTGAGTAGTCGAACTCGGCGGCCTGGCCGATCACGATGGGCCCGGAACCGATCACCAGGATCGATGAAATATCGGTGCGGCGAGGCATCAGGCGTCTCCTGTCATGACTGCCGCGAAGCGGTCGAAGAGGTAATTGGCATCGTGAGGCCCGGCAGCGGCCTCCGGGTGGTACTGGACGGAGAAGCCGGCCAGGCGCGCGTCGCGCCTGAGTTCGAGTCCTTCCACCACATCGTCATTGAGGCAGACATGGCTGACCATCACCTGGCCGTACGGGGTCTGGATCGAGCCTTCCAGCGGCGCGTCTACCGCGAAGCCGTGATTGTGGGCGGTCACCTCGACTTTGCCCGTGGTGCGATCCATCACCGGAAGGTTGATGCCCCGGTGGCCGAATTTGAGCTTATAGGTCCCCAGCCCGAGAGCCCGGCCGAATAGCTGATTGCCGAAGCAGATCCCGAAGAAGGCCAGGCCCTGGTCCAGCACGCCGCGCAAGAGCTCGACGGGGCCCTCGGCGGTGGCTGGGTCGCCTGGACCGTTGGAGAAGAACACCCCGTCGGGCCGGACAGCCAGCACCTCGGCGAGGGTGGCGGTGGCCGGTAGCACATGCACATCGATGCCGCGTGCCGCGAGCTGCTGGGGAGTCATGGATTTGATGCCCAGATCAATCGCCGCGACGGTGAGCCGCCGCTGACCCACCGCGGGGACAAGATAGGCGGACTTTGTGGTGACATCGCCCGCGAGATCGGCCCCGGCCATCTCGGGCTGCTCCAGTACCCGACGCCGAAGCTCCTGCGGATCGGTTTCGCGCGTGGAGGTCGCGGCGCGCACGGCCCCTCGTGTGCGGATGTGGCGAGTCAGGGCCCGGGTGTCGATATCGCTGATGCCCACGATGCCCTGCCTGGCCAGCTCGGCGTCGAGGCTACCCGTGGCTCGCCAATTCGAGGGGCGCGGCGAGGGGTCCCGCACAACGTAGCCGGCCACCCAGATGGCCGCCGACTCGTCGTCGTCATCGTTCCAGCCGGTGTTGCCGATGTGCGGGGCGGTAGAGACCACGATCTGGCGGTGGTAGCTCGGATCGGTCAGGGTCTCCTGATATCCCGTCATCCCCGTGCTGAATACAATCTCGCCGAAGGTCTCGCCCTCGGCGCCGAATGAACTTCCCCGGAAGTATCGTCCGTCCTCAAGCACGAGCAGGGCGGGCAGCGTCGTCATCGCGATTAGTCCTCGTCGGGTGTCGGTGGTCTGGATGCCAGCGCGTTGGCCAGGAGGCCGTTGAGGAAGGCTGGTGAGTCGTCAGTCGAAAGATCGCCCGCCAGCTTGACCGCCTCGGCGATCACGGCCTGCGCCGGGGTCGAGGTGTGGTCCAGTTCGAAGATGGCGATCCTGGCCAGGTTACGGTCGATGCTCGGCATCCTGGCCAGCGTCCAGTTCTCGGTCAAGCTTGCGGCGAGCCGCCGGTCGATTTCGTCAAGGTGCTCGGCGACGCCGAGCGTGATTTGGGTGGTGAGGTCGCGGACCACTGACTCGCCCAGTGTGCGTTGTTCGGTCAGCGTGTCAACGATTCCCTGGCCCCGGACGTCTGCGGCGAACAGCACATCCAGCGCGGCCTTGCGCGCTTTGGTCTGGGCGCCGTAGCGCGGACGCGGATCAGCCACCGCTGACGCGGCCGAGGTACGACCCGTCGCGCGTGTCCACCTTGACCTTCTCCCCGGTGGTGATGAAAAGCGGCACCTGGATCTGCCTGCCGGTCTCGAGTTCGGCGGGCTTGGTGCCTCCGGTGGAGCGATCGCCCTGCAGACCCGGCTCGGTGTAGGTCACCACGAGCTCGACCGAGGCCGGGAGCTCGATGAACAGCACTGAACCCTCGTGGGTGGCGACCGTCGCGTTCTGGTTCTCCAGCAGGAAGTCCTTGGCCTCGCCCACCACATCCCCGGGCACGTGAAGCTGATCGAACGTGGTGTTGTCCATGAAGACGTAGTCGTCACCATCGAGGTACAGGTACTGCATCTCGCGTCGATCGACGGTGGCGGTGTCCACCTTGGTGTCGGAGTTGAAGGTGCGGTCGACGATCTTTCCGGTCAGGACGTGCTTGATCTTCGTGCGCACGACAGTGTTTCCTTTGCCTGGCTTGTGGTGTTGGAACCACAGCACCTGCCACAGCTGGCCGTCGAGATCCAGCACCATGCCATTCTTCAGATCATTGGTAGAAGCCACGGCCGAAGTGTAGCTAATCAGGCCACCTGTCAGCCAAAGCCCGCGTCACAGCTGACCATCCAGGCTCGTGTACGCGGCAGCCAGCAACTCTTCGTCGGGCGAGGAGATAATGCTGGGCTGGCCCTGGGCCCGCAGGCCCACCAGCCGCAGCCTCGCGCCCCTTGCCTTCTTGTCCAGGCTCATCAGCTGGCGCAACCGGGGAAAGGCTGCGGGATCGTGCGAAGTGGGAAGCCGCAGCTCCCGCAGCAGTTCGCGGTGCAGCCCGGCCACGTGATCCTCGAGCCCCAATTCCCGGCGGGACACTTCGGCGATCCAACACATCCCGATGCTGATGGCCTCGCCGTGGCGCATCCGGTAACCCTGCGATGCCTCGATGGCATGGCCGAGGGTGTGTCCGTAGTTGAGCGCTTCCCGGCCCACCCGATCCCCCTGGGACGTGCGCTCGGTCAAGTCCTCGGCCACCACGGCGGCCTTGACCGCGATGGCGCGGGTAAGAATGTCGGCGAAGCGAGCCGAGCCGATGTCTTGGCACTGATCGATGTCTTCCTGCGCGTGCGCGAGGATCGCGGCGTCGGCGATGAACCCGGCCTTGATGACCTCAGCCAGGCCCGAGCGCACTTCGACCTGGGGCAGGCCTGCGAGCAGGTCAAGGTCGCATAGGACCCCTCGCGGCTCGTAGAAGGCACCCACGAGGTTCTTGCCTGCGGGCAGGTTGATGCCGGTCTTGCCGCCGACCGCCGCGTCAACCATCGCCAGCACAGTGGTGGGCACGCTGACGTATGCCACGCCACGCAGCCACGTCGCGGCGACGAACCCGGCAAGATCGGTGGCGGTGCCCCCGCCGACGCCGACCACGACGTCGTTGCGGGTGAATCCGGCCTCGGCGAGCCCCGCCCAACAGCTTTCCAGTACCTGCGGGGTCTTTGCTGCCTCGGCATCGGGGATCGCGAGGAGCAACGGTGCCTCGACGCAGGCGGCGACCCGACCCGCCAGCTGCCGAAGCGGTTCGGGAAAGATGATTGCTACTCGGGAAGCGTCGGCGATCAATGTGCTGAGGTGGTCAAGTGCACCCGCCTCGACGCGCACCTCGTAGGGCTGGGCGGTGGCCACGCGGAGGCTCATTTCTCCTCCAGCAGGCGTTGGATCTCGGCCGCCACATCAGCCGGGGTGCTGCCGTCGGTATCAACAGTGTGTGTGGCGACGGCTTGGTACAAGGGGGTGCGTTCACGCAGTAGTTCGACGAGTCTGCCGCGCACATTGCCCAGCAGTAGTGGGCGTTGCCGGTTCAATCCGACGCGGCGTGCTGCCTGCGAGATGGACACATACAGCCAGATCACCTCGTGGCCGGCGAGTGCCTCGCGGATCGGTTCGCTGAGGATCGCTCCCCCACCCAGCGAGATCACGGCGTCCTGGGTCTGCAACAACGAGACTGTTGCTTGGCGTTCTAGCTCGCGGAAATGGGCTTCCCCCTCGTCGGCGAAGATCTCGGCGATCGGTTTGCCTGCCGCGGCCTCGATGTGGCTGTCGACGTCGATGAACTGGGCGTGGCGGATGGTGGCCAGCTGCTCTCCGACGCTGCTCTTGCCGCTGCCTGGTGCGCCCACCAGCACGAGGCTCACAACCCACGCTCTTCCAGCCGGGCAATGTAGCCATCGAGATTGCGGCGGGTCTCGGCGACCGAATCGCCGCCGAACTTCTCCAGCACCAGCTCCGCGACCACGAGCGCCACCATCGCCTCGGCGACGACCCCAGCGGCGGGAACCGCGCACACGTCGCTGCGTTGATGGTGGGCCACGGCGGCCTCGCCGGTGGCAACGTCGATCGTGCGCAGCGCGCGCGGCACAGTGGCGATGGGTTTCATCGCCGCCCGTACCCGTAGCAGCTCGCCGGTGGACATGCCGCCCTCGGTGCCACCCGAGCGCCCAGTGGCCCGCCGGATCCGCCCGTCGTCGTGGATGATCTCGTCGTGGGCGGCCGATCCCCGCGAACGGGCCAGTTCGAAACCATCGCCCACTTCGACGCCCTTGATGGCCTGGATCCCCATGAGCGCCCCAGCCAGCCGTGCATCGAGGCGCCGCTCCCCCGAAGCGTGGCTGCCGAGGCCTGCGGGCAGCCCCCAGGCGAGCACCTCGACCACGCCGCCGATGGTGTCGCCGTCCTTGCGGCATTGTTCAATCTCGGCCTGCATCGCCGCGGAGGTTGTGGAATCGAAACAGCGGACCGGATCTTCATCAACCGCGCCGGCATCGCTGGGCCCAGGGATCGCACCCTGCGGCGCGCTGATGGTGCCGATTTCGACGACGTGGCTGCCGATTTCGATGCCGGCTGCCTGCCGCAGGAAGGCCTGAGCCACAGCGCCCAAGGCGACCCTGGCCGCGGTTTCCCGCGCCGAGGCGCGCTCCAGGATGGGCCGGGCCTCGTCGAAGTCGTACTTCATCATGCCCGCCAGATCGGCGTGCCCTGGGCGTGGCCGGGTCAGGGGCGCGTTGCGGGCCAGTTCGCTCAGGATGTGCGGATCGACCTCACCGGGTGCCATGACCTGTTCCCACTTGGGCCATTCGGTGTTGCCGATCATGATGGCGATGGGTGAGCCGAGGGTCTCGCCGTGGCGGAATCCGCCCAACAGGGTGAGTTCATCGGCCTCGAACTTCATCCGGGCGCCACGCCCGACGCCGAGCCGGCGCCTGGCCAGCGCGGTGCCGATCTCAGGCACCCCCACCCGCACGTGCGCCGGAAGGCCTTCCATGGTCGCGATCAATGCCTGGCCATGGGATTCTCCGGCCGTCTGGTAACGAAGCATGCCGGTTATTGTGTCACGCTCCGGCGGCGCAGTTCCGCCACGGCCGCCGCGCGGGCCGCCTCGAAGGTGATGCTCGTGTTGGTGAACCGGAAGAACTGATCGACCGCCTGGCCGGCGAGCAGATCGAGCCCGTTGAGCGCCATGCGACCGCGAGCGGCCGCGGCGCTGGCCAGCGGCGTCGGCCATGGGTCGTAGACCACATCGAACAGCACCGCTGCCGCCTCGGCCCAGGCCGCGGCGTGGCTGGCCGTTGCTTGCGGGGGGATGGTGCTGGCGATCAGGTCGAGACCGCCGAGGGGCTCGTCGAGGCTCACCACCTCGCAGGTGATGCCCAGTGCAGTGCCGAGTTCCACCAGCGCGGCGGCCCGATGCGTAGCCCGCGCCAGCACAGTGACCTCGCGGACCTCGAGCCCGGCCATGGCCACGAGCAGGCTGCGTGCGGTGGCGCCGTTGCCGACGATCCCCGCGCTGCGCAGCCGCGGGCTGCCGTGTGCGCGCCAGGCCCGCACGAAACCGGGGATGTCTGTGTTGTACACCTGTGGCTGGTCACCGAAGACGATGGTGTTACCCCCGCCGACAAGACTCGCCATGTGGTCGGGCTGCCCGTACTGGCAGATCGCCTCCTTATGGGGGGCGGTCACGCTGAGCCCAGCCCACTCGGGATCGTGCAGCTTCGGCCTCACGAATGCCGCGAGGTCTCGCGGCGCCACGGTGAGCGCCTCATAGGACCACTCGAGACAGTGCCGGGTGTAGCCCGCCCGATGGATCGCTGGGGACAACGAGTGGTCGGCGGGGTCACCGATCACTGCGCAACGCATCAGGTGCAGCGCCCCTGGTGGGCCTGGCACCAGGCCTGGAACTTCTTAACGTTCTCCGCGTGTTCCTCGGCGGTATCGGCGAACAGGGTTTCGCCGGTGTCGAGGTTGACCGCGGTGAAGAACATCGCAGAGATGTCGGCCGGATTGGCTGCCGCCTCGAGCGCCGCTCGACCGGGGTTCGAGATCGGGCCCCATGGCAGCCCCTCGTGGAGATATGTGTTGTAGACCGACTCGGTAGCTCGGTCGGCCTCCGTCGTCGTGACGCGGCTGAAATCCTGCAGGGCGTAGTGGACGGTGGAGTCGAACTGGAGCTTCATCCCGGCGTCGAGCCGGTTGTAGATCACTGCGGCCACCTTCGGCCGGTCCTCTGGTGTGGCGGCCTCCTTCTCGATCATGGAGGCCACGATGACGAGTTCGTACTCTGATCTGCCCAGCGCGGCGGCGCGGTCGGCCAGTCCGATTTCTTCGGCGACGGTTTTGAACTGGGACACCTGGGTGGAGTACAAGGTGCCAGGAACCAGCGGCTCCGAGATCCGATACGTCTCGGGGAAGAGAAACCCCTCGGCGTTGCCGTTGGCGTACCCGGGCAGCCCGAGGTCGGTTGATTCGAGCGCGGCCTTGAGGTCCTCAGTCGAGACCTCAAACTCCTCGCTGAGGATGCTCAACTCCTGGCTCAGGGCCAGGCCCTCGCGGAGGGTGACGTTGGTGACCACCTGATTGGCCGGATCAAGGAGCATTTCCAGCGCTGTCTTCGCCGGGATTTGGGTCTTCAGCGCGTACCGACCCGCCTGAATCTGATCGGATTCTTCGTTCGCCAAGGCCTCGTCGCGGAATGTCGCGACCGACCGGATCACGTCGTGTTCCACCAAAACGTCACCGATCTGGGTGATGTTCGCCCCGAGCGGGATCACCACCTCGACATCGTCGATGCCCTCCCCGATGTAGTCATCGGCGGTACGATAGGCGGTCCAGGCCTCGCTGATCTTGCTGTAGACGAACCAGCCTCCCCCGACGAGCACCGCGAGTGACAACGCCACGGCAAAGCCACTTCTCGCATGATAGGCGATCTTTGCCCAGTTGGGTTTGTCGTTGTCCACGAATTGTGGGCTCACGATTCCTCCATTCCTACCCCGACCCCGGCAAGCGCCCCACTGGCTGCTTCGACGTCGATAGCCCGTTGCAGAATCTCCACAGCGGCCGCCTGGTCGATGACAGTGCGCTGACGGCGGGTACTGCGTCCTGCTGCTCCTAGGGTACGTGAGGCCCCGGCCGTACTGAGCCGCTCGTCGACTAGTCTCACCTGCCGGTGCCCGAGCGTCGCCGCCAAGTGTTGGGCGTGCTCGGTGATCGCGATGGCGGCTATGCCGATATCCCCCGAGAGCGTGAGGGGTAGTCCGAGGTAAATCACCGCCGGATCGTACTCGGTGACCAGCTCAACCAAGCGGCCCAGCGCCGCCCTTCCGGCGGGCACCGTCTCGACCGGGTAGGCAAGACCCGTCCCGCTGCCGCAGGCCGCGACCCCGATGCGGGCCTTGCCCCAGTCGATCCCCAGCCGGGAACCCGGCACCAGCTCAGCCACGGGCCTCAATAGCGGATCGCACGGCCGCCAGGGCAGCCGAGGCTCCCGCAGCATCGGTACCGCCACCCTGGGCCAGGTCCGGTTTACCGCCGCCCTTGCCGCCCAGCTGAGCGCTCGCCAGCGCGATCAGTTGGCCTGCGTTGAGGCCCAGGTCGCGGGCAGCTTGGTTGGTGGCGATGACCGCCGAGGCCTTGGCCGAGTCGCCGCCGACGAGCGCCACCACGGCAGGCTCGGCCCCCAGCCGATCCCGCAGGTCGACAGCAAGACTGCGCAGATCCCCCGCAGCCAGTCCCGGCCGCTCCAGACTCAGCAGCCGCACCGCGCCCACCGGATGCGCCTCACGCACCAGTGCCTCGGCGTCGCTGCTCAGTGATGCCGCGTGGAGCGCGGCGATCTGACGTTCGGCATCGCGCAGTTGGGCCACGAGCCGTTCGACCTTGCCCACAAGCTGATCCGGCTGCACCCGCAGTGTGTCGGTGAGGCTACGCACCAGGGCCCGCTCGGCCGCGAACTGCTGGAAAGCATCCCGGGAGACCAGCGCCTCGACCCGGCGGACCCCGGATCCGATCGAGCTGTCCGATAGCAGATTCAGCAGCCCGATCTGGGCGGTATTGGTCACGTGAGTTCCGCCGCACAGCTCACGCGACCACGGCCCCGCGAGTTCGACCATACGCACGACCTCTGGGTATTTCTCCCCGAACATCGCCATCGCGCCCATGGCCTTGGCCGCATCGAGCGGCATGAGGTGAGCTGTGACGTCGAAGGCGTCGCCGATCGCCTGATTGGCCCGGCCCTCTACCTCTTGACGCAGCCCCTCCGACATGGCCTGACCGGATTGGTAGTCGAAGCGCATGTAGCCGGGCCGGTTGTACGAGCCGGCCTGGGTGGCGGTGGGTCCGATCAGCTCGCGCAGCGCCGCGTGCACTATATGGGTTGCTGTGTGAGCCTGCCCGGCTCCGTGACGCGCGCTCGGGTCGACGCTGGCGCGGGCCTGGGCCCCCTGGAACACCTCACCCGCCACTGTGACCCGGTGCACCACGAGCCCCGGCACCGGTCGCTGCACGTCGAGAACCTCGAGGGTGAAACCGTCACCGACGATCACGCCGCTGTCCGAATCCTGACCGCCGGATTCGGCGTAGAACGGGGTCTGGGCAAGGACCACCTCGACGGTGCTGCCGTCTGCGGCGCTGCTGACCCCAGTGCCGTCGGCCACCACGCCGACCACCGACGTGGCCACGTCAAGCTCGTCGTAGCCGAGGAAGGCGGTGGCACCGCCTTCGCGCAGTCGGCGATAGGCCTCCAGGCTCGCCGCCGCGCCCTTCTTCGCCTTGGCGTCGGCCCGCGCTCGGTCCCGCTGTTGGGCCATCAGCGAATCGAATGCTGCCCGGTCGACCGTGAGGCCCTGCTCTGCGGCCATCTCCATCGTCAGATCGATCGGAAATCCGTAGGTGTCGTGCAGCTGGAAGGCGTCGCTGCCGGGCAACGTGGTGGACTTCGCCTGCTTCGCGGTGGACACGGCAGTGTCAAGTATGGTTGTGCCTGCGGCCAGGGTGCGCCGGAATGACTCCTCCTCGCTCGCGGCGGCTTGGCTCACGCGCCCCCAGGCCTCGTCGATCTCGGGGTACGACGCCCGCATCACCTCGCGGCTCACGGGCAGCAACTCCCCCAGCACCGGGGCGTCGACCCCCAGCAGGCGCATCGCCCGGATGCTGCGTCGCAGCAGCCGACGCAACACATAGCCGCGTCCCTCGTTGCCCGGAGTCACGCCGTCGGTCATCACCATGAGGGCCGAGCGGATGTGGTCGGCGACCACCCGGAACCTGACATCGTCTGCGGCGTCGGCGCCGTAACGGCGTCCGGAAAGCTCACTTGCCCGGGCGATGACGGGAAACACCTCGTCGATCTCATACATGTTCGCCACGCCCTGCAACAGCAGCGCGGTGCGCTCGAGCCCGTTGCCGGTATCGATGTTGCGGGCCGCCAGGGGGCCGACGACATCGAAATCGGCCTTGGCGCGCACCGCCGACAGCTCCTCGGTCTGGAACACCAGGTTCCAGATCTCGAGGAAGCGGTCCTCGTCGACGATGGGCCCGCCCTCGGGTCCGAACGTGGGCCCGCGGTCGATGTAAATCTCCGAACAGGGCCCGCCCGGGCCGGGGACCCCCATGTGCCAGTAGTTGTCTTCAAGGCCGCGTTCCTGGATGCGATGCGCCGGGATGCCCACCTCCCGCCACAACGCGATGGTCTCCTGGTCGCCGGCCAGAGCTGTGACCCAGACCGTGTCGGGATCGAAGCCGAGACCACCATCGGCGACCGATCCTGTGATCAGCTCCCAGGCGAAGGAGATGGCCTCGGCCTTGAAATAGTCACCGAAGGCGAAGTTGCCGTTCATCTGGAAGAACGTGCCGTGGCGGGTTGTCTTGCCTACATCATCGATGTCGAGGGTGCGTAGGCACTTCTGGACCGACACGGCTCGCCGATACGGGGCTGGCTCATCGCCCATGAAGTAGGGCTTGAAGGGGACCATTCCCGCGTTGACGAACAGCAGCGTCGGGTCGTGATACAAAAGCGACGAACTGGGCACGAGGGTGTGGTCGCGGACGGCGAAGAATTCGAGGAAGCGCCGCCGGATTTCAGATGTCTTCATTCGTTGCTTGCCGTCCGCAGCTCGCGGCGCAGCTCCTCCTCGCGTTCAGCCATCGCGGTCTTGAAAGTGGCGTAGAAGTCACCGAGATTGGCCGCCGCTCGGTTACCCGTGCGTTCCACCTGCTCCGCTACGCCGGCCGGGGTCAGTCGGTGCAGCAGTTCCTTGCCCTTGAGGGCGATAGCAACGGCGATGCCAGCGCCTACCAACATCCAGAACAGGCGTTTCACTTCTTGCGTCCTTTCACTGCGGTGCGTAGTCCATAGGTGAACGCGGCGGTGCGGACCAACGGCCCACCCAAGGTGGCGGAGAACACCTGCGAAAGCTGCGCAGCGTTCTCGCTGACCACGGTGGCGTGCCCCGTCACCCGCTGCAGGTCCTCGGTCACCAGGCTGAGCTTGGCCAACTCGTCATTGGTGACCTCGACAGTGCCGCGCAGTTCCTGCAGGATCGGCACCGAATTGTGCCCCAGATCCCGGACCGCCAGGCGCAGCTCTTCGAGCACGCGCCCAAGCTTGAGCAGGGGCACGGCCGTCAGAGCCACCAGAGCCACAAAGGCGATGGCGGCGATGAGCCCGGCGACTTCTCCGATGGACATGGCAAATGCCTCCTCAGGACGGTTCGGCCGCTACTCTATCCGACCTGCCGGACCCATGGTCACGCTCGGGGGACACGATGCCTCGGACCCGGTCGAGACGTTCGGCCACCACGGCTTCGGCACCGTTGCGGGTCGGAGTGTAATAGCGGGTCCCTACCAGGTCCTCCGGCAGGTACTGCTGCTCCACGAGCGCATCTGGGTAATCGTGTGGGTAGCGGTAGCCCACGCCGTGCCCCAACCCATCGGCACCCGCGTAGTGCGCATCTCGCAGCCCCGCCGGGACCTCCGTGCCCTTGCCGGAGCGGACATCGGCCAGGGCCGCTTCCAACGCCACATATGCGGCATTGGACTTGGGTGCCGAGGCGGCAGCGACGGTGGCGTGGGCCAGCGTGATCCTGGCCTCAGGCATGCCCAGCAGCTGCACCGCCTGAGCTGCGGCCACACAGGTCTGCAGCACCCCGCTCGCTGCCATGCCGATGTCCTCGGAGGCGGAGATCATCAGCCGCCGGGCCACGAAGCGTGGGTCCTCACCTGCCTCCAACATCCTGGCCAACCAGTGCAGCGCCGCGTCGACGTCCGAACCCCGGATTGCCTTGATGAAGGCGCTGATCACGTCGTAGTGCTGGTCGCCCGCCCGGTCGTAACGCACCGCGGCGCGGTCCACCGAGGCAGCCAGGATCTCGGTGGTTACTCTTGCTTGGCCGAGCGCGAGCGCCGATGCCGCGGCTTCCTCGAGGTAGGTCAGCGCCCGCCTGGCGTCGCCGCCGGCCAGGCGAAGCAGGTCCGCTCGGGCCTCGGGTGCCACATCGACGGCCCCGCCCAGTCCCCTGTCGTCGCTGAGGGCGCGATCAAGTAGCCCCGAGATGTCCGCGTCGGTGAGGGGACGCAGCCGCAGCAACAGCGAGCGGGACAGCAGCGGGGAGATCACCGAGAACGAAGGGTTTTCGGTGGTGGCGGCGATGA
The DNA here is from genome assembly GCA_047972985.1 of Arachnia sp. Taxonomy (GTDB): domain Bacteria; phylum Actinomycetota; class Actinomycetes; order Propionibacteriales; family Propionibacteriaceae; genus Arachnia. The sequence continues at coordinate 32,995 of JBKEBG010000181.1, forward strand.
GCGTGACGATCCGGTTCTCGACCGCGGGCAGCAGCGCGTCTTGTTGGGTCTTGGAAAACCTGTGCACTTCGTCGATGAACAACACCGTGGGGGTGCCCTTGGCCAGTTCCCGGCGGGCGAGATCCACCTCGGTGCGCAGCTCCTTCACCCCGGCGCTGACCCCGGACAGCTCGACGAAACGCGACCCTGAGCTGAGCGAGACCACCGAGGCAAGCGTGGTCTTGCCCACGCCGGGAGGGCCCCACAAGAACACGCTCATCGGCGCGCCGGAGACGAGGCGCCGCAGCGGTGAGCCCGGCCCCAGCAGGTGCTGCTGACCGACGAGTTCGTCGAGAGTGCGGGGCCGCATGCGCACCGCCAGCGGCGCCGATTGTGTCTGGGATCCACCCAGCGAGCCGGTGCTGTGGGCAGGCTCTGG
>JBKEBG010000025.1:0-12336 GCA_047972985.1 Arachnia sp.
CTTGCGGCAGGCCTCGGGCCGCGTCTTGCATCCGGTCGTCGCGTGGCGCTAGCGACGACGGTGATCTTCTCGGGCGTGTCGATTGCATCGGTGCTGGGTGTCCCGTTGGGCACGTTGGTTGCGGATCAGTGGGGTTGGCGCACCGCCTTCTGGGGGCTGGCGGTATTGGGCGCGCTCACGGCTGTCCTCCTGTTTATGCTGCTTCCCGCCCTTCCCGCCCCCGGGGCGAGCAGGGTTGCTCGGGTGTTCGCTCCGCTGCGGACTCCTGGAGTGCTGTTCGGGATCGTGATTACGACGCTGCTGGTGCTGGGTCACTTCACCGGGTACACCTACATTCGCCCGTTCCTGGAAACGGAGTCTGGGATGGGAGCAACGGGGCTGGCTACGGTGCTCTTCGTCTATGGCATCGCGGGCGTCGCGGGCAACTTCATCCTTGGGACTCTCGCGGGAAAGAAGACACGTGCCGCCGTCGTGCTCGCCGTCGGCGGCGTCGCCGTGGCAACCCTTCTCCTTGCGACGGGTCTGGGGCAGGCAGCGGTGATCGCGGGCGTCGTGATGGTGCTGTGGGGATTCTGCTACGGCGGGTTGTCGGTATCAACGCAGACGTGGATAGCGAAGGCCGATCCAGCTCAGATCGAGGCGTCCTCTGCCCTGTGGTCGGGAGCCTTCAACGCGAGCATTGCCGGCGGCGCGGTGCTGGGCGCGGTGACGGTTGATGGGGCGAACGTCACCTGGGCGATGTGGCTAGCCGCTGCGGTATCTGCGCTCGCGCTGCTGATCGCGGTCACAACTCGTCCGCACCCGTTTCGCGCCAAGGCCGCGGGCAGTTCACACGGCATCGACGCGACGCCGTAGCTCGGCGGCGAACTGAGGAACCAGCGGATGCCCCTTTCCTTTCCCTGCCAGTGCCACGAGAGAGGATGGCGCAAGATCCGGTACGGGAACATAGCGCACGTCGGGGCGGGGCATGAACGCAGCGCTCGCACCGCACAACAGCACGCCGAGGCCACGAGTCCCGACCATCGAGATGGCCTCGGGCAGCGTCGCCGCCGCGGCCTCGTAGCGCAAGCTGATCCCGCTCGCGGTGGTGCGCGGGGCGTTGGCGGTGCGCCAGTATTCAGGCGCGGTTGCCGCGGGCTCGATCAGTCCGATTCTCCCCAGCATCGGACCGCTGATTGCGGACTTCGCAGATAGCGGATGTTTCTTCGGAACCGCGAGGTATTGCGCTTGGCGGGAAAACTCGAGCAACTGATGAAACCCGTGCTCTTTGCTGGGCGAGAGCACCACGGCAACGTCGAGGTCGCCTGCCGAAAGCCGGCCAAAGGGATCAGCCCAGGGCACTTCCACGAGATCCACCTCATCGGAGGGCAGCGCGGCAACGGCCTGCGAGATCGGCTCGGATACCGCGCATTGGAACCCCACGCGCAACCGGCGCGTGAGAGCACCGGAAGCCTCGCGTGCAGCGTCAAACCCATTTCGCAGCCGCTCATACGCAGGGATCGCCTCCGCCGCCAGCGCTACACCGACGGGCGTCAGGGAGACGCGGCGGCTCGTGCGGGCGAACAATGCGCCGCCTACTCGACTTTCCAGTCGTCTGATCATTTGCGAGACGCGCCCCTGAGATAGGCCGAGTCTGTCGGCGGTACGTCCGAAATGCAGCTCGACTGCCAGCACCGCGAAGCACTCCAGTTCCCGCAGCGGAAGGTCAGAGTGCAGCTGATCGGGGGCCATCGTTGATCTGGTCACTGTGTCCTCAATCCTTGCACGAGCATGAGCGTGGCAGCCGATGCTTCTTCGAGGCGGGAGTTCCAATCCGCCTCGTCGGCTGCGGAAACCCAGCGCGACGCATCCACGAGTGCTCCGTTGAGCAACAGGGCAAGCGTGGACACGGAGGCCGTTTCTGCGATAACACCGTCCTCCTGAGCTGCGCGGAGGGTGGCAGCGATCGAGAGCAGACAGGCCGCGGTGGAAGCCTCGACTGCATCCGGCAGCATCGAAGGAGCGTCGTGGAAGAGGATCTGTTGCACGATCGGAGCCTGGGTGAGTTCGATGTAGGCCACGCACCGTGCGGTCACCGCCGCCAAAGGGTCAGCGGCTTGGTCCGCCGCCGATTCGAGCTGGCTGCACAGTTCGCCGTCCAATTCCTCGGCTACCGCGCCCAGCAGGCCGCTCTTGCCACCGAAATGGTGATAGAGCGCGCCCCGCGTGAGCCCCACGGAAGCCGTGAGGTCATCCATGGACGTTGCCGCGTACCCCTGAGTGCCGAAGAACTCTCGCCCAGCGGCGAGCAGCAGCGTGCGCGTCGCGTCCAACATCTCGGCCCGCGATCTTCTACTCATGGCACCTCCATCCACCCAACGTACTTGACATACGGAACGTATGCCAAGAGTTCACGTACGTCTCGTATGTGAACCGTGTTGTGGAGGAGCCCGTCGTGATACAGCAGTATCGATCCCTGTTCTCCAAGCGCTGTTCACCAAGATCTACATCGATGAGGACAACGAACTCCGCGTCGAGAGCGCCCGCCCGTTCGAGATGCTGCTCGACCCCGAAGTCAATGCCGACGCCCTCACCTGGGCTGAGAACGCCGACAAGGCCCGAACCCCGGCCATTGATTCTGTGGGCCAAGGTTCGAGCCTTGTGCGTTGGGTGCCCCCGACGGGATTCGAACCCGTACTGAAGCGGGTTTAAGCCGCCTGCCTCTACCGATTGGGCCACGGGGGCCGTGGGCCTAGTCCAGCATCTCAAGCGCGATGCCGTCGAGAATGTCGGACTCGCTGACCAGCACGCTACCGCCCGGGACTCGCGACGAGATCTCGTCGAGAATCAGCGAGCCTCCCCCGATGACGCCCGCCCGCAGCGGCTGCATCAACGGCTCGGTCTCGATCGAGGCCACGGTCTTGTCCAGCCAGGCCGCGGTCTGCTCGCAGATCTCCTCGCGGCTAAGCCGGGTTCGGTGCACAGCATCCCGCGAGTACGCGGTCAGGCCCAGCACGCTCGCGGCCAGGCTCGTGACAGTGCCTCCCACCCCCACGCAGGTTTCGATACGGGCAAACTCGATCCCGCTGCCATCGAGCAGGCCCCCCACCCATGCCCGGGCAGCGGCCTGCTCCTCGGGGGTGGGCGGGTCGGTCGCGAGGAAACGTTCGGTGACCCGCACAGCTCCCACGTCGAGGCTGACAGCGCCCTCGAGCTGGTGAGCGTCGTTGATCACGGCGAGCTCCGTCGAACCGCCGCCAATGTCGACCACGAGCACGGGGGCGGCGGCGCCGACGCCGCTCATCACCCCGAGCGTCATCAGCCGGGCCTCCTCCTGGCCTGGGATCACTTCCACAGCAACGCCCAGCCGGGCCCGGATACCATCGAAGAACAGCTCCCGGTTGCTGACATCACGGGCCGCCGAGGTTGCAACGAAGCGCACCCGTTCCACGCCGAGCCCGGCCATGATCGTGGCGTACTCGTCGACCACGGCGAAGCTGCGCGCCAAGGCGTCGGGATGGAACTCACCGGTGGCGTCGACTCCTTGACCGAGCCGGGCCAGCCGCACCTCACGGGCCAGCTCGTCGAGCCGGTCACCGTTCTCACGCAACACCAGCAAGCGGATCGAGTTCGTTCCGCAATCGATCGCGGCAATTGTTGTCACAGGTCCTCCCTCAGGCAGGGGCGCTCCCAGAAATCCCCGATGGCGGCGAGCGCCTCGTCACCGAAGGGGTTCACCCCGGGCCCAGCTGCCAGGGAGTGTGCCACAAGCGCGTGTAGGCATTTGACCCGGCTCGGCATCCCGCCGGCCGAGACGCCATCGATCTCGGGCACCTCACCCAGTGCGGCCCGGTCCGCCAGATAAGCCTCGTGAGCGCCGCGATAGGTAGCGACCAGATCCGCGTCGTCGCCCAGGCGGGCGGTCTGCTCGGCCATCACTCCGTCGGCCTCCAGCGCCGAGCAGGCCGCTGTAGCGCGGGGGCAGGTCAGGTAGTAGGTGGTGGGGAAGGGCGTCCCGTCCTCAAGCCGAGGCGCCGTGGTGGTGACCCCCGGCTTGCCGCATGGGCAGCGCCAGGCGATCGCCTCGACAGCGCGCGGCGGGCGGCCAAGCTGGGCTTCGACGATGCGTAGATCCTCGTCGGTGGGTTGGTTACTCATTCGTCTTCCGCAGGTTGGGCTGATGGTCCGATAGTGGGCATGGGGCCCTCGGGTTCAAGGTCGATGTGTTCGGCGGGCTCGTCGGCTAGCACCACGGACCCCCACATGAGTTCCCACCACTGCCCGGTGGGTTCCTCCGCGTCAAGCACCGCCGAATCGCCGCCGATAGGTTCACCGTCGACGCCGATCACCCGGTAGCCGGTCTCACCGGGCATCACCCAGCCGAGCCGTTCCCTGGCCTGCGCCTCGACGTAGGCGGGATCATCCCAGCGAGTCAGTTCATCGTTGAGTTGATCGATCTCGGCCCGCGTGGCCTCGATCTCTTCCCGCAGCGCCGCGATCTCGTGGGCCTGAGAGAAATACACCCGCAGGCTTTGGGTGAGTGTGACCGCCAACGCGGCGATGACCACTGCAAGCAGGATGAGCCGCCAGGTGACGCCCAACGCCTTCTCGCTGGTGGGCCGTGGCGACTCAATGCCAGGCGAGTCCTTCGACACCGGCACCTGCTTGGAGCGCACCCGATCCCTCGATGCGCGCTCGCCCGGACGAGCAGCGGTCCGGGTACGCGGCGACCCGCGTCCCGGACCGTTGCTGGCCGGCTTGGAGGGTGTGGTTCGAGCCATTCACCCAGTGTGACTGATCGGCAGCCCGACTCAGCCCTTGAAACGCGGGAACGCGGAGCGTCCGGCGTAGGTGGCGGCCTCGTCCAAGTCCTGCTCGATGCGCAGCAGCTGGTTGTACTTGGCCACACGGTCGGTGCGCGCCGGGGCGCCCGACTGGATCTGGCCACAGCCCAAGGCGACGGCCAGGTCGGCGCTGGTGGTGTCCTCGGTCTCGCCGGAGCGGTGGCTCATCATGGAGCGGAAGCCGTTGCGGTGGGCCAATTCGACGGCGTCGATGGTCTCGGTGAGTGAGCCGATCTGGTTAACCTTCACCAGCAGCGCGTTGGCGGCGCCGCTATCGATGCCGCGCTGAAGCCGCTCCACGTTGGTGACGAACAGGTCGTCTCCCACGAGCTGGACCTTATCGCCCACGCGCGCGTTCATGGCCACCCAGCCGTCCCAGTCTTCCTCGTTCAGCGGATCCTCGATGGAGACCAGCGGGTAAGCGTCGACCAACTCGGCGTAATAGTCGATCATCTGCTCGGCCGACTTGGCCTCGCCCTCGAAGGTGTAGGCGCCGTCGTTGTAGAACTCGCTCGCCGCCACGTCCAGCGCCAGCGCTACCTGCTCACCCGGCTTGTAGCCAGCCGCCTGGATGGCCTCGATGATCAGATCCAGCGCAGCGCGGTTGCTCTCCAGGTTGGGGGCGAAGCCACCCTCGTCACCGAGGCCGGTCGACAGGCCACGGTCCTTGAGGACCTTCTTGAGCGCGTGGTAGACCGACGCACCCATTTCGAGGGCCTCGGCGAAGGACCCGGCACCGATCGGGGCGATCATGAACTCCTGGATGTCCACGTTGGAGTCGGCGTGCGAGCCACCGTTGAGGATGTTCATCATCGGCACCGGCAGGATGTGCGCGTTGGGACCCCCGACGTACTTGTACAGAGGCAGTTCGGCCTCTTCGGCGGCGGCATGCGCCACGGCCAGGGAGACACCGAGGATGGCGTTGGCGCCGAGCTTTGCCTTATTGGGGGTACCGTCGAGTTCAATCATCGCGAGATCGATCATGCGCTGCTCGCTGGCCTCGAAGCCGATGATGTCGTCGGCGATCACATCGACCACGTTCTTCACCGCGGTCAGCACGCCCTTACCCAAGTAGCGATCCTTGTCGCCGTCGCGCAACTCGACGGCCTCAAAGGCCCCCGTCGAGGCGCCCGAGGGCACCATGGCGCGGCCGCCGGCGCCAGAATCCAGCTGAATCTCCACCTCGACGGTGGGGTTGCCGCGGGAGTCAAGAACCTCGCGAGCTTCGATGAAATCGATGGATGCCATGGGCTTCCTTTCCAGGAGATAAGTCCGTCGGGGACCACCCTAGCCAACCGATTCATCGGATGCCGCCCCGGCCGGCCCATCGGCCAACTTGGGACCCTATTGAGACGGTTCAGCGCCGGTTTCGGCGGCGGCGATGTCGGCTTCCAGCTCACGAAGCGCCGCCCGCATCGCCGCATCGGCGTCGATCCGTGAGGCCTGTGCCCGTGCCACCAGCTCGATGAATTGCCGCCCGACCTGTGCGGAGGTGATGGTTTCCTGCGGCAGTGCCACCGGCACCTGGTGTTGCCTGGAGCGCGAGATCACCTTGTGGGCCCTGGCCACGACGCTCATGGAATGCGCGATGCCATCCAGCGATGACGTGCGGCCCTTCTCGGTACGCTTGTTCTGCTCCCAGGCCACCCTCACATCGGCGGGCGCATCAGCACCGGCGAAGACATGGGGATGGCGCCGGATGAGTTTGTCGGTGATGCCACGGGCCACATCGTCGAGGTCGAAGCGTCCTTCGTCGGCCGCGATCTGGCTGTGGAAGTACACCTGCAGGAGAAGATCTCCCAATTCCTCCCGTAGATCCACGTCGTCTCCGGTCTCGACGGCATCGACGACCTCGCAGGCCTCCTCAATGAGGTGGTTGAGCAGGCTGGCATGGGTTTGCTCGGCGTCCCATGGGCATTCGGCGCGTAGCCGAGCCATCACCTCACGTAACCGCTCCAGCTCACCGGCCATGCTGGGTATTAGGCAGTTTCGTCGATCGCTGACAAAGAGCCGTCCCCAATCAACTGCCCGTTGAGCATGTCCCACTGCCCGTAGCGGGGGTTCACGTCAACTGGAGCGTTGGTGATCGCCGCCAGCAGGTCGTCGCGGGCCATGTCTTGCTGGAGCAGGAGGGCCAGGCCGTTGACTTCGACGAACGGCACACAGTCCGGGTCGGCCAGCGCAGGGGCCGTTTCGGGCGATTCGGCGAGGAGCTGCTCGACTTGACCTTGGTTGATGTCGATGTCAGCATCGCGGGCCACGGAACGGAAAATCTCCGCCGTCACGAGGTTCGACACCACGTTGGGGCGTGCCAACTCGACATCGGCGGCTCGCTGGCATCCCTGGATCACCGCCGTCACCTCGGCCTCGCTGATCTGGACGTCATCCACCACCGCGGCCGTCGACGGGCTCTGGGCGCAGGCGGAGGTGGCGGCAACCGCCACAATCATCGGGGCAAGTCGGGCGAGCTTCATCCGTAAGTCCTTCCGGGGCGATTCAGGTTCATCCTAGTGCGTCGCGACCGCCGGATCCGGCCGGACCACCTGCTCCAGCAGATCTGTCACGTAGCCGACTGGTTCGTCGCTGGGTGCCGGGACCAGCAGGGTGCTGGTGGCGGCCTTAATCACAGCTCCAGGGTAGAGGCGGGCCAGGCGCAGTTGCCGCGACTCCGGCAAGCTCACCGGGGCAAGCCGCAGTTGCTTGCCTTGCGCGGCTATCTGCTCCACCCCGAGATCCCGGCACAGGTTGCGCAGCCGGGCCACCCGCAGCAGGTTCTCCACCTGCTCGGGGGGTTCGCCGTAGCGGTCGGCGAGTTCACCGCGGGCAGCAAGGATGTCGTCGTCGGTGCGGATGAGGGCAATTTGTTTGTACATCTCGAGGCGCAGCCGCTCGGAGGAGACATAGTCCCCGGGCAGGTGGGCCTCGACGGGCAGCTCGATGCGCAGTGGCGGCTCGGGGGCGGTGTCCTCGCCGCGGTAGTTCGCCACCGCCTCACCCACCAGGCGCAGATACATGTCGAAGCCCACATCGGCGATGTGGCCCGACTGTTCCTCGCCCAATAGGTTCCCGGCGCCGCGCAGTTCAAGATCGCGCACCGCTATCGCCATTCCGGCACCAAGATCGTCGTGGGCGGCCATGGTGGCGAGCCGTTCGTGGGCGGTCTGGGTGAGGGGTTTATCGGGTGGATAGAACAGATAGGCATAGCCACGTTCGTTGGATCGGCCGACCCGGCCCCGCAGCTGGTGCAGCTGCGACAGGCCCATGACATCGGCTCGGTCGATGATGAGAGTGTTGGCGCTGGAGATGTCCAGCCCCGCCTCCACGATCGTGGTGCTGACCAGGATGTCCGCCCGACGTTCCCAGAAATCGGCCATCACCTGCTCCAGGCGGGCCTCGCCCATCTGGCCATGCGCGGTGACCACCCTCGCCTCCGGCACAAGTTCCCGGAGCATTCCGGCGGTCTTCTCGATACTTTGCACCCGGTTGTGCACGAAGAACACCTGGCCTTCGCGGGCGAGTTCCCGGCGGATCGCGGCGCGGACCTGGGCGGTGTCGTAGGGGCCGACGAAGGTGAGGACCGGGTGGCGTTCCTCCGGCGGGGTGGCGATGACGCTCATCTCCCGGATCCCGGTGATCGCCGTCTCCAAAGTGCGCGGGATAGGGGTCGCACTCATGCTCAACACGTCGACGTTGACCCGCAGCTCCTTGAGTCGTTCCTTGTGGTCCACGCCGAAGCGCTGCTCCTCGTCGATGATGACCAGCCCGAGATCCTTGAACGTGGTGTCCTTGGCCAGCAACCGATGGGTGCCGATCACCACGTCGAGTTTGCCGCTGGCCAGATCGTCCAACACCCGCTTGCCCTCGGCATCGGACTGGAAACGAGACAGTTGAGCCAGGTGAACCGGGAACCCGGCATAGCGCGACGCAAACGTCTGATAGTGCTGGGTGACAAGCAGCGTGGTCGGCACGAGCACGGCCACCTGTTTGCCGTCCTGGACAGCTTTGAAGGCGGCCCGCACCGCGATCTCAGTCTTGCCGTAGCCGACATCACCGCAGATCAGCCGGTCCATCGGCACGATCTTCTCCATATCGGCCTTGACTTCGCCGATCGCCGACAACTGGTCGGGGGTCTCGACGTAGCTGAAGGCGTCCTCCAGCTCGTTTTGCCACACCGTGTCGGGCCCGAACTCGTGGCCCTTGGTGGCCTGGCGCGCGGCATAGAGCTTGATGAGTTCAGCCGAGATCTCTCGCACTGCCTTGCGGGCACGGGACTTGCGCTTGGCCCAGTCACCGCCGCCCATCTTGTCCAAGGTCGGGGTTTCGGAGCCGACGTAGCGGGTGAGCTGGTCAAGCTGGTCCATCGGGACGAACAGCCGGTCGCGGGGCTGGCCTCGCTTGCTGGCGGCGTATTCGATGACGAGGTAGTCGCGGGCCGAGCCGTGCACGCTACGTTGCATGAGCTCGACGAAGCGTCCAACCCCATGGGTCTCGTGGACGATCGGGTCACCTGCGGCGAGTTCGAGTGGCTCGATCTGGTTGCGGCGCCGGCTGGGCAGCTTGCGCCGCTCCCGGCTGGGAGCCGATTGCCCGGACAACTCGGTGGCGGTGACCAGCTCGACCTTCGCCTTGGTCGCCCGCCAGCCCTGGCGCAGCGAGGTGAAAGCAATGGCGGCCTGCCCGGCGCGGGGTTCATCCGCCAGGTCGGTAATGACGCCTGCGATTCCAGCTTCGGCGAGCAGCTCGACCAAGCGATCCGCGAGGCCCTTGCCCTCCACACCCAACACGACCCGCCAGCCGTCGGCCACTGCTCGCCGAATGTGATCCAGCGCGGCCTGGGTATCGCCGCGGAAGTCCTCGGCGGCCGCCACCGCCAGGCGACGACTCATCGGATCGGCGGGGTCATCGTCGGCGCCGAACGGAGACAGCGTCCACCAGCGATGCCCCAGGCCCAGGGCATGGCTGCGCACATCGGCCAGCGCCCGGTACGACGAATCACCCAGGTCGATCGGGGACTTCCCGCCACCGGCGGCCGCCGCCCAGCTTGCCTGCAGGAACTCCTCGCTGGTGCGCACCAGCTCGCTGGCGCGGGCCCGGACCAGCTCCGGGGAGGTCACCAGGACGATTGAGCCTTCGGGCATGGAGTCGACGAGGAGCTCCAGCCCGTCCACGAGGACGGGGATCAGCGCCTCCATGCCGTCGACCGCCTGGCCCTCGCCGATGCGTTCGAGCATGTCGGCCAACTCGGGATGCTGACGCTGCAGCTGCTTGGCGCGCGAGCGCACCTTCCCGGTGAGCAGGAGCTCACGGCACGGCGGCGCCAGCACCGAGTCGAGCCGCTCGCCGGTGGATCGCTGATCGGCGACTGTGAAGGAGCGGATCTCGTCGATCTCGTCGCCGAAGAACTCGATCCTGACCGGGTGTTCGAGGGTCGGGGGGAAAACATCGATGATGCCGCCGCGCACGGCGATCTCACCGCGGCGTTCAACCAGATCGACGCGGTGGTAGGCGGCATCGACCAGGTCACGGATCACCTGACTCAGGTCAGCCTCGGCACCGGCCACGAGCGAGACCGGGGTCATCTCGGCCAGGCCCTTGACCTGTGGCTGCAGCACCGAGCGAACGGGAGCGACCACCACCTGAGGCCGCACGCCCTCCCGACCAGCCAACCGACGCAGCACCGCCAGACGCCGGCCCACTGTGTCAGGGCGGGGCGAAAGCCGCTCATGCGGCAACGTTTCCCAGGCCGGGTAGTAGGCAACCTGATCCTCGCCGAGCAGGTCCACCAACTCGGCTGTGATCCGCTCGGCCTCGCGATAGGTGGACGTGACCACGAGCGCGTGGCGCCCAGACTCGGCAGCGATCAGGCCTGCCGCGATCGGGTAGAAGGCGGGGACGCACGTGACATCCAGCGCGGTGACGCCCGAGGTTTGGGAGTCTGCTATCGCCGAACGCAGCGATTCGTCGGCGTCGAGGGCAGACCACAAGCCGGGAAACTTCACGGCGCCCAGGGTAGCGCCATCGCCCACCGTCACAGTGCACGCCGGGGGGTCACGCTGGCCGCCGTAGCTCGGCCGCCAGTGCCAGGGGGTTTCGACATTGGCGCGACGCGCCCGGCTGGGTCACTCGAGGAATCCCACCGGATGGTCGAGGAGCCAACGACGTGGGTCTCGCGCAACCTTCTGCGACCGGTTAGCGGTTGAACTGGTTCTGCGTCGCCTCGAGGCCCTGCGCGCAGTAGGACTCGGCAGCGTCAGCCGCCACGGCGGCATCGACGAGAAGTTCCTCGAAACCGGTGCGGGTCAGCCTGGCCAGCACATAGTCGGCGGCGGGTTGCCTGCCTGGAGGGCGTCCAATGCCCACCCGTACCCTGGCGAAATCTCCGGTGCCGAGGTGCTGCCGGATCGACCTGAGGCCGTTGTGACCGTTGTCACCGCCGCCAAGCTTCACTCGCAACCGGCCGGGATCCAGATCAAGCTCGTCGTGGATCACCACGACGTTGGCGACGGGGATCTTGTGGAAGGTGGCGATAGCGCGGACGGCCCGGCCGGAATCGTTCATGAACGTCGTCGGTTTGACCATCACAAGGCGGAGCGCAGCAACGCCGGGGGCTGCTGGGATCTGACCCGAGGCCACCATCGCCCAGTGGCGGGTCTGGTTGGCGAAACTGGCACCCAGCCGGTCGGCAAGATCGTCCACCGCGAGGAAGCCGACGTTGTGGCGGGTGGTGGCGTAGGTCGGGCCCGGATTTCCGAGCCCGACCACAAGGAATGCCGTCATTACTCGGCGGAGTCACCCCCCGCAGCGCCGACGACCTCAGGCTCACCGTCGGCCTCTTCGCTCTCCAGCGACACGCTCGGCGGGGGAACGACGTTGACCACCAGGGTCTCCGGGTCGATCTGGGTCTCCACGCCCTCGGGCAGCGCCAGATCGGCCACCGTCAGATGATCGCCGATCTGCATGCCCTCGATGGATACCTGAATGTTCGCAGGGATATTGGTGGCCGGAGCCTCGACGGTGAGCGCGGTGAGGTCGGTGTTGACCATCCCGTCACGGGCCGCCTCACCGACGAACTCGAGCCACACGTCGACGGTGACCTTCTCGCCCTCCCGGACGATGAGCAGATCGACGTGATCCAGACCGCCGGTCAGCGGGTCGCGCTGCACCTGCTTGGGCAGTGCCATGATCGGCTTCTTGGTTCCCTCAATCGCGATCTCCAGCAGCGCGTTCGAGGTGCGCAGGGCGAGGAAGGTCTCCTTGGCAGGCAGGGAGATGTGCACTGGATCGGTTCCGTGGCCGTAGACAACAGCAGGCTCCAGGCCGGAGCGGCGCAGCCGACGCGAGGCTCCCTTGCCGAACACGGTGCGGGGCACAGCGGACGGGTTCAGGTCAGACATTCACACTCCTAGGTACGTGCGAACGCGCCGAGCGAGTGCTCTAGACGATGACGGATCACCCGATCCCTCGACAGGAAATCAACAACAATCCCCGAGGCGGGCACGGGTCACAAACGCCC
>JBKEBG010000096.1:0-3360 GCA_047972985.1 Arachnia sp.
ACGACTACGAGACCAACAACAAGCGCCTCGGCCGGGTCGCTTCCGATGCTGCCACGCCGGCGCAGCGCCAGCTCGCCGATGCCGTCCATGCCGTCGGTGGCGCCCTCACGGTGCAGCTGACCGCCGGGCTCGGGCGCAACAACAACGACGTCGATCCGAGCCGGCCGCCGATCTCGGCCTCCGACAACACCCACTACCTCGACCCGAATGTCGTGTGCCGGCCGTTGACCACCGAAGAGATCAAGGTGATAGTGAGCCGGTTCGCTGAGGCGGCCGCCAGGTGCGCCGAGGCCGGGATCGACGCCATCGACATCCACGGCCACACCGGCTACCTGATCGATCAGTTCATGTCACCCCAATGGAACCGCCGCACCGATGAGTACGGCGGCTCGGTGGAGAACCGTTGCCGCTTCGCCACCGAGATCATCCAGGCGGTCAAGCGGGGCGCCCCGGGGCTTCCCGTGAGCTTCCGGCTGTCGGTCAATCACCGCTACCCGGGCGGGCGCGACGTCGAGCAGTCCCAGCAGATCGCTCAGGTGCTGGCCGCGGCCGGGCTGGATCTCATGATGGCCGACGAGGGCTCCTATGAGGCGATGGACTATGTCTTCCCGCCCTACTACCTGGGTGATGCCTGCATGCTCGGCGCCGCCCAGGCGATGAAGCAGGTCCTGGATATCCCGGTCCTGGGTTGCGGCAACCTCACCCCGGAGAACGCCGAGGCAGCCCTGGCCGCCGGAGACATGGACTTCGCCGGAATCGGCCGGGCGCTGATCGCCGATCCCGAGTGGACGAACAAGCTCGCGGCGGGGCAGCGCGAAGACATCCGGCCCTGCATCCGCTGCAACCAGTTGTGTGTCGGCAACGCCTTCGTCGGTAAGCCGCTCGGATGCGCAGTCAACCCGGTGGTCGGCTACGAGCTGGAACGAATCCTGACTCCGGCGGCCTCGGCCAAGCGCGTCGTGATCGCGGGCGGGGGCCCCGCCGGGCTCGAAGCGGCCCGGGTCGCCGCGATTCGCGGCCATCAGGTGAACCTGTTCGAGAAGTCCGACAAGCTGGGCGGAGTGCTGTGGCCTGCCGCGACGCCGGAGTTCAAGAAGGAGCTGCGCGCGATGATCTTTTGGTGGGAGCGCCAGCTTGAGGGGCTGCCGGTCACTGTTCACCTGAACCACGAGGTGACCCAGGACGATCCGGCGTTGGCCGAGGCCGATGCCGTGATCGTGGCCACGGGCTCGACGCCGCTGACCCCGCCCATCCCCGGGATCGACGGCCCCCACGTCGTCGATGTCATCGACGCCCATCTCAGCGGCGAGCTCGGGCGGCGGATAGTTGTGTGTGGCGGCGGGCTTTCCGGCGCCGACTTCGCCCTGGAGATGGCCGAGAAGGGCCACGACGTGACTATCGTCGAGATGGTCGACGGGGTCGCCAGCGATCTGCTGATGATCAACCGGATCACGCTGTTGCGAGATCTCGCCGCGCAGGGCGTCACTGTACTGACCGGTCACACAGTCACCTCCGTGACCCAGACCGGGGTCAACGTCGACGGGCCCGACGGTGGGGTGAGCATCGCCGCGGACACCATCGTGTCGGCCTTCGGGGTGCGCCCGGCCAAGGGGCTGGTCGAGGCCCTCGGTGAGCGCGACGGCGTCGTTGCCGTCGGTGACTGCGTGTCGCCAGCCAAGGTGGGTGATGCGATCAACGCCGGTTTCGAGGCGGCGTTCGCGCTGTAGTCAACCACCCACGCAGTGCCCATCGCCCCGCGGCGGTGGGCACTGGCGCGTGGGGAGCCGGGGCAGTACGCGCGGGCGGCTCAGGGATGGGGTGTCACCAGCAGGTGGTGGCGAGCCTCACGATGATTCGACGGCCTCGCGGCCGCTCAGGGCGCGGTAGCCGGCCTCCGAGGAGTCACGCAGGAATTGAGCGCACCGGTCGGCTTCTTCGGTCTCGCCGAGCCGGTCGGCGGCCACCGCGAGCGCCCACAGCGCCCGGAGGAAACCGCGGTTCGGCTCGTGTTCCCAGGGAATCTGACCCTCGCCCCGCCAGCCGTTTCGGCGCAGCGAGTCGAGGCCTCGGTGGTATCCAGCCCGGGCGTAGGCGTAGGCGGCGATGGTGGAGCCGAGTTCGTCGTTGCGCAGGCAGCCCTCCGCCAGCAGCGCCCAGCACAACGACGACTCTGGGTGACGCTGGACGACCTCGAGGAAATGCTCCCGGCCGGTCTCGTGGATCTCATCGAGCGCTGCATCGTGAGGCAGGCGGACCACAACATCCGTGCCGAGCAGGTTCTGATGAGGCTCACTCATAGCTCAAGCCTAGACCCGAGTATGGCGGGTGGCCTGGCCGTTTGCTTCGGCGTGTCGCGCGTTACTCCTCGCCGAAGCCACTGGCGACCAACTCGGTGATCGCGGCCACCACCGCGTCCTGTTCGGGGCCGGTCGCCTCGAATACCAGCACGGAGCCCTTGGCGGCGCCCAGACTCATCAGCGATAGCGAGCTGACCGCCTTGACCCGCTTGTCCTTGCCTTCGATTCCGACGCGGACATCAGCGTCGAAACGCGAGACCAGCGCCGCCAAGGTCGACGCGGGACGAGCGTGCAGCCCCACTTGGTTGACGATGGTGGCCGACCCGGTGCTCGGGCCCGCCGCGACAGCAGCCGGCTCCGGGGACGATGCCGCGGCCTCTTCAATGCCCAGCGCAGCCAGTTTCGCCGACAGTGCTCCGCGCGCCTCCTCATCGATGGCGGCAAGGGTGGCGCCGTTGGCCGCCATTACCGCCGCGGCCACCAATCCCTCCACGAAGGGGGCCGCCAGGATCCGCGCGGTGATCGCATCACCCAGCATCTCTAGGGCCAGGTCAGCGCTCATGATGGCTGAGCCGAGGTCCACGAAAATCGCCACGCCAGCGCCCTCGTCGGCTGCCTCCACCGCGGCCATGACTGCGGTGGCGTCGGTGCCCAGCCCGCCATCGGCGGTACCAGCGGCAATCTCCATCCGCGGCGGATCCGCCGCCACCATCTGGGAGGCCAGCTCGACACCGGCCTGAGCAAGTGGTCGGCTATGCGAGACGACCACGATTCCCACGCGAGGCACTAGACCTCCTCGACGACGGCGGCCAGCGCCTCAAATAGGTAGGCCGTCGACGTGGCACCCGGGTCCTGGTGCCCTTGGGAGCGTTCGCCGAGGTAGCTGGCGCGTCCCTTGCGGGCCACCAGCTCGAGGGTGTGATCCCGGCCCTGACGGGCGGCCTCGGCAGCGGCCGCGGCAACCTGGCTCAACGATAGGCCCTCGTCGAGGGCCTGATCCCAGGCGGCCAGCGCCGGGGCCATCGCGGCGCGCCTCGTCGTGTCGTCGAGGGCGGCTGTGCCG
>JBKEBG010000110.1:0-2077 GCA_047972985.1 Arachnia sp.
CCATGCCGGGCGTCATCCTGAGCATCGATGTCGTCGCCGGCGCTGTCGTGGCCCGCGGCGACACCCTGATGACCCTGGAGGCGATGAAGATGAAGAACGACCTCAAGGCGCCGCGCGACGGGGTGGTCGCGGAGGTCTATGTCGGCGTCGGCGCGCAGGTGAAGTTCGGGGAGACGCTGGTGAGGTTCGAGTGAACCCCGACACCCTGGACTACCTGCTGGCAGGGATCACCAGCGTCACCTGGCAGAGCGCCGTGATGGTCGGTGTCGGACTGGTGCTGCTGTGGCTGGCCGTCAAGAAGGAGTACGAGCCACTCCTTCTGCTCCCGATAGGTGCCGGCGCGATCCTCGCCAATCTGCCCCTGTCGCCGATGGTGGGGGAACACGGTGCCCTGACCGTGCTCTACAACGCGGGGGTGGCCAACGAACTGTTCCCGCTGCTCATCTTCGTCGGCATCGGGGCCATGACCGACTTCGGTCCGTTGCTGGAGAACCCGAAGATGGTGCTGCTGGGGGCCGCCGGCCAGTTCGGGATCTTCCTCACCCTCATCCTCGCCCTGGTCCTCGGGTTCACCCACGCGCAGGCGGCGTCCATCGGCATCATCGGTGCCATCGACGGTCCCACGTCGATCTACGTGTCGAACAAGCTCGCGCCGGAACTCGTTGCCCCGATCACGGTGGCGGCGTACAGCTACATGAGCCTGGTGCCGATCATCATGCCGCCGATCATGCGGCTGCTGACCAGCCGGCAGGAGCGCGCCATCCGGATGCCGTACACGAGTCGCGAGATCAGCCAGCGCACCCGCATCCTGTTCCCGATCGTCGTCACCATCGTCGTCGGGACGCTGGTGCCGTTCGCGACGCCGCTCATCGGAATGCTCATGCTCGGCAACCTCATGCGCGAATCGAAAGTGGTCGAGCGGCTGACGGGAGCGGCGTCGAACGAACTCACCAACATCGTCACCCTGTTCCTGGGGCTGGCGATCGGCTCGACCATGGTGGGGGAGAGCTTCCTCAACCTCGCCACCCTGGCCATCCTGGTCCTCGGCCTGATCGCCTTCTGCCTCGACACCGTAATGGGCGTCCTCTTCGGCAAGCTGATGAACCTGTTCAGCGGTGGCCGGTTCAACCCGCTCATCGGGGCGGCCGGCATCTCCGCATTCCCGATGGCGGCCCGCGTGGTGCAGCGCGAAGCCCAGCGTGAGGACTTCGACAACTTCCTCCTCATGCACGCAATGGGCGCCAACGCGGCCGGTCAGGTCGCGTCCGTCGTCGCCGGCGGCGTGTTGCTGGCGCTGAGGGGCACCGCCTGAGGCCCGGCCCGGAGGGTCGCCGGGGCCGGGGCGGATCAGGTGGTGGCCTCCACGGTGACAACGCCGACGTGCGGCAGCGCCGCCATCCGGGCGGCCCGTCCCAGGAGCGGGACCCTCGCCAGCCCCGCCGTGTCGGTGAGGACGCGCGCCGACACGGCCAGGGTGTGGCCCACCCACCGCAGCCGGACATCGTGGATGTCCGTGACGCCGGGAACGAGTTCGAGCGCGTGTCGGGCCTTGTCGGAGAGTTCGGGGTCGGTGGCGTCGAGCAGGCGGGCGAAGACGTCCCGGGCGGCGACGACTCCGATCGCGACGATGGACACGGCGATCACCAGCCCGATGACGGGGTCGGCCGCCGGCCAGCCCAGGGCCACACCGATGGCGCCGCCCAGGACAGCCAGCGAGGTCAGGCCGTCGACCCGAGCGTGCGCACCGTCCGCCTCCAGCGCCGCAGACCCGATCGACCGACCGACCCGGATCCGGTACAGCGCCACGACCTCGTTGCCCAGGAACCCGATGACGCCGGCCGCGAACACGACGCCGACGTTGCGCATCGGCTGGGGATCACGCAGGCGAGCCATCGACTCCCAGCCGGCCAGCACCGCCGAAGCCGCGATCATGACCACCACGAACAGGCCCGCCAGATCCTCTGCTCGCCGGTACCCGTAGGTGTGCGAGCGACTCGGACGGCGCCGACCCAACCGGAAGGCCACCAGGAGCGGCACCGCCGTCAGGGCGTCGGAGAAGTTGTGCACGGTGTCGGCC
>JBKEBG010000031.1:0-13222 GCA_047972985.1 Arachnia sp.
TGCGTGAGGATCAGGTGTTGTTCACCTACCTGCACCTGGCCGCCGATCGCCCGCTGACCGAGGCGCTACTCGCGGCGAGGACCACCGCCCTGGCCTACGAAACTGTGCAGCTGCCCTCGGGAATGTTGCCGCTGCTGTACCCGATGAGCGAGGTAGCTGGATGCCTGGCGCCCCAGGTGGGGGCCCATTCGCTGTTGCGCCCGCAGGGCGGCCGCGGGCTGCTGCTCGGCGCGATCGGCGGTGTCAAGAACGCAAACGTCGTGGTGCTTGGCGGCGGCACCGCCGGGCAGAATGCCGCAAACATCGCCCTGGGAATGGGTGCCGCCGTCACAGTGCTCGATACCGATCTGGAGAAGCTGCGTGGCACCTTCTGGCGCTACCACAACCAGGTACAGGGCATCGCCTCCACCGCATTGAGCATCGCCGATCAGGTGATGCAGGCCGATCTGGTTATCGGTTCGGTGCTGATCCCGGGCGCGCGGGCCCCGAAGCTGGTCAGCAACGAACTGATCGCGGCGATGAAGCCGGGCTCAGTGCTGGTGGACATCGCTATCGACCAGGGCGGGTGTTTCGCCGATTCCCACCCCACCACGCACGACGATCCCACCTTCGAGGTGCACCAGTCGCTGCTGTATTGCGTGGCAAATATGCCTGGCGCCGTCCCTCACACGAGCACCTTCGCGCTGACGAATGCCACTCTCGGGTACATAGTGCGGGTGGCCACCCACGGCTGGCGCGAGGCCGCCCGCCGCGACCCAGCCCTCGCCGGGGGCGTCACCACGCACGCCGGGGCCATCACGCATCCCGGCGTCGCCGATGCGTTCCCGGACCTGAACTCGGCCGAGCTGGCCTGAGCCGCCCCGGAAGGCCTTGCCTCAATCTGTCGTGGCCTGCGCCTCGGTGATCAGTGCCGAGGGCATCAGGCGGGGGAGGACGTCGTCGAGCGTGACAACCCCTACCTCCGCGGCGCCGTGGGTGACCACGGCGAGCTGGGTCCGCTGCTGCCGGATTGTGCCGAGGGCGGCGGCCAGGGCAGTGTCAGCCGGAAGCCGAACCGCGTCCCGGATCAGGCCGGTGATGGGGGTGCTGAGATCGGTCTCGGCGAGCGTGTCTCGCACGTGCACGACGCCGATCGTCGTGCCGGCTTCGCGCACCAGCACCCGGACATGCCCGTGCTCGCGGGTGGCGGACTGGACATCGGCGACTGTCGCGGTGGGGCTCACCGCGGTGAGATCCTGCCCATCGGGGAGCACGTCGCGGACGGTCAGGTCACGCAGCTCCAGCGCTGAGCGCAACGAGGCCTGATACAGCACGTCCAGCGCCCCGACGTTGGCCGAATGCTCCACGAGCTGCCGCAGCGACGACGCGTCCTGGCTGCCCTCGATCCCCTCCACCGGGGTGGCGCCCGCCAGCCGCACCAGCACGTTGGCCGCGTGGTTCATCATCCGCAGCACCGGACGCACCAGGAACATGAACGCCCGCATCGGCAACGACAGGAGAATGGCTGACTGCTCCGGGTGGGCGATCGCCCACGATTTCGGCGCCATCTCGCCCACCACGAGGTGGAGGAATGTCACCAGGATCAGCGCAAGGATGAACGATGCCACGTCGGCCGCCGCCGCGGGGGCGCCCAGCGCCTCGATAAGCGGCAGCAGCGCGTCGTGTACCGCCGGTTTCGTGATGGCGCCCAGGGCCAGGGTGCACAAAGTGATGCCCAGCTGGGAGCCGGCCAGCAGCAAAGTGAGCTCGGCTGAGTTACGCAGGGCGGCCCGTGCGCTGGCCGAACGGTGGGCGGCGTCGGCCAGGCGGTGCGGTTTGGCCGCCATGAGAGCGAACTCGACGCTCACGAAGAAGGCGCTGAGGGCGATGAGTCCGGCGGTCCAGGCCACTGCTGCCCAGCCGCCGA
This sequence comes from Arachnia sp., assembly GCA_047972985.1. Taxonomy (GTDB): domain Bacteria; phylum Actinomycetota; class Actinomycetes; order Propionibacteriales; family Propionibacteriaceae; genus Arachnia. The sequence continues at coordinate 1,907 of JBKEBG010000031.1, forward strand.
CGGTGGCTTCCATGACGATGCTCACAAGTCCGCCTCGCTCGCGGCGGGGGCTTCGGGCAGTGTGAGCCGGACCCGGCTGGGGACGTGTTTGTCGATCGCCAGCACCTCGGCGCGCAGCAGGTGTGGCGCGTGCTCGCCGTGGGACAGGACCTGATCGGCGGCGTCTTCGACCAGGGGGATGTCCACCACGGTTCCCTCGGGGGGCAGATCCCCCACTGTGGCGATGATGAGCCCGGCGATCGTCTCGTGATCGCCCGGCGGAAGATCGATCAGCAACGCCCGCTCCACCTCATCCACGTGGACCTCGCCGTCCATGACCCAGATCCCGTCGTCGGGGCGGGGAACGTAGTCGGGTTCGGCCGGGTCGTGTTCGTCGGTGAGTTCCCCGACGATCTCCTCGGCCATGTCTTCTTGCGTGATGATGCCGACGAAGTCGCCGAACTCGTCCACCACGCACGCGAGTTCGAGGTCTCGATCCAGTAGCCGGTCGTGCGCGTCGGTCAGCGGCATGAACTCCGGCAGCAGCAGCGCATCACGCATGATCGCGGTGACTGGTTCGGTGCACCGCAGATCGGCATCGAGGACGTCGACGAGGTGCACCACGCCCACCACTGCCTCACCCTCATCAAGGACGGGGTAGCGGGTGTGACCTGCTGCCATGCGTGCCCGGACCACCGCGACGGTGTCGGTGGCGCGCACAGTGTCCACCCGCACCCGCGGCCGCATCGCGTGCTCTACGTCCTGGCGGGGGAAGTCGATGATCCTGTCGATAATCACCGACAGCTCAGTCGGCAGCGTCCCGTTCTCGCGGGAGATCTCCACCACGCGCTCCAGGTCGGTGACGGTGGCGGCATCCTCCACGTCGTGGACTGGTTCGATCTTGAGGGTGCGCAGCAGCAGCTCGGCTGCCTTGTCGAACACCCAGATGATGGGGCCGAAGATCGTCAGGTAGATCCGGGTGGACGGGGTCAGTGCCGCCGCGACCTCGGTGGAGCGAGCGATAGCGTAGTTCTTGGGGAACAACTCGCCGAAGAGCATCTGGATCACCGTGGAGAAGGCCAGCGCCACGAAGCCGCCGATGCCGACCGAGACAGCAGTCGAGTGCCCACCGGTGAACAACACGCTCAGCGACTGGCCGATCAGTGGCTCGGCGACGTAGCCCACCAGCAGGCCGGTGACGGTGATGCCCAGCTGGGCCCCCGACAGCATGAACGATGTGCGCGTGGTGATCTGGAGCGTGGCCTCGGCGCGGGCATCGCCGTCGGCGGCGCGGCCACGCAGCTTGGCCCGGTCCACCGCGACGTAGGCGAACTCCTGAGCCACGAAGTATCCAGTGAATGCGGTGATGCCGAGCACCACCACGATCCCGACGATGAGGGCGACGACCGGTGTCACTCGCGGCTCCCACAGGGGTCAGGCACGAGGCGTCACGCTCCAGGTGCGCGGTGGCGATTGCATCCGGTGAGTCTACCGGGACTCCACCTCGCCGCCACTGGCGGTGCTGGCTCGATCGCCGGACGGCCGCCCGACACGTCCCCATCGTTGTCGGCCCCGGGTCGGGGAAGGTGGCAGCATGTGAGTGACAATCTCGTCGAGAGGAATCCCATGGCTGTTCAGCTGAATCCTTATCTGACCTTCGAAGGCTCGTGCGCGGCGGCGATCGACTTCTACGCCCAGGCCCTCGGCGGTGTTCCCGCGGTCTCGACCTTCCGCGAGTTCGGCCTCGACACCGACGGCGTCATGCACGCCGCACTGGACACCCCCGACGGCTTCCACATCTTCGCCAGCGACATGGTCGAGGGAATGGGTCCGAAACTCATCCCGGGCAACGACATGCAGATGAGCATCTCCGGCGACGACGACGCGAAGCTGCGCGGATTCTGGGACGCACTCAGCGACGGCGGCGAGATCGTCATGCCGCTGGAGCGCCAGCCCTGGGGCGCCGACTACGGCCTGTTCGTCGACCGGTTCGGCGTGAGCTGGCACGTCAACATCACCCCGGCCGAGTAATCGGGCCCACCCGGGTGGCGGCCCGGCGTGTCTAGCCCAGTGGGGGCTGCGGCTGGAACAGGTTGAAGACCTCGCCGTCGGGGCCGGCGATGGTTGCCGTGTGGCCGAAGCCGATGTCTTCGATGTCGCTGAGCACTGGTGCTTGGAGTGAGGCGGCCTGGGTCAGGCTGGTGGCAAGATCGTCCACCTGGAAGGCTATCGACCAGGCGCTCGGGCTGCTCCATTGCATGAGCCCGGCGACCGGCTCTGCCACGCCGGGGGCGCTGACCAGGGCGTAGGTGTCGTCGTCGGGGTCCATCGCCTGGTAGGTGTAGCCGAAGACCGCGCCGTAGAACTCCTTGGCCGCCTGGGCATCGGTGGTCATCAGGTCGACCCAGCACGGCGCCCCGTGCGTGTCGCGTACCTCGAAACCGGCGTGTGCGGCTGCCTGCCACAGTGCGACCACTGCCCCCTGCGGGTCGCGCAACACCGCCATGTGACCGAAGGGGCCCACCGGCATCGGTGGCAGCAGCAGCTGGGCGCCTCCCTCACCCATGACTAGCGCTGTGGCGGCAACGTCGGAGGTAGCAAGGTAAGGGCACCAACGACCGCTGAGTGCTGCGGCCTCGTCCGGCTGGCCGGGCATGGCGGGGGACAGCCCGGCCACCGCGCCGCCGCCGAGCCTTGCGTTGCGGTAGCCGCCCATCTCGGGCCCGGCGTCCGGATCGAAATCCCAGCCGAGCAGCCGGTGGTAGAAGTCAATGCTGCGCTCGATGTCGCTGACTGTGATGTCTGCCCAGATCGGGGTCCCGTCGACGGCCATGTGTCCTCCTCCAAAGACGTCACCCCAGCCTAACCCGCTCGTGAACCCCCACCGGCGGCAAATAAGTGATATCATTTAGATATCGACCTGAAAGGACGTGTGACATGACTGAACAAGGCCGGGTTGCTGAGGAGCCCGTGGGTCGTTCGGGGGCGCGGGTACACGTGAGTGAAGCCGCGGCCTGGTCCATCAGCGGCTTCGTTGGGCTGCTGATCGGCGTGGCGCTGCTTGTGGCCGGGGTCTGGATGGTGATCGCCGCGGGCATTGAGCTCGATCGCGCCGTCGAGGCCGGCGCCCAGCAGGGGATCCCGTTCATGCTCATCGGTGGCATAGTCGTGACGCTGGTAGCCGCTGTGCTGGTCAGTGCATTCACCATCGTGGCCCCCGGGGAGACGAAGGTGGTGCAGTTCTTCGGGCGATACATTGGCACCGTGCGCCACCAGGGGCTGCGGATGGTGCTGCCGCTGACCACCCGCTCCAAGGTCTCGGTGCGGGTGCACAACTTCGAGACCAACGAGCTCAAGGTCAACGACTCCGACGGCAACCCGATCAACATCGCATCGATAGTCGTGTGGCAGGTCGCCGACACGGCCAAGGCCAATTTCGCCGTCGAGAACTACACCGACTTCGTCCACGTGCAGGCCGAGGCCGCGCTGCGCCACGTGGCGATGAGCTACCCCTACGATTCACCGGACGAGACGGTCAGCCTGCGCGGTGACACCGGCTTCATCGCCGACGCCCTGGCCCATGAGGTCGCCGAGCGCGTCGCGATCGGTGGCGTCGAGATCGTCGAGGTGCGCATCTCTAGCCTCGCCTATGCCCCGGAGATCGCCCAGGCGATGCTGCAGCGGCAGCAGGCCTCTGCCGTCATCGCGGCGCGGGAGAAGATCGTCGACGGCGCCGTCGGCATGGTCGAGAAGGCCCTCGAGCAGTTGGAGTCGGGCAACATCGTCGATCTTGACGACGAGCGCAAGGCCGCGATGGTGTCCAACCTGCTGGTGGTGTTGTGCTCCGAGCGGGGCACCACACCGGTGGTCAACACGGGAAGCCTCTATAACTGACGCGATGACCGAGGATCAAGCAGGCACGGCTCGTAGCTCCAAGCGGGAGCGCCGAGCCGTGCTGCTGCGCCTGGACCCAGCAGTTCACGAAGCTATCTCGAGGTGGGCCGCCGACGATCTGCGCAGCGTCAACGCGCAGGTCGAGGTGGTGCTCCGCGAGGCGTTGCGGCGGGCCGGGCGCCTACCCAAGGAGGCCGGCCCGCTTCCCCAGCGGGGCCGGCCACCCAAGCCGTCCACGGATCAATGACCAGCCCGGGGGCTAGTCGTCGAGGAACTGTGGCATTCCCTCGTTGAGCAACTCACCGAAGGTCTCGCTGATGCCCTGGATGCGCAGGTAGTCACCGGTGACCGGCAACCGCGGCGCCAGATAAGTCGGATCGGTGAGCGCCTTGGCGGCGAATTCCCGATCCAGGATCGCCGCGGTGCCGATGGCGACGAAGTCAGCGTTGTGCTCCAGGCACCATTGGCCGTCGGCCGACCCGGAAACCGAGCCACCCACACCGAGCTTGGTCGAGTGGCGCTCCAGCGAGGCGTAGGAATCGATCAGCAGCCGCGGCTGCCCCGTGGCGTCGGGTTGTTTGCGCACGTTCCACATCGAAAGGTCGACGTAGTCGATCTTGCCCGCGGCCATGAGATCCCCCGCCAGGCGGCGCATCTCGGCGGGGTCGATACCCATGCGCTCGGGAGACAACCGCACCCCCACCTGGAAATCGGTGCCCGTGCGGGCGCGAATCGCCTCGATGATGTCGGAGATGATGTGGGTGCGTCCGGAATAGTCGCCGCCATAGCCGTCGGTACGCCGATTGCGATCGGGTTCCAGGAACTGGCACAGCAAGTAAGCATGGCCAGCCTGCACCTGCACGCCGTCGAAACCGGCGCGTTCGGCGCGGACCGCCGCGGATGCGAAGTCGTTAATCACACCATAGATCTGATCGGTTGTGAGTTCTTGGGCGCCGGTGGCGGTATCACGCCATGGCGCAATTAATTGCTCACCGGAAGCGATCGGATTCCCCTGCAGTCCGCCGTGGTTAAGTTGCACCGCCGATACCGCTCCGGCACCCCGCAGCCCCGCCGCCAGCCTGGCCAGGCCGCGCACATGCGAATCCGCCGATATGCCGAGTTGTCCGTGCCACGCCTTCCCTGCCCGGCTGACGAAGGCCGCAGCCGTCGTCACGAAGCCGAAACCGCCCTGGGCCCGCGACACCAACCAGTCGATCTCAGTAGAGGTCAGGGTGCCATCCTGATTACTCTGCCGGTTTGTCATAGGCGCCAACATCAAGCGATTAGGCCACCGTGCCCCCCGTGGCAACGAAAGTGGGTCAGAAAGATAGGTCACGAATATTCCTTTCGCGTGTGGATCCCCCAAACGACAGCATAGCTATCGCATCAACAAGGCTGCCTGCATAGTCACCTCCGGCGGTTCCGGGTGTGATTGGGGCCTGACCTGCCGCCGCAACTGTGGTTACAATTCCGCGGTGACGTAATGCCCACGCCACACTCCCAGGAGGACTGGCATGCAACGCATAGTTCCGTGTATTTGGTTTAACCGCACCGCCGCGGAGGCGGTCGATTTCTATAGCTCCGTGTTCCCGGATTCGCGCCGGATCAGCCAGCTGCACTACCCAGCCCAGGACTTGCCGGAGTTCCAGGCTCACCTGGCGGGCGAGGTCCTCACCGAGGAGTTCGAGCTGGCCGGGTTCAGATTCGTCGCCGTCAACGCCGGGTCCGAGTTCACCCCCACCCCGGCTGTGTCGTTCTTCGTCAGCTTCGATCCCGGCCGCGACGCCGACGCCAGCGACCGGCTCGAAGAAGTGTGGGCCCGGCTCTGCGAGCACGGACGGGTCCTGATGCCGCTTCAGGCATACCCGTTCAGCCCGCGCTACGGCTGGGTCGAGGACCGCTACGGGGTCAGCTGGCAGCTGAGGCTGTCCACCAATCCCCGCGATCCGGCGCGGCCCATCGTGCCGTGCCTGATGTTCGGGCACACGATCCAGGGCCAGGCCCACCCCGCGATCGAGTTCTACTCCCAGGTACTCCACGGCGCCCCCGGTACCCTCATCGCGCACCCCGACGACGGCGCGCTGGCCGGCGAAGTCATGTACGCCGAGTTCCAGCTCCTGGGGCAGTGGTTTTCCGCGATGGACGCTCCGGATCAGACGATGACCTTCACCCCTGGGGTCTCACTGATCCTCAAGTGCCCCGATCAGACGCACATCGATAGGTACTGGGACGCGCTCAGCGCGGTCCCGGAGGCCGAGCAATGCGGCTGGTGCCAGGACCGCTTCGGCCTGAGCTGGCAGATCGTCCCGGAGCAGATCGACGCGGCGTTGGCGCCGCCCGGGGCCTACCGCAGGCTGCTGGCGATGAAGAAGATCGACATCGCGGCCCTCGCCTCTGGCGGCGGCCCGGACTCGGGCTAGCCCGAGTCCGCGGCCTGCGTGGTGGCCTGGCTGCCGGATGGTGCTATCCGGCCCGGCCCGGTGGACTGGTGGCATGATCGACACCTCACCCAGGAGCGAGACAATGGCCAGTGCTGAGCAGCCGGTGACCGACGCGGAGTCCATCATCGGCCGGACGCTGCGCGAAACCGGCTACCTGTTGGGTGCGTTTCCCCTGGCAGTGATCGCTTTCGCGGTGGTCTTGTCGGCGGTGGTGGCGGGCATCGCCACGATAGTGATGTGGATCGGGCTTCCCATCCTTTCGGTGGGTCTGCTCGCCGCCTCGAGCGGGGCCGCCTTCGAACGGCGCCTTGCCACCCGCGCCGGGCACACCATGCCGCGGCCTCGCTACAAGATGGCACCGGAATCGGCGGGTCTGCTGCGTCGCCTGGCCACCCCGGTCACTGATCCGCAGCGCTGGCTGGAGGTGATGTGGACTCAGCTCAACTTCGTCATCTCCACCGTCACCTTCACCATCGTGGTGTGCTGGTGGGCCGCCGCCGCCGCCACGGTGGCCGGTCCCGTGTTCGAATACATCGCCCGGGACAACCCCAATGTGGGGGCGTGGGGATTCCTGGGGTTGGGCTGGGAGCAGGCGGCGGTGCTCGACGTCGCCCTCGGGGCCGTGGTGGCAGTGACCCTGCCGTGGGTGGTGCACGCCCTGGCGAGCCTGCAGTGGGGAGTGGGGGATCTGATGCTCAGTCAGCGCGCCAGTTTCGAGGAGCGGATCGAGGACTTGCAGGCATCGCGCAGCGCCGGGCAGCATGCCGAACTCGCCTCGATGTCACGGCTGGAGCGCGATCTGCACGACGGTCCGCAGCAGCGGCTGGTCCGGTTGCAACTCGACCTCGCACGGGCCGAACGCGCCGCCGCCGGTGATCCCGAGAAGGCCTCCGATCTGCTGGCCCAGGCGCGGGTGCAGGCCCACGAGGCGCTCAGCGAGCTGCGGCAACTCTCCCGCGGCATCGCCCCGCCCATCCTGGCCGATCGCGGGCTACGAGCCGCGCTGGAGGAGCTCGCCTCCCGCTCCGACGTGCCGGTCACCGTGGCCTGCACCGAGCAGCCGCTGCCCGCCACAGTCGCGACCACAGCGTACTTCGTGGTGGCCGAGGCGATGGCCAACCTCAACAAACACTCGTGCGCGAGCCGGGCCACCCTTAGCGTCCTGCCCGGGGAATCGACCCTGGACGTGGCGGTCGGCGATAACGTATCGGGGGCGCATCGCTGGCCAAGGGACACGGGCTCGCGGGGCTCGAGGAGCGGTTGCGCGCCGTCGATGGCTGGTTGTCGGTCGAGTCGCCCGACGGGGGGCCCACGATGGTGCAGGCTTATATCCCGTGGAGATCGTGATCGCCGACGACTCGGTCCTGCTGCGGGAAGGGCTGCGTCTGCTGCTGAACGAGACCGGGCACGAAGTCGTCGATGCCGTCGAGACCGGGGACCTGCTGGTGGCCCGCGCGCTGCAGCTGCGCCCCGATCTGGTCATCGCGGACATCCGGATGCCACCCTCGCACACCGACGAGGGGCTGCGGGCCGCCGCGGCGTTGCGGCGGCAATGGCCTGGTGCACCGGTGCTGCTGCTAAGCCAGTACGTGGTCGCCGACTATGCCGACGAACTCCTCGCCTCTGGTCAGGGGGGCATCGGCTACCTCCTGAAGGACCGCGTCGCCGATATCGATTCGTTCCTCGACGCCGCGGGCCGCGTGGCCGCCGGAGGCGTCGTGCTGGATCCCGAGGTGGTGGCGCAGGCGGTGCGGCGCCGCCATTCCGTCGACGTGCTGGCGGCCCTGACCCCTCGCGAGCGTGAGGTGCTGGAACTGATGGCCCAGGGTCACACGAATGCCGGGATCGCTGCCCGGCTCGTGGTGACCGAGGGGGCCGTCGAGAAGCACTCGCAACGCCTGTTCGCCAAGCTCGGGCTCACCGGGGACGATGCTGTGCACCGGCGCGTGGCTGCGGTATTGCGGCTGCTGCGGGCGGCAGATACTGGCGGCTAGGCGTGCGGCGGGTTGGAGAACCGGCTGTAGTGGCCCATGAACAGTGCCTCGACCTTGCCCTGCTCGCCGTTGCGGTGCTTGAGGATGTGGAAGAAGGCCTGGCCGCGTTCGGTGTCGGTGGGCTCGGCGGTGTACATCTCGGGCCGGTGCAGCATGATGACTATGTCGGCGTCTTGTTCCAACGAGCCCGACTCGCGAAGGTCGGATAGCTGGGGAACGCCGTCCTTGCGCTGTTCGGTGTTACGGCTGAGCTGGCTCAGCGCGATCACCGGAACCTCCAGCTCCTTGGCCAGCAGCTTGATCTGGCGGGAGAACTCGGAGACCTCGAGCTGGCGGGACTCGACCTTCTTGCCGGAGGTCATCAGCTGGATGTAATCGATCACGACGAGTTGCAGATCGTGGCGCTGTTTGAGCCGGCGGGCCTTGGCTCGGATCTCCATCATTGTCAGGTTGGGGGAGTCGTCGATGAAGAACGGCTTCTCAGCCATGGTGACCGTCTTATCGGTGATCCGAGCCCAGTCTGGTTCCTCCATCTTGCCGGTGCGGATGCGTTGCAGCGGCACAGTTGATTCGGCGCTGAGCAGCTTCATGACGATCTCGGTGCGGCTCATCTCGAGCGAGAAGAACACCGCGGTGAGATCGTTCTTGATGGCGGCGGCCCGGCACACGTCGAGCGCAAAGGTGGATTTCCCGACGCCGGGACGTGCCGCGACGATGATCATCTGGCCCGGGTGGAGCCCGTTGGTGAGCCGGTCCAGCTCGTCGAAACCGGTGGGGACGCCCGAGAGCGAATCTCCCGAGTTGCCGATGGCCTCCATCTCGTCCCAGGTTGGCTGGATCAACTCGCCCAGCGATTTGTAGTCTTCGGATGCCTTGTTCTCGGTGGCCTCGAAGAGGGTCTGCTGGGCCTCGTCGACGATCTTCTCGACCTCGCCCTGGCCCTGATAGCCCAGCTGGGCGATCCGGATCGACGCGTTGACCAGGCGCCGCAGCACCGCCTTCTGCCGCACCAGGTCGGCGTAGTAGATGGCGTTCGCCGCCACTGAGACGCTGGCAAGTAGATCATGTAGGTAGACCGCGCCGCCGATCTTGTTCAGCTCGCCGAGCTTGCCGAGCTCGGCGGCCACCGTGATCGGATCGGCGGGCTCGCCACGGCCGTAGAGTGAGACTATCGATTCGAAGATCGTCTCGTGGTTGGGCCGGTAGAAGTCGCGTCCCCGTAGGGTCTCCACCACGTCGGAGATGGCGTCCTTGCTCATCATCATGGCGCCGAGCACGCTCTGCTCGGCCATGAGGTCCTGTGGGGGAGTACGGTCCAAGCCGTCGCCGGCCTGCCCTGGCTCTGTCACCCTCGCCCTCCTCGCTCTGGTTCGACGCTCCAGGGTAGCCCTGCCCTGACAAGGCCTCTTGATTGATGGAGTTGTTCCATGTGTCCCGGGCTTCGGTGGAGAACTTTGTGGAAATGTCTGCGAGCGTCATGCCTTGTCAATGCAGTATTAGAGATGAATATAGCCAGACACGCCGGGTGTTTTCCACATGCTGTCGGCCAGACGGATGACAGCGCCATCCGAGCTTCCTGCGCTAATAATCGCAGGCCGTGGTGGGCCCTGCTGCCCAGCCCCGGGTGTGGCTCGCCGCCACCCAGCACCATCCTTTCTGAGAGAATCTTAGCATTTCTTGGAGTTTTCTCAGGTTTGGGTTAGGGTGGGAGCGTAGTTGTTCTCAGACGCCGCTCGGGAGTCACATGTCCAAGCTGTTCATCCCCGCCATAGCACTCGGGACCGCCATGACATTCGTGGGGTCAGTGGGGGTCGCCTCGGCCCTCCACAAGAACGACGTCGACGTGGTCGTTGATGGCGTGTCCACCACTATCGCGGTACGCGAAGACACAGTCGCCGAGGTCCTCGACCTCGAAGAGATCGCGGTGGGCGAGCACGACGTGGTCCTCCCGGCGCTGGACACCGAGGTCACCGACGGCATGGAGATCACCGTCAACTACGCCCGCAAGCTGGTGCTCACGCTCGACGGCCAGGAGCAAGAGGTCTGGACCACTGCCCGCTCGGTGGGTGAGGCGCTGACATTCCTGCGGCTCGACGGGGAGGACTCCCGGGTATCGGCTTCCCGGTCCACATCGATCGGCCGCGCTGGACTCCACCTCGAGGTGCACACCGCCAAGGACGTCACAGTCCAGGTGGCGGGCCAGCCGCAGCAGCTCCGGATCGCCGGGACAGTTGCCGACGTGCTCGCCGAGCTCGAGATCACCCCCGACAACGACGACATCGTCACCCCCGCCGCCGACACCCTCCTCACCGACGCGATGAGCATCAGCTTCGTCAAGGTCGAGGTCAAGGACGCCACCAAGACTGTCGAGGTCCCGTTCGAGTCTAAGACCGTCGAATCCGACGAGATGGACAAGGGCACCAGCAAGGTGACCACCACTGGGGTCAACGGCGAGAAGGTCGAGACCTACACCGAGACCTACCACGACGGCACGCTGCAGACCTCGGAACTCAAAGCCACCGAGGTGACCAAGGAACCAGTGACCCAGGTCACCACCAAGGGAACCCGTGAGGTGGAATCCTCCTCCTCGAGCAGCTCAAGCTCGGAGATCAACCTTGCCCGCGAGGCGATGTGGACCCGGATCGCGCAGTGCGAATCCACCAACAACTGGAGCATCAACACCGGCAACGGCTATTACGGCGGCCTGCAGTTCAACCTGCAGACCTGGCTGTCGGTGGGCGGCGACGACTTCGCCTACTATCCGCACCAGGCCTCACGCGCCGAGCAGATCACAGTGGCCAACCGGCTCTACGAGATCCGCGGCACGCAGCCCTGGAGCTGCGCCTGAGCCTTTCGGGGGCGCCGAGGCCGTGGCACTCACCGAGCCAAGGCCAAGGCGTGGGGCATCTCCTGGTATAGCTTCAGCATCTCCTCAGCCTGTGAGGCGATAGTCCACTGCCCGGCCAGCCGCCGCGAGGTGGCCGATGCCCGTGAGGCCCACCGGGGGT
>JBKEBG010000047.1:0-7640 GCA_047972985.1 Arachnia sp.
TCGGCATGGCGTCGAAGTACTCCGAGGCCTTCCTCGCGGTCCGATTCCGGCGTGTTGACGCTCGCGGCGAGGCTTCGGGCGGCCCGCAGTACTACCTGGCCCGGGCGATCAAGGGCCCCGTGGGGGTGGGGCTGTCAGTGGTATTCGCTGTCTTCGCCGTCCTGGCCAGCTTCGGGATCGGCAATATGACTCAGGCCAACGCCGTGGCAAGCAATATCGCGCACACCTTCGGGCCGCCAGTCGAGATGATCGGCCTGGTGATTGCCGTGCTGGTGGGGCTCGTCATCCTGGGCGGTATCAAGTCAATCGGCCGGGTCACGGCTGGTTTGGTGCCATTCATGATCGTTGCCTATGTGCTCGGGGCCCTGTACATCCTCATCGTGAACGCCGGGGCAATCCCCGGTGCGTTCGCTCAGATCTTCACCGAGGCCTTCACCGGGCCGGCAGCGGTGGGGGGTGCCACGGGTGGCATCATGATAGCCATTCAGATGGGTGTGGCTCGGGGAATCTTCTCCAACGAGTCCGGTATGGGCTCGGCGGCCATTGCTGCCGCAGCGGCAAAGACGACGCATCCGGTCAGGCAGGGTCTGGTGTCGATGACCCAGACCTTCATCGACACGATCGTGGTGGTCACTTTCACCGGCCTTGTGCTGGTGACCACCGGGGTCTGGAACTCAGGCGAGGACGCCTCGCTGCTGACCAGCATGGCCTTCAGCCACGGCCTGCCCGGATCCTGGGGCGGGATAGTGGTCACTGTCGGGCTCGTGTTGTTCGCGTTCTCGACGATTCTTGGGTGGTCGTACTACGGCGATCGCTGTATTGAGCGCCTCTTTGGGGTGAAGGGGACGATTCCCTACCGGGTGGTGTTTAGCATCGTCGTGTTCCTGGGAGCCACCATGCCACTGGGCGTGGTGTGGAGCTTCGCCGACGTCATGAACGGGCTCATGGCGCTGCCCAACCTCATCGGACTTCTGGTGCTGTCCGGGCTGATCGCACGGGAGACAGCCCATTATCTCAGCCGGGACCGGAAGCTCGAGGCGAGCAAGAAGGAGATCGACGAGTTCATGGTGGGGCATCCCGGCGCAATTGATGTCGCCGACTGAATCCAGCCCGGTCGCCAACGCGCTGCGCGAATACGCATTCTGGCTTGAGCGAGAGCTGGGCGATCCGCGCCGGATTCAGGCCTATCGTCAGGCAGCCGATGTAGCCGCGCAACATGCCGGTGCCCACGCAGCGTGGACCCAGCCGCATCATTGGCAACGGCTGCCGAAGTTTGGCCCCAGCACCGCGGCCTTCGCCACCGACATAGTGCAGGGCCGAACACCGGAGCGGCTCGCCAGCGCACGCGCTCGAGGTGCCCACGCCCTCGATCCCGCTGGGATGGAACTGCGCGCACGCCTCCGGGGGGATCTCCACGTCCACACCACATGGTCCGATGGCGGCTCGCCGCTGTGGGAGATGGCACTAACCGCCGAAGCCCTCGGGCATGACTACATGGCGATCACTGATCACTCGCCCCGGCTCCGGGTGGCTAATGGACTGTCGCCGGAGCGTCTGGCGGCCCAGTGGAGCGAACTGGCCGAGGTCCAGGCCGAGCGCTCCATCCGGTTGCTGCGGGGGATTGAAGTAGACATTCTAGCCGGGGGCGAACTCGATCAGGCCGAGCATCTGCTGGCCGCAACGGATGTGGTGGTGGCAAGCGTGCACTCCGGCCTGCGCGATGACGCCGAGACGATGACTCGCCGGCTGGTCACCGCCATCGCCAACCCCCACACGACGGTGCTGGGCCATTGCACCGGGCGGAAGCGACGCTCAGACGGCTCCTGGCGGGAACCATCAGATTTCGATGCCGACATCGTGTTCGGTGCCTGCGTGATGTTCGGGGTCGCCGTGGAGATCAACTCTCGTCCGGAACGGCGCGACCCACCTATGGACCTGCTGCGGTGCGCCCACCAGGCAGGGTGCCTGTTCGCTATCGACACCGATGCGCATGCCCCCGGGCAACTCGATTTCCAGACCTACGGCGCGGCGCGGGCCGCGGCAGCCGGCATCGGTGCCGACCGGATCATCAACAGTTGGGATCTCGATCGGCTCCTGGCCCACAGCTACCGCCGTCGTCACGCCGCGAGGTACGACGACTAACGCACAGCCACGCTGGGACACTAGTGTGGATAGGACGCATGAGCCCTCCGACGGGGGAGCTCAACAGTGAGAGGATGATTCGTGACTCAAAGCGACGAGGCCGGCCCGATCCTCAACGGGCTGCCGACCAACCTCCCTGACACCGATCCAGAGGAAACTGCCGAATGGCTGGCTTCCCTGGACGGCGCCATCGATGCGGGCGGTCGCAATCGCGCCAGGTACTTGATGTTGAAACTCCTGGAACGAGCCCGCGAACGCCACATCGGAGTCCCATCTCTTACCAGCACCGACTACATCAACACGATCCCGGTTGAGAAAGAGCCGGCCTATCCCGGCGATGAGAATCTCGAGCGCGAGATCCGGCGCATGCTGCGCTGGAACGCGGCGGTCACGGTGCACCGCGCCCAGCGCCCCGGCGTGGGCGTCGGCGGCCACATCTCCTCCTACGCCTCCTCAGCCACGCTCTACGAGGTCGGCTTCAACCACTTCTTCCGGGCAAAGAACCATCCCGGCGGCGGCGATCAAGTGTTCTTCCAGGGCCATGCCTCACCCGGCATGTATGCCCGAGCCTTCCTCGAGGGACGTCTCCAGGAGGCCGACCTCGACGGCTTCCGGCAGGAGCACAGCCACTACATCGACGGCCAGCTGCGGGCCCTTCCCTCCTACCCGCATCCCAGGCAGATGCCATGGTTCTGGGAGTTCCCCACTGTTTCAATGGGCATCGGCCCCATGAACGCGATCTACCAGGCACAGTTCAACCGCTACCTACACAACCGGGGCATCAAGGACACATCCGACCAGCACGTCTGGGCCTTCCTTGGTGACGGCGAGATGGATGAGCCGGAGTCACGCGGATTCCTGCACTTGGCGGCCAACGAGGAACTCGACAACCTCACATTCGTGGTCAACTGCAACCTGCAGCGCCTCGACGGCCCGGTCCGCGGCAACGGCAAGATCATGCAGGAACTGGAGGCATTTTTCCGCGGTGCCGGCTGGAACGTCATCAAGCTCGTCTGGGGGCGCGGCTGGGATCCGTTGCTGGCCAACGACTCCGACGGGGCACTGGTCAACCTGATGAACTCCACTACCGATGGGGACTATCAGACGTTCAAAGCAAACGACGGTTCCTACGTGCGCAAACACTTCTTCGGGCGCGACCCGCGCACTGAGGCGATGGTTGCCGACTGGTCGGACGACGACATCTGGCGGCTCACCCGCGGCGGTCACGATTACCACAAGGTTTACTCGGCCTACAAGGCGGCCACAGAGTTCTCCGGGGCACCGACCGTCGTGCTCGCGCATACGATCAAGGGATACTTCCTCGGGCGTCACTTCGCCGGCCGCAACGCTACCCATCAGATGAAGAAGATGGCCCTGGATGACCTTAAGGCGCTCCGGGATCGGGTACACCTGCCGATCTCCGACGAGACGCTAGAGGCTGATCCGTACCTGCCGCCGTATTTCCGGCCGGGCAATGATGACCCGCGCATCGAATACCTGCAGCAACGGCGGCGCGAGCTCGGCGGCTACATTCCGGAGCGGCAGGGCGACCGCAAGTTCATCTCGTTGCCCGCCGACAAGTCCTACGAGTCGATGCGCAAGGGCTCGGGCAACCAGCAGGTCGCCACCACGATGGCCTTCGTGCGGCTACTCAAGGACTTGATGCGCGACAAGGAGTTCGCGCCACGCGTCGTGCCGATCATTCCCGACGAGGCCCGCACCTTCGGGATGGACGCGTTCTTCCCAACGATCAAGATCTACAACCCGCACGGGCAGAACTACACCCCAGTGGACGCCGAGCTGTTCCTCAGCTATCGAGAGGCCAAGGACGGGCAGATTCTTCACACCGGCATCAATGAGGCCGGCTCGTTGGCCGCGTTCACTGCCGCCGGCTCGTCGTACGCGACGCATGGGGAGCCCATGGTCCCGATCTACGTGTTCTACTCGATGTTCGGCTTCCAGCGCACGGCCGATTTTGTATGGGCGGCGGCGGACCAGCTCGCCCGCGGCTTCCTGATCGGTGCGACCGCCGGTCGCACGACGTTGACCGGCGAAGGCACGCAACACATGGATGGGCATTCGCCGATCCTTGCCTCGACGAACACCGCGGTGGCGAGTTTCGACCCGGCCTATGGCTACGAGATCGCCCACATCGTCCGCGACGGACTTCAACGTATGTTCGGCCAACAGCCGGAAGACATCATGTACTACCTCACCGTGTACAACGAGCCGATCGCCCAGCCCGCCGAACCCGAAGGGGTCGACGTCGAGGGCATCGTCAAGGGCATGTACCTGCTCCGGTCGGGATCGATGGAGGGGGTCGGGCAGGACGCGCGCAGGGCTCAGATCCTCGCCTCTGGTGTGGCCGTGCCGTGGGCGCTTGAGGCACAGGAGCTGCTCAAGGACGACTTCGGGGTCGTCGCCGATGTGTGGAGCGTCACTTCCTGGGGGGAGTTGCGCCGTGAAGGCCTGGCTGTGGACAAGGCCCGCTTCGCTGACCCGCAGGCCGAGCATCCGGCTACGCGGGTGGAGGCCCAGCTGGCCTCGACATCCGGCCCGATCGTCGCGGTCAGCGACTACATGCGGGCGGTTCCGGACCAGATCCGGCAGTGGGTGCCGCGCGATTACACCACGCTGGGCGCAGACGGCTTCGGTTTCTCCGATACCCGGGCAGCGGCACGGCGGTACTTCCGCATCGACGGCCCGTCGATCGCGGTGGCCGTCCTGCAGCGGCTCGCGACAGCCGGGGAGGTCCCGCAGGAATGGGCCACGCGTGCCGCCGAGCAGTATCAACTTGACGACATCACGGCTGGCCGATCGGGCAACGCTGGCGGAGACTCCTGATTTAGCCTGGTCTGGGTCCCTACGAGGCTAGTCATCTGGCAGGCTAGTCCCGTGGCTGGACCCAATTCTGGAGAGACTCGATGACTGGCGAGGGAATGCAGCGTGCCGATGCGTTGGGGCTGACACCTGGCCTGGTGGTGCAGGAGCTCGGCTGGGACTCAGATGTCGATGCCGATCTACGCGACGACGTCATGGACGCCCTCGACGCCGACCTGATCGAGGATCCGCTCGATGCTGTGGACGTGGTGCTGCTGTGGTGGCGCGATGACGATGGAGATGTCGTCGATGGCATGGTCGACGCCATGACAGACCTTGCCAGTCATGGCTACATCTGGCTGCTCACCCCGAAGGTCGGTCGGCCCGGATTCATCGATCCGAGCGATCTGACCGAAGGCGCACGAACTGCCGGAGTCACGTTGACGACATCGGTGAGTGCCTCGCCGGATTGGCAGGCACACAAGATCGTCCGACCTCGCGGCCCTCGCCGCTGATTCGAAGGAAACTGTATTGACCCAAGCCATTGCGCGCATCGGCGTCTTGACCTCGGGCGGTGATGCGCAGGGGATGAACGCGGCCGTCCGGGCAATCGTTCGCGCCGGGATCCACAACAACGCGCAGGTATTCGCGATCCGTGAGGGATGGCAGGGCGCCGTCATGGGCGGCGACCATATCGTCGCGATGGGGTGGAAGGACGTCTCCGGGATCCTCAGCAAGGGCGGCACGGTCATCGGCACCGCCCGATCCCAGGACTTCCGGGACCGTGAAGGCCGTCGGCTTGCGGTCAAACACCTCATTGAGCGTGAAATTGACCGCCTCATCGTCATTGGCGGCGATGGTTCCCTGACCGGGGCGAGGGCCTTGCGACTGGATTGGCCTGAGCTGGTCAACGAGCTAGCCGAGTGTGGTGAGATCACCAGTGCCCAAGCTGCGGCACACCCGGCTTTGATCGTCGTGGGTCTGGTGGGGTCGATCGACAACGACATGGTCGGTACCGAGATGACGATTGGCACCGACTCTGCGTTGCACCGCATCACCGAGGCGATCGACGCGATCAGCGCCACCGCCGAGTCGCACCAACGTACCTTCATCATCGAGGTCATGGGGCGCAGCTGCGGGTACCTCGCTTTGATGAGCTCGATCGCAGGCGGCGCCGATTACACGTTCCTGCCGGAGTCGCCGCCCCGGGAGGGCTGGGAAGACCGGATGGTCGAAGTGCTGTCCCACGCCCGACTGGCGGGGCGTCGCGATTCGATAGTGATTGTGGCCGAGGGGGCGGCAGATCGTTCCGGTGAGCCCATCACTGCCGACCGGGTCCAGCGCGTGCTGGCCGAGAAGGCCGGGGAGGACGCTCGCATCACGATCCTCGGCCACGTGCAGCGGGGCGGGCAGCCAAGCGCCTACGACCGCTGGATGGCCACCTCGTGCGGAGTTGAGGCGATCCAGCAGATCATCGCCATGCCCGAGGATGCCGAGCCGATCTTGATCGGTGTTCACGCCGGTGAGGTCACGCAGCGGCCGCTACTGAGCTCGGTCGAAGCCACGCGACGCATCGCCAGCTACATCGCTGAGGGCGACTATGACCAGGCCATTGAGGCGCGCGGCTCCGGCTTCGAACGAATGATCGGCATCTACCGCACCATCACTGAGGCCCGGCCTTCGGTCAGCGTGCCCACAGCCCGTCGCATCGCCGTGATGCACGCCGGAGCTCTGGCTCCTGGCATGAATCAGATCGATCGGGTAGCGGTTCGCACCGGCATCGACCTCGGCTACCACATGATGGCGATCCGTGGCGGCGTTCCGGGGCTCGTGGCCGGCGACCTGGTGGACGTTTCTTGGGCCGATGTCGAGGGAATGGCTCACACCGGCGGCGCCGACTTTGGTACCCGGCGCTACGTCCCGCAAGAGACCGACCTCTATGCCATGGCCCGCCAGCTGGAGGAGTACCACATCGACGCTGTGCTGATCTCGGGCGGCTACCATGCCTACGCCGCGGCGGACATCCTGGAGCGGGAACGTAGAAAGTTCCCGGCCTTCAACATCCCCGTGACGGTCTTGCCCGCCAGCATCGACAACAATCTGCCGGGGTGGCGCATGGCCGTGGGGGCCGATTCTGCGCTGAACACTGTGGTGGACGCCATCGACCGGGTGCGGATGTCGGCCTCGGCGTCGAGGCGCGCCTTCATTGTGGAGACGATGGGGCGGGGTTGCGGGTTCCTGCCATTGGTCGGAGGACTCGCCGGTGGCGCGGAGAAGGCCTATCTCCCAGAGACGGGAATCACGCTCGCCGAGCTCCAGGAGGATATTGCGGCCTTGGTTGATGCCTTCGACTCGGATCGTACGTTCTATCTCGCCGTGCGGGGTGAGGACGCCAGCGAGCACTACACGACGCAGGTGTTGAGCAAGCTATTCGAGGCCGAGGGTCAGGGCCGCTATACAGTGCGGGAGGCAATCATCGGTCATATCCAGCAAGGTGGGGCTCCCACGCCGTTCGATCGGATCAACGCCACCAGGCTGGCCTATTGCGCGGTGCAGCACCTGGATAGGCAGCTGCGGGCCGGCGAAGCGGAATACTCGGCTGCCTCGGCTTCACGGGAGGATCTGATTGGGCCCATGCGAACCGTTGCCGACGGCATGGACTGGGAGGTGCAGCGTCC
>JBKEBG010000141.1:0-9398 GCA_047972985.1 Arachnia sp.
AGCGGCGATCGAGGAATCCGGGGTGCAGCTCACCTTCGCCGACCCGGAGGAGATGAGCATCCTGGCGGGTCGCGCCGAGGGGGAGCGCATGCTCGCCGAGGCTGACCTGCCCGATGCCATCTTCGCCATGAACGATCTGCTTGCCGTGGGGCTGCTGCAAGCACTCGTGATGCGGGGCGGGATAGACGTGCCAGGCGACGTGGCGCTGATCGGCTACGACGATATCGACTTTTGCGCCAACGCTGTGGTGCCGCTGTCTTCGGTGAGGCAGCCCAGCGTCGAGATGGGAACCCGCGCCGTCGAATTGCTCGAGTTGGCGCTGTTGGAGGGTGCGGCGCACCAGCATCAGCACGTGCAGCTGCGGCCCGAGCTCATCGTCCGCGCGTCAACCGTGGCGTGATAGTCTGACTGAAACGTTTCATGGAGGTAGATATGTCGGCAACGTTGGCGGCGGTTGACCTCGGGGCATCCAGCGGAAGGGTGATTGCGGGCACCTTGAGCCAGGGCCGGTTCCGGCTGCGCGAGACCGCACGATTCCCCAACGGCCCCGTGTCGGTGCCCGGGCCCCGAGGTGAACGCCTGCACTGGGACGTACTGCGGCTCTGGTCGGAGGTGGTAGCTGGGCTTCGGGCGGCAGCCCACGATGTGGGACCTCTCGATGCCGTGGGGATTGACACCTGGGCCGTGGACTACGGGCTCATCGATTCTCAGGGTGATTTGATCGGCAGCCCTGCTAGCTACCGCTGTGGGCGCACTGCGGGCATGACCGAGCGGTTCTTTGCTGAACTTCCGTCAGCCCAGTTGTACGCCCGGGTAGGGCTTCAAGTCCAGCCGTTCAACACGATCTTTCAGCTTCTGTCCGAATCGCCGGATCGGCTGCAGATCGCCAGCAAACTCCTCCTGATGCCCGACTTGCTTGGCTATTGGCTGAGCGGGCGATTGGTCACCGAGGTCACGAATGCCTCGACTATGGGGCTACTGGATCCCGCCACGCGGCAGTGGCGCTCAGACGTCGCCGAGCTCGTTGAGCGTCGTTTCCAACGCCCCATCGGGCGACTGCTGACCGGGCTGGTGGAGCCGGGGGAGGTGGTTGGACCGGTCAACGCTCCGGGGCTGGAGCTGACCACAGCCTCCGGCTCGCCGACGCCGCTGGTCGCTGTCGGGTCACATGACACCGCCTCCGCAGTGGTCGCGGTACCGGCACAGCGGCCCGATTTTGCCTACATATCGTGTGGCACCTGGTCGCTGGTCGGGCTCGAGCTCGACCAGCCGGTGCTCAGCGATGCGGCACGGCAGGCGAACCTCACCAACGAGCTCGGCGTTGATCGAAGCGTTCGATTCCTCAAGAACGTCATGGGGCTGTGGGTGTTGAACGAGGCGATCCGCACCTGGCAGGAGCAGCGTCTCGACCTCACCGTGGCTGACGTGGTATCGGCTGCGGCAGCGGTGCCAGCTTGGCGCACCATCGTCGATGTCAATGACTCGGTGTTCTTTGCGCCGGGGGACATGATCTCGCGCATCCAAGAAGTTGCCCGGGCCACGCATCAGCCGGTTCCCGAGAGCCCGGCCGAAGTCACCCGGTGCATCATGGACTCATTGGCACTTGCCTACCGACGTGCCATCCGGCAGAGCGCGACGGTAGCTGGCAGGAGTGTCGGGGTCGTCCATCTGGTGGGTGGGGGAGTCCGTAACCGGCTGTTGTGCCAGCTCACCGCCGATGCCACGGGCGTTCCCGTCGTGGCGGGACCTGTCGAGGGCACCGCGCTGGGAAATCTCGTGGTCCAAGCGCGGGCCGTCGGGCTGGTCTCGGGTGGTCTGCCGGAGCTTCGAGAGGTGATCATCGCCAGCAGCGACCTCGAACGCTTCGAGCCAGCCTCTGGGGTCGAGGCGGGCTGGGAAATCGCCGAGCGGCGGATCGGCTAACCGCCGGAGGCGGCCACTGACTTTCGGTAGGCCTCGGCCTCCCAATGCTCAATGAAGTGACGCTCCGATGGACTCATGACCCGCACCGTGCCGATGCGGTCGGCGTCCCGGGCCACCCGCAGCGCATCCAGGTACGTGGCCAGCGCGTTCTGGGCGGCCTTATCGGAATCCCCGGCAGCGATGACCGCCACCGAGGGGATGACGGCGACCAGCGGCGGCCTGCCGTGGGTGGCGCGGAAGTCAGCGATGCGCTGAGCGATTCGCTCGTTGGAGTCCGCAGCTTCAAGCACCAGGGGCAGCGAGCCTGCGTAGACGATCTGATCGGGCGTCAGCGGGCCGCCGGAGACCGGGCCGGCCGCGGTGCCCGAGGACGTCCGGACGATGTCCTCATCGCCCCGGCTCCACGCCACCGCGGCGCCGCCCACAGCATCCCGGAACGCGGAGGCGATCCAGCCCACGTCTCGGGACTCGCCGAAAGCGGTGGGGGCCTGTGTGGCGTCGATGGCCGCCTGGACGGTAGCTGTCAACCACCTGGTCCGCGCGGTCACATCGTCGTAGCTGGCGCCCGAGACGATGATGCCGTGGTTGCCCAATAGCGTGATCGCCGGGGCGGGCTGACCGGTGCGCGCCTCATGCTCGCGGCGGGCCGCTGCCACCCCGCGGGCAAGCGGCACGCCAGGGTCGATGTAGTCGACCCACACCGCTTGATCCCCCAATAGCTCCTTGGTCAACTCGCGTCCGCGCACGTTGCAGGTGATGGCGTTGGCCACCAACGGGTGAAGATGGAGGACCAGGGCATCGGGGATCGAGGCATGAAACAAAATCTCAACGCTCGGCCGACGCCCTGCGGTGTCGCCGATCTGCGCGGCCTGCGCCGCGGCACGGACCGGGTCGCCCTCTACTGGCGCGTCGGAATCGAGCGCCTTGAGCAGCACATCGATGCGAAGTGGTACGAGGTCAGCATCACCGAGCGTGGCAAGCGGCACGCCACTGGGCTTGATGTGGAGAACGCCCCCATGTTTGACCGAGGCATTGCCACCACCGGCGCGGGAATAGGTCTCATCGGCGCCAAATTCGTTGGCCAAGCGAATGAGATCGGAATGGAGTTCGGCTGCCATGCTTGTCCTCCCGGTCTATGAATCGTTTCAAGACTAGCAGTGGAGCGGATGACGGGAATCGAACCCGCGTAGCCAGTTTGGAAGACTGGGGCTCTACCATTGAGCTACATCCGCCTGCGCAGCGATCAGCATAGCCGGGCGACGGCAGCCAGCGCGAACCGTGTGGCGGGGCTGCGGTCGCGACGGCTGGCCGGGATCGCTACGATTGGCCGGACTTCGTACCCATTCAAGGAGACCGTTCCAGTGCCAAGCACCTCCGAGGCTCTCAGCCCCACCCGCGTGAAGCTCACAGTTGAGATCCCGTTCGATGAGCTGAAGCCTCATCTGGACAAGGCCTACCGCGGGATTGCTGATCAGGTCACGATTCCCGGCTTCCGGAAAGGCAAGGTACCCGCTGCTGTCATTGATCAGCGTTTCGGTCGGGGTGTTGTGCTCCAGGAGGCCATCAACGAGGCGCTGCCCGAGGCCTACAACGCAGCCGTTGCAGAGGCCGAGATCACGCCCATGGGGCAGCCCGAGGTCGACGTGACCAAGCTGGAAGACAATGAGCTAGTGGAGTTCACCGCGGAGGTGGACGTGCGTCCCACGTTTGAGTTGCCCGATTTCACCGCGGTGAACGCGACGGTCGACGCCGTGGCGGCATCCGACGAGGCAGTCGATGAGCGGGTCGAACTGTTGCGGCAACGCTTCGCCACCACCATCGAGGTCGAGCGGGCCGCCGCCGATGGCGATGTGGTCACCATCGATCTCAAGGCCAGCCAGGACTCGCAGCCGCTACCCGAAGCTGAGGCGGAAGGCGTCACCTACAAGATCGGTGAGGGCGTCGGCATGCTCGAGGGCCTTGACGAGGCGCTGACCGGGATGAGCGCAGGTGAGACCAAGACCTTCACTTCGACATTGGTCGGGGGCGCCCACCGGGGCCAGGAAGCTGAGGTCGAGGTCAGCCTCACCAAGGTTTCCGAGCAGGAGCTTCCCGAGGTCGACGATGAATTCGCCCAGTTGGTCAGCGAATTCGACACAGTTGAACAGATGCGTGAGGACCTCGAGCGGGCCGTTGTGAACCAGGCCCGCGCCGAGCAGCTTGAATTCGCTCGTGACAAGGTACTCGAAGCGGCCCTGGCAGACTTGGACTTCGAGGTGCCTGCCGGCGTGCTGGCGGCCGAGCTGGAGGGCCGCAGGCAGCAGGTCGAGCAGCAGCTGACCCGTGGTGGTCTCACAGTGGAGCAATACCTGGAAGACAGCGACGAGGAAGAGGCCAGCACTGCCGAAGAGTTCTGGGCCAAGATCGACGAGCGCTCTACAGCGGCGCTGCGGGCCCAGATCCTGCTCGACACCTACGCCGATGTGAACAGCGTTGACGTCTCGCAGCAGGATCTCACGGAGCTGATCTTCCGTAAGGCTCAGGAAAACCGCACCTCGCCGCAGGACGAGATCAACCACATGATGGAGCACAACCATATGGCGGAGTGGATGCAGGAGGTGCGTCGGGGCAAGGCCTTGGCGGCCATCATCGCCGCCGCGACCATCACCGACAGCAATGGCGATGCTGTCGAGGTTCCCGTAGCCGAGGAGGCCGATGAAGCGGCCGAAGCCTCAGACGACGCCGGGGCTTCAGGCGAGGCTGAAGCCACCGACGAGGCCTGAGTCAGCCGACGCCCGGCGGCGGCCATTATGAGAGCCGTGTGCCGGGCAGCCGCAGCATCACCCTAGACTGACCCGGTGAGTAAATCCGACCAGGTAGTAGAGCCCAAGGAGCCTTCCGGGGATGTCGCAGCCACCCCTGCCGAGGACGACGCACCCGAGGCTGTTTCGTCGTCGGGGCAGGGCGGGGTGCCAGTGATCGTGTGGGTCGCAGTGATGCTCGGTGCCTCGGGGCTGGCCCTGGCCCTGTTCCGCGAATACCGTGACATCATCGCTCCGGTATTTCTGGCGGTCAACCTGGTGCTGACTGCCTACCCAGTTTTCCGCTGGCTCAAGGGCAGGGGGGCTCCCCGATGGGTGGCCGCAAGTGCCACGGGTGCCACCGTGCTGGTGATCCTCGTCGGTGGGGCGGGCGCGATCGTGTGGTCCCTGACATCAATGGTCACGACGTTGTCGGGCTACCGGGCGCAGTTCCAGCAGCTCTACCAGACCACCATCAATTTCCTGGGCCGCGTCGGTTTCGACGAGCGGGCCCTTCAGGAACAGCTGGCGTCGATCTCACCCACCAGCATCGTGAACCTCGTCGGGGACATCTTGTCCAACGCATCCAGCGTGGGTGGGCTCGTCGTCGTCGTGTTCATCGCCATGATCTTCATGGTCATGGATCTTCCTACCTGGACCAGGCGTAGCAAGGTCGCCCGCCGGATATCGCCGAGCCTCGCGTCCGCCGTGGACAACTTCGCCATTGGCATCCGCAAATACTGGCTGGTGACGACAGTGTTCGGCCTCATCGTGGCCGTGGCAGACGGCATCGTGCTGGTTGGCCTTGGGGTGTCGCTGCCTTTGGTTTGGGCGATGCTGAGCTTCATCACGAACTACATCCCGAACATCGGCTTCGTCCTGGGAGTGATCCCGCCCGCCCTCCTCGCGCTGTTCGAGCAGGGCCCCGTCACCGCGCTGATCGTCGTGGCCGCCTATTCGGCGCTGAACTTCGTGATCCAGTCGATCATTCAGCCCAAGTTCACCGGCGATGCCGTGGGCATCACCCCATTCGTCTCGTTCATCTCCCTGATCGTGTGGACCGCAGTCTTTGGCGGCCTCGGCGCGCTGATTGCAGTGCCGTTCACGCTGATGGTCAAGTCGCTGTTGGTCGACCCCGATCCGCATGCGCGGTGGGTGAATCTGCTGATCGCAGACGATCCCGGCGTGGCGGTCAAGGAGAAATCCCAGGAGCGCTTGGTGGCGCCGGATTCATCGGGCGGCGAACAAGCGGCGTGACTGCTTCGGTGCTGGGAGTTTGGCGGTAGGTTGGTTGGGTGACCACACAGCTTCAACTTCCACAGCTCGCCGCTGGCGCTGCCACCGGCCTTGGGCTGACCGACAACGTCTATGCATCGCTGCTGGCCAACCGGATCATTTTCCTGGGATCTGAGGTTCGCGACGACAACGCCAATGCCATTTGTGCCCAGATGCTCTTGCTCAATGCGGAGGATCCCGATCGAGACGTGTATTTGTACATCAACTCCCCGGGTGGCTCGGTGGACGCAGGCATGGCGATCTTCGACACCATGCAGTGGATCAGCAACGACGTCGCGACCGTCGCGATGGGGCTGGCTGCCTCGATGGGGCAGTTCCTGCTTTCGGCTGGGACCCGTGGCAAGCGCTACGCGCTTCCGCACAGCCGAATCATGATGCACCAGCCCTCGGGAGGCCTCGGTGGAACCGCCTCGGATATTCGGATTCAGGCAGAACAGTCGCTCCACATCAAGCGCACTATGGCTGCGTTGATCGCCGAGCACACCGGGCAGAAGGTCGAGCAGATTGAGGCCGACTCGGACCGCGACCGCTGGTTCACCGCGGAGCAGGCGCTTGAGTACGGATTCATCGACCACGTCTACGAACGTGCATCCCAGATCAAGTCGGAGGCTCCCAACAAGTGATGAACGTCAATCAAACTCCGATGCCCGCGGCGCAGCCACGCATGGACTATTTCATTCCGCAGTGGGAGGAGCGCACCAGCTACGGCGTCCGGCGCGTCGATCCGTACACCAAGCTGTTCGAGGATCGCATTATCTTCCTCGGAACCCCCATCAGCGATGACATTGCCAATGCGGTGATGTCGCAGCTCCTAGTCCTCCAGTCGCTCGACTCCGAACGACAGATCTCGATGTACATCAACTCCCCGGGTGGCTCATTCACCGCCCTCACCGCCATCTACGACACCATGCGGTGGATCAAGCCCGATGTCCAGACGATCTGCTTGGGGCAGGCAGCCTCCGCGGCGGCGGTACTGCTCGCAGCGGGTACACCAGGAAAGCGACTCGCGCTGCCCAACTCGCGGATTCTGATCCACCAGCCGGCGACCGAGGGGGGATACGGACAATCCTCAGACCTCGAGATTCAGGCCAAGGAGATCCTGCGGATCCGGGCCCTGATGGAGGGCATGCTCGCCGAGAGTACCGGCCAGGAGGTAGACAAGGTCAGCCGTGATATCGAACGCGACAAATACCTCACAGCCCAGGAGGCTGTGGAGTACGGGATTGTCGACGACGTGTTGACCTCTCTGAAGGACGTCTAAGCACACTCCATGCAGGGGAATTGGTTGCCCCGCCACTCGGAGCAGGCCGGTTGCCACCGCAGCGGCCCTGCTCCGGGGTAGGCTGGGGCACACAAGCCAGGACAACGGGGGAGGCGAGGACATGGCGCGCATCGGCGAATCGAGTGAACTCTTCAAATGCAGCTTCTGCGGCAAGAGCCAAAAGCAGGTCAAGAAGTTGATCGCCGGACCCGGCGTCTACATCTGCGACGAGTGCATCGGGCTGTGCAACGAGATCATTGAGGAGGAATTCCCCGAACAAGTTGAGTCAGTCCTATCCGATGAGCTGCCAAAGCCGGCAGAGATTCGCGATTTCCTCGACACTTACGTCATCGGCCAAGACGCCGCCAAGCGCGCGCTGAGCGTCGCGGTCTACAACCACTACAAGCGGATCCAGGCGGAGGCATCAGCGGCCGCCAGGCACGGCCATGACGAGCCCCCGGTCGAAGTCACCAAATCCAATATCCTCCTGGTGGGGCCCACCGGCTGCGGCAAGACCTACCTCGCCCAGACGATGGCGAAGATGCTCAACGTTCCCTTCGCAATGGCCGATGCCACGGCACTGACGGAGGCGGGATACGTCGGTGAAGATGTCGAGAACATCCTGCTCAAACTCATCCAGGCCGCAGACTTCGACATCAAGAAGGCCGAAACCGGCATCATCTACATCGACGAGATCGACAAGGTAGCTCGCAAGAGCGAGAACCCATCCATCACCCGCGATGTATCGGGGGAGGGCGTCCAGCAAGCCCTGCTGAAGATCCTCGAAGGCACCGTCGCCTCGGTGCCGCCGCAGGGCGGGCGCAAACACCCGCATCAAGACTTCCTGCAAATCGACACCACGAAGGTGTTGTTCATCGTCGGAGGTGCCTTCGCGGGCCTCGATGACATCATCAATTCCCGAATCGGCAAGCGGCCGCTGGGGTTCAACAACGATGTCGAGTCGCACAAAGAACTCGACAACCCCTTCGCCATGGTCCGCCCAGAAGACCTGCACACATACGGGCTGATTCCGGAGTTCATCGGTCGGCTCCCGATGATCACATCGGTGGAACCGCTGGATCAGGAAGCGCTGCGGCGGATCCTGGTGGAGCCACGCAACGCTCTGACCAAGCAATTCGTTCGGCTATTCGACATGGATGGCGTCCGGCTCGACTTCACCGACGAGGCGATCTCCGCGATCGCAGACCTTGCCCTGGAGCGTCGCACCGGTGCCCGTGGCCTTCGCGCAATCCTGGAAGAACTGCTGCTGGATGCAATGTTCGAGGTCCCCTCGACCGACGATGTGGTGCAGGTGATCGTCGGTCCGGAGGCAGTGCGGGGTGAGGCGCCGGCGGAGCTGGTTCCCCGCGCGAAATTGGCGCGACGCCGTGACCTGTCGGCCTGAACGGCAGCCCTGGGCAGCACAGCTGACAGGGTCAATCTGGGTTGGTCCGGTTCGCTATGTTTGCCTCTATGACTCCTGGCTATCTGCGCTACCCGAACGTCCACGGGAACCAGGTGACCTTCGTTGCTGACGACGATCTCTGGCTGACCGCACTGGATGGTGGCCGCGCACATCGGCTCACCATCGATTCCAACCCGCCGCGCAGCCCTCGCTTCTCCCCGGACGGGAAGCGCATCGCCTATGCCGGCAATGTGGGTGGGGGTTTCGACCTGCACGTGGTAGACCTGGCCGGCGGTCGGCGCAGGCTCACCTGGTTGGCAGCGAATCGGCTTCTGGTGTGCGGCTGGCTCGATGACGGGCACGTGCTGGTGGTCTCCGACCACTCGGTACCGCACCGCGGCCTCGCCTGGTTGTATTCGGTTTCGCTCGACGGCGACTTGGCGCGCATCCCGTGGGGTCCGGCCGGGGCCGCGGATACCCATCGCAACGGGAAAGTAGTGGTTGCCAGCCCCAACTTCAGAGGCCCTGAAATGTGGAAGCGCTACCGCGGTGGCGAGGCGAGCCGATTGTGGGTCTCGGATTCCGAGCGCGCCACCTGGACCCGCATCCTCCCGGACGTCACCGCCAGCCTGACCGGACCCGCCTGGTTCGGCGACCGCATCATCTTCACCTCAGATTTGGGCGCTGAACTGCCAGGCAAGCCGGGGGAGCAGGCCCAGCTGTGGTCGGTCAA
>JBKEBG010000146.1:0-71294 GCA_047972985.1 Arachnia sp.
GAGATGGCCTCGGGCACCCGCAGCCCGTGCTCGCTCAGCGCCCGCATGAACCCCAGGGCCATGAGGTCGGAGGCGACGAAGATGGCACTGGGCAGACCGCGGCGGATCATGTCGTACCCGATCGCGTAGGCGCTGTCGCCGCTCCAGTCCGAATATCGCACCGCGGGCGCCGGCAAAGAGTGCGAGCGCAATTCGGCCTGCCATCCCCGCAGACGCACCTGCCCGTCGAGCCAATCCTGCGAACCGGCGAGGTGGGCCACCTCGCGATGGCCCAGGTCGATCAGGTGGCGGGTGGCCAGCCGTGCCCCCTCGAACTGGTCCTCATAGAACACAGTGATTCCGGGATGGCTGGTCTCACCAGGGGCGAGCATGACAATCGGCAGTGACGCGCGGATCTCGTTGGTGACATCGGCCAGGGATACCCGGGGGGCGATGACGACGATCCCCTCCACACCTCGCTGGACGAACTCAGCGAAAGTTGCCGCGACGCTGGCCGGGTCGGGGTAGCTGACCGTCGAGACCAGCGCGGTGAAGCCAGCGTTCCTGGCTGCCTGCTCCACCGCGGCCAGGGTGCTGACCGGGCCGAACTTCGGCGAGCCGTCCGCTACAACACCGATCGACTGGGAGCGGCTGGTCACCAGCGAGCGGGCTGTTTGGTTGCGGTGATAGCCGAGCTGGGCGATGACCGCCTGGACGCGTTGCCGGGTGGTGGCCGAGACCCGCGGCCCGTCGTTGATGACGCGCGAGACAGTCTGGTAGGACACCCCCGCCTCGCGGGCCACGTCCTTGAGTGAGGGCCTCCGGTCACTCATCTGCGGTTCTCCCGCCACCCCAACTCCAAGACACGCGAGCGCACAAGGGCTCACATACGGGAGGGATGCACATTGGCTCAGGCTAGCAGCGCACCGCCGTGGCGCCCGGCTCATGCCTCAGCCGCTGGCTGCTTGCCCTGCCAGGCTGGCTGGCCGGGGCCCGGCAGCCCCGGTCCTGGAGAATTCACCCCATCGGACCACACGGATTGTTGGGCAGGGCCCCCCAGGCGCATCTCGAAACCGCCCACATTCAACACGCGAGGTTCGACTCCCAGCTGCGCGACGGCGCTGTCGGTGGTGGGTCAGGGTTGACCCTAGCCAGCATGCTGGCGAACGTTCGCCTCCGGCCTTGACATTGATTGAGGCGAACGTTCACACTTATGTGATCCCGGGGGCCGCGGCCCCAGGGAGGCGACGGTCCACGACGGACTGATCGCACCCACTGCTCGATC
The DNA here is from genome assembly GCA_047972985.1 of Arachnia sp. GTDB lineage: Bacteria > Actinomycetota > Actinomycetes > Propionibacteriales > Propionibacteriaceae > Arachnia. The sequence continues at coordinate 1,265 of JBKEBG010000146.1, forward strand.
AAAGGAGATTGATTGCGATGCTCAGCAGATTGAAGGTTCTGGTCCCCATCGCCGCCCTGGCATTGGGGCTGGCCGGATGTTCCCCGGAGGCCACCGACCAGGCCACCGAGGACTCCCAGGTGTCCACACAGGCCGACGAGGCTCTCAAGGAGCTCGAAGGCGTGGTGCTCGCCAAGGGGCCCAACGGTGAAGATCCCGAGCCCGCCAGTGTGGCCGACCTCACCGATGACGAGGTCGCCCAGATCAAGGAACTCGGCGCCACCGCCGCGATAGTCATGCACTACGGCGGCAACGACTGGGCCAACGCCCAGATCGCCGGGCTGGAGACCCGCTTCGAGGAACTCGGCATCGAGGTGGTGGCCACCACCGACGCCGACTTCGACCCAGGCCAGCAGGTCTCCGACATCGAGACTGTGATGGCGAAGAACCCCGACATCATCATCTCGATCCCGACGGATCCGGTGGCCACCTCGGCCGCCTACAAGGCCGCCGCCGACGCCGGGATCAAGCTCGTATTCATGGACAACGTCCCCAACGACCTCGTGGCCGGAACCGACTACGTCTCGGTGGTCTCGGCCGACAACTTCGGCAATGGCGTGGTCTCGGCCCATCTGATGGCCAAGTCCCTCAACGGGAAGGGCAAGATCGGGCTGATCTTCCACGAGGCCGATTTCTTCGTCACCCAGCAGCGCTACGAGGGCTTCCAGCAAACCATCGAGAGTGACTACCCCGATATCGAGATCGTCGACGAACGCGGTATCGCCGGGCCGGACTTCGCCGGCGACGCGCAGGCAGTCACCGACGCGTGGCTCACCCAGCACGCCGACCTCGACGGCATCTGGGCAGTGTGGGACGTACCTGCCGAAGGCGTCATGGCAGCGGCGCGCTCGGCCGGCCGCAACGATCTCAAGATCGCCACCGAGGATCTCGGCACTAACGTCGCCATCGCCCTGGCCGCCAACGACATGATCGTCGGCCTCGGCGCCCAGGTGCCCTACGACCAGGGAGTGACCGAAGCGAACCTGGCGGCCGGCGCACTGCTCGACAAGCAAGCCCCGCCCTACGTCGCGCTCTCGGCCTTGCCGGTGACCCACGACAACGTGCTCGAGGCGTGGCAGCAGGTCTACCACAGCGATCCGCCCAGCGAGGTCAGCGACTCCTACGAGGAGTAGATCGTGGGTGCCCCGGCTGGGCCAGCTCGGCCGGGGCCTTCCCCGCGGCAGCGACGCCGCGACCCGACATCACCCAACCCACAGGAAGGATCGTCCATGTCCACCCAGGACCCACCCGCAGTCAACATGGTCGGCATCTGCAAATCGTTCGACGGCGTCAGGGTCCTCGACCACGTCGATTTCGAACTCGCACCCGGGGAAGTCCACGCCCTGGCCGGCGGTAACGGAGCCGGCAAATCGACGCTGATGAAGATCCTGCAGGGTGTCTATCAGCGCGACTCCGGCACCGTCGAAACCTTCGGTAGCCCCCTGCAGGTCAGCACCATCCAGGCCGCCAAAGCCGCCGGCGTGGGAATGGTGTTTCAAGAGTTCTCGCTGATCAGCACCCTCAGCGTCGCCCAGAACATATTCCTCCACGAGGAACCCACCCGTGGCGGACTGATCGACGATGCGCAGATGCGGCGGCGCGCCGGGGAGCTTCTGAAACGCATCGGCGTCGATATCGACCCGTCGCGGGAGGTCGGGTCGCTACCGACAGCTCAATGGCAGCTCACCGAGATCGCCAAGGCGCTCAGCCAGGACGCCCGGATCCTGATCATGGACGAACCGACGGCCTCGCTGGCCAAACACGAAGTCACATCACTATTCGAGCTCATCAGGCGGCTGCGCGACCAGGGCATCGCGATCATCTACATCTCCCACCGCATGGAGGAGGTCTACGAGATCGCCGACCGGATCACCATCCTGCGCAACGGCTGCAACCTGGTGACAGCGTCCCTGGACGAGATCACCCCACCGGAGATCGTCGCCGGAATCGCCGGTGCCGAGGTGGTCGCCGAGGAGGAGGCACGCACGCCCGCGGACCTGACCTCGGCTCCGGTGCTGCTCAGGGCCGTGAACCTCGTCGCCCCCGGCGTGGTCGACGCGTCCTTCGAAGTCCACGCGGGTGAGGTAGTGGGCGTGGCCGGCCTCATGGGCGCCGGTAGGACCGAACTCGCCCGCGCGATCTTCGGGGTTACCCGGGTCAGCAGCGGCCAGCTCATCAAGGGTGAGACCCCCCTCCACTTACGTTCCCCGCACGACGCCATCGCCGCCGGGATCGCTCTGATCCCCGAGGATCGACGCCTCCAAGGCCTGGTGCTCGACCATTCGGTACGCGAGAACCTCACGCTGCCGATCATCGACCAGGTGCTGCGGTGGGGGCTAGTCGTCGTGGACAAGGTCCGCGAGGCCTCCGATCAGCTCATCACACAGTTCCAGATCGCCGTCGCCCGGCCCGAGTCACCGGCCCGGCTGCTTTCGGGCGGCAACCAGCAAAAGATCGTCATCGCGAAGTGGCTGGGCGTCGGCCCCGACGTGCTGGTCATGGACGAACCGACCGCCGGGGTCGACATCGGAACCAAGTCAGAAATTGTGCGCATTGTGCGTGAGCTCGCCTCGAACGGAAAGGGGATCGTCGTGATCTCGTCGGAATACCCAGAACTGATCGCGATGTGCGACAGGTTCCTCATCATGCGCGACGGCCGCGTCGTCGAGAGCATCAACGCCGCCGACATCGCCTCCGAGGTCGACCTCGAAATGGCCGTTCAGGGGTTGGCAGCATGAGCACGAGCACCGCCCCCGCCAGGCCATCGGGACTCACCCGGCTGGTCTCCCGCCTCGACTGGCGCCGCGACATCATCTACGTCGGATTCGTCGTGGTCTTCCTGGCCTTCGCCGTCCTCCTCGGCGACCAGGGATTCCTGTCCTCGACGAACCTGCTCAACATCCTGCGGCAAAGCGCCATAGTGATGATCATGGCGGTCGGGATGACATTCGTCATCGGCAACGCCGAAATCGACCTATCGGTGGGTTCGATCGCCGGCCTCACCTCGATCACCACTGCCATGACCATCGCCGCGTTCGGGCTCATCCCCGGCATCATCGCGGGCCTGATGGTCGGCGTCGTGGTGGGCTCGATCAACGGCGCCCTGGTGGCCTACGTGCGGATCCCGTCATTCCTGGTGACGCTGGCGATGCTCGGTATCGCCGCCGGTATCGCGCAGTGGGTGACCGGCTCGGCCCCGCAGCCGATCCTCAACCCCACCTACAACACCATCTTCGGCTCCGGTAATGTCGGGCCCATCCCGGGCCTGGTGATCTGGAGCCTGGTGATCGTTGCGATCGGGGCCGTTGTGCTCAAACGCACCAAGTTCGGGCGCCAGGTCTTGGCCACCGGGGCCAACCGGACCGCGTCGGAATACTCCGGCATTAACACCCGCTCCATCAAGTTCAAGGTGATGGTGGTCTCGGCGCTGACCGCGTCCCTGGCGGGCATGCTCTACGCCGGCCGGCTGCATTCGGGCAGGTTCCAGTGGGGGGCCGGTGACGAACTCAACGCCATCGCCGCGGTCATCCTCGGCGGCACCGCGCTCGCCGGCGGGCGGGGCTCAGTGGTGGGGACCCTGTTCGGGGCCCTGCTGATCGGCCTGATAAACAACGGCCTCATCCTGGCCGGTCTTGACTCCAGCCAACAACAGGTCATCCGCGGCATCATCATCATCCTTGCCGTCGCGCTGGCCCGCAATAAGTAAAGCCAACTCCCCTACAGAAAGGTTGGTACCTATCGTGCCCAGTCCACTAGGCACTCATCGACCCGTGACTGTCCGCGACGGCGCGCTGGCACTCGACGGCGAATCCACGAACATGTACGGCGGTGCTGTCCATTATTGGCGGCTCGACCGCGACCGGTGGGAGCCGATCCTCGAATCGGTCAAGCAGATGGGGTTCACGATGATCTCCATCTACATCCCGTGGGAGGCCCACGAGATCGAGCGGGGACGCTTCGATTTCGGCGAGATCAACCCGTCCAACGACATCGACGCATTCCTGACATTGTGTGAGCAGAAGGGCTTCTCGATCATCGTGCGGCCCGGCCCGCAGATCAACTCCGAATTGACCGGGTTCGGCTATCCGCAGCGGATCCTGGCCGACGAGCGGATGCACGCCGTCAGCGCCACCGGCTCCAAGGTCATCTTGACCCAGGTGCCGCGCCCGATCCCGGCGCTGAACTACGCCAGCGACGAGTTCTTCGAGGAGACTGCGCTGTGGTACGACGCGATCTGCGCGATCCTGACCAAACACGCCTACCCGCACGGCGGCATCGTCGCTGCCCAGGTGGATAACGAAATGGCGTACTTCTTCGGGGTCAACGCCTACATCGCTGACTACTCGACGGCCTCGATCGCCGCCTATCAGCGATTCCTCGAAGGCAAGTATGGCGCTATCGACGCACTCAACACCGCCTACGCGGCATCGCACACAGCCTGGGATCAGGTGGACCCGCCGCGGCGTTTCGAGGCGAGCCAGCGCAGCGACATTCCGCGCTACGCCGATTGGGCCGAGTACCGCGAGATGTATCTGGTGGATTCGATGGATCGGCTGGCCGACATGATGCGCGAGCGGGGCCTGGGCGGCATCGCCTTGTTCCACAACTACCCGCACCCGCTGGGCCCCGGTGGCGCCGCGTCGGGGTTCACCACCCCGTTCTCGATCCCCCGGTTGGAGGAGCGGCTCGACTTCGTCGGTTTCGACATCTACTCCCGCAAGGAGCTGTTCTCCCACGTCAAGACGGTCGCGTCCTACGTTGTGGGCACCTCCCGCTTCCCCTACATTCCGGAGTTCATCGCCGGGGTGTGGCCCTGGTACCTCAATCCCGGGGATTGGCACGACGAGGAGTTCGTCACCAAGGCGGCATTGATGCAGGGCATCAAGGGCTTCAGCCGCTACATGCTTGTCGAGCGTGACCGGTGGCTGGACTCCCCCATCCGCCGCGACGGGCGGGAACGCCCCGAGAAGGTGGCGATGTTCGGCAACGTCAACACGATGCTCCAGGCCGGGGATCTGGGACGGTTCCGCCGCGACGCCGAGGTGCTGCTGCTGGCCAACCGCGAGTATGACCGGCTGGAAGCCACCAGCGTCCTGGTGACGTTCCCCGGTGACTTCCTGGAGACCCCGATCGGGTTCTCCGAGTACGCCGGGCCGATGACGATCAGCGAGGATCCCCTCGGTTTCGACCAGCCGGTCCAGCTGGTCAAGGGGCACTGGTTCGAACAGTTCAGCACTGCCCTGGCAGCCGAAGGGGTTTCGACCCTCCTATCGGATACCGACGCCAGCCCCGAGCGGTGGGCCAACCGCAAGGTCGTGGTGCTGACCACTCTCGATTACCTGGCCCGGGACACCCAGCAGGCGCTGGTCGATTTCGCTCGCGGTGGCGGTGTGGTGGTGGTGGGGCCGAAGCTGCCCGAGCTCGACAGCGCCATGCAGCCGTGCACCATCCTCGCCGATGCGATGGCGCAGGTATCCGAGGCCGAGGGGGTGGCCACAGCATCCGTCGGGTCGGGCAGCATCCATCTGGCCCGAGATGAGCAGGCAGTGACGGCGGCCGTCAGCCGGGCGCTGGCCAGCGCGCAGATCACGCCGGTGCGGCGCAATCACCCCGGCCTGGACGTGACAGTCCACTCGGATCCGGCCGACGCCAGCACCAAGGTGATCTTCGTGGCCAACCCCACAGATCAGGCCATCGACGCCACGATCAGCGTGGCGGCCGGCATCACCGGGGTGCGTGAGCTGTGGGATCAGCGGGAGGTTGCCACCGACGGCGGCACCATCAGCGAGGCGATGCCCGCGTATTCCATCAACGTCTACCAGTGCACAGTCACTGCCTGAGAAAGGAAGATCATGCTTCACCCTGATGTATTGATGGCCGATATCGACGTTGATCAGTGGCGCAACGCGCAGGCCCTGCTGTTGCGCTCGGCGAAGGCGGCGCCCCGGCTGGTGGTAATCCACGACAACGGCACCGTGCAGAAGTTCCGGCACACCCAGGGCATCGAGTGCGCGGGACGCGTCGAGACTCTCAGCGACCCAGCGGGCCTGGCACGAAGCCTGTACGAGCAAAACGAGGGCGTGGTGGACTTCGTGGTGGTCATGGAACGCCACGCGGTGGATGACTATTTCAGCGCCGTACAGGATTCCTGGCGGATCGATGAGGATCTTGATGTTTTCGTGCAGCGCACCTACGAGACCCTCGACGACTACCCCGAGGGCATAGTCACCTACCCGGGCCCGGCCCGGAAGGTGTTGGGGCTGCAGTGGCTGACGGGATCGTCGCTGGCAGAGGTCAACGCGGCGGCGGCGGCCTTGCCGAACCCGTCGACTGTGATCCTGGGGGTCCATGACGGAACCTCGTTGACAGCGTCGCTGGTGCTGGACCTTGACGCCGATCACCAGGTCACCAGCATCACCACCGCGGATCCGACGCTGGTGGAGATCACCGGGACCCGCGAGTCGGTGGCCGCCGGGCTCCTGGCCTGGCAACAGCGCGCGGGCAAGCAGGTATCCCTGTCGCTGATCCTGGATCAGGCCGCGGCGCGGGACTTCCTCGCCACACCCACCGCTGACAAGGGCAGTGCCCTAGCGACGCTGATCGGCGCCGGCCGAGCGACCTACGTCGGCTAGGCGAGCTCCGGGCGCTTCGGGGGCCCCTCAGTACTGTTGAGGGGCCCCCGGCGGCCGGTTGAGCCGGTCGCACAGCGCCAGAGTCGCAACCTCTCACTCCATGGGCGTGGAGTCCGGCGACGGCGGCCGCGCGGGCACCGCTTCAGCTCGGCCCGGGCCTCATCGGTGGCTAGTCGGCGTTGCGGATTCCCAGACGCGAAGCCGTCGTGTGGGCCAGGTAGACCAGGTGCTCCGCCGGGTTTTGGATCGACCCGACGTAGTGGCCGAAGAGTTCGAACGAAACGGCGCCGAACAGGGTGGTCCATGCCTCGATGGTGCCCAGGACAGCCTGGTCGGGGGCATCCGGTGCAGCCGGTAGGCCGAGGGAGGGGAGAGAGGCCCGGATCCGGTCGGCATCGGCGCGAGTCGCGGCGCCAGGTGGGCGGTGCACCGTCGTTTCGGAGGCCATGAAATCAGCCGAGCCGAGGGCGATGCGGGCGAGTGTCACCACGACCCGGGTCGCTGGCCCCGCTGTTTCGGGTGGGGCCACGTATCCCACGACAGGTGTGCCGTACAAGAGCGCGTACTCATGGGGATGCGACACAGCCCAGGTGCGGGTGGCCACCCACGTGGCGATCCATCGATCCAGCAGGGCTTCACGCGAACACGTCCCCTCGGCCTGCTCGACTGACTCCCCCAGCCGGTCGTAGCCGGTCGTGATAAGTCCGGTGAGGATGGCGTCGCGGCCCGAGTAATACCTGTAGAGAGCTGAGGGGACCACACCGATCTCGCGCGCAATCGCGCGCAGTGACAAGGAAGCCGGGCCGACCTCGCCCAACTGTCGCCGCGCGACCTCAAGAACGCGCTCCTCCCGCGTGATGCCCTCGTCCATGGGTGCCAGCATGCCACACCCGTGGTGCCGAATGTGAACAGTGTTCTTGACAGGGAGGCAGGGTTACCTGAACACTGTTCTTGAGAACACTGTTCACAAAGGAGGTATCGCATGACTCGTCAGATCATTCTCGGGGCCGGCCCCCTAGGCCGCACCATCGCTGAGCGTCTCGTGGCGCGATCCGATGAGGTGGTGGTGGTCACCCGCTCGGGCACAGGAGTATCTGGGGCCCACTCCGTGGCAATGTCCGCAACAGACCCTGGCTTGCGCGAGGTTGTAGCCGGTGCCGCGACAGTCTTCGTGGCGACCAATCCGCCCTACCATCGGTGGGAGATCGAGTGGCCACCCATCCTTGATGCCGTTATCAAGGCAGCATCGGAAACAGGTACTGGAATCGTGTTGTTGGGCAACCTGTACGCCTACCCTCGTGGAGTGAGGATGACGGCTGACGTGCCCCTGGATCCTCCCAGCCGCAAAGGGGCGGTGCGCACGGCACTGTGGGACACCCTTCTGCAGGCACATGCCTCTGGGCGCGTCCGGGCCACGGAGATCCGAGCGTCGGACTACGTCGGCCCGGAGGCCGCAGATTCCGGTGCACACGCGGGCCGCCGCTTTGTGGGGCCGGTGTTGGCCGGACGCACCGCGTGGGTCCTTGGTGATCCCGAGGCTCCGCACAGCTGGGCTACCGTCTCCGACATCGCGGCGACGGCGATCGCCGCTGCGGACGCCGAGGCATGGGGGCGACCATGGATCGTTCCGAGTGAGCCTCCCATCAGCCTCAACGCGTTTGCGCGCGACCTCGCTGCGGCTGGGGGAGCACCAGAACCCCGGGTGCGGCAGATACCCCGGGCCTTGGTGCGCGCCGGAGGGCTGCTGAGCCCGATGATGCGTGAACTGGACGAGGTTCGACACCAACACACAGAGCCGTTCATCAGCGATGGGTCGGAGACCACCGCCCTGCTCGCGGTGGTAGCAACCCCGTGGGCGGAGACCATCGAGGGATGCTCCCGGGCTAGCCGAGCCGCTTCGTGAGCCACGCGGTTGCCCCGGTCCCGTGCACCACACTGTAGGCGCTGACCACAGCGACGGCCGGAAGGATCCCCAGTTCGAAGCGTAGCCCGAAGAGCATCGTTGACAAGATCATGACCATCCTGGGGAGCCGAACCAGCGCAACCGCCAGGGCAGCGGCCAGGGTGGACCGTGACGACGAGCGGCAGCCCCGGGATGAGGAGATGGAGTGCGGACTGGCGCTCACCTCCGAGACAGCCGCTTGCCGTCTCGCCGGGTGGCACCTCACCGGGGCGTCGCCACCACGGGGGTGCACCTGACATGCTTACGGGGTGATCACTGACCTACCCGCAAACGGCTCCGCGCTCGTGCTGCGGGGGCAGCGCTTCCACCCCGGGCGCCCGGCGGTCATGGCGATCATCAACCGGACTCCCGATTCGTTCTATGCCTCGGCCCGCGACGACGATGCGGCGCTGGCGGCACTGGACTCGGCAATCACTGCGGGCGCCGACATCATTGACGTGGGCGGGGTACGAGCCGGACAGCAAGGGGCGTGGGTGGACGCCGCCACCGAGATCCGGCGTGTTCACGGGTTTCTGGCGGCCGCGCGGGCCGCATTTCCCGATGCGATCCTCAGCCTCGATACCTGGCGCAGTGAGGTGGCGCGGGCAGTGTCGTCGTGCGGCATCGACCTAGTCAACGACACGTGGGCCGGTCACGATTCGGATCTGGTCAGCGTCGCGGCCGAGCTGGGCGCTGGCTACGTCGTTTCTCACACCGGTGGGCTAGCCCCCCGCACCGACCCGGTGGGGGCGCGCTACGACCCCGAACCCGACGGCGTCGTCGAGGACGTGGTGTACCGGCTGCGCCGCGGTGCCGCCGCGGCGCGGGAGGCGGGGGTGCCCGACGAGCGGATCCTGATTGACCCCACGCTTGACTTCGGCAAGACGACGCGGCATTCACTGCGGCTGTTGCGGGCCACCGGCACCATCGCCGGGCTCGGCTTTCCCGTGCTGCAGGCGATCTCCCGCAAGGATTTCGTGGGGGAGACCCTCGGCCTGCCCGCCGCCGAGCGTTTGGAGGGCTCGCTGGCGGCGACGGCCATCGCCGCCTGGCTGGGGGCAAGTGTGTTTCGCACCCACGACGTAGCCGCCACCCGCCGCACCCTGGACATGGTGGCATCGATCCGGGGGGAGCGCCCGCCGGTGCAGGCGGTTCGCGGCGAGTAGATACCGCGCGGCATCGACGAAAAAGTGCGCCGATCGCGCCGAAACCGCGGCGTGTCGCAGGAATTGCCCCGATCGGTGCACTTTTTCAGTTCCGGCGCTACCTGCTGCCCTGGCTATTCGACTTCGCCGCGGCTGAGGCCCTTGAGTACCAAATCGGTGTGGCTGACGATTCCGATGATTTCCCCGGCCTCGTTGAGCACCGGGGCCCGGGACAGCCCGAGGTTCTCCAACAGCCGGGCGCAGTAGCGGATCTGCATGTCCGGGTGCACTGAAACCACCGGCTTGGTCATGACCTCGAAGATATTGACCCGCTCGGGAGCCCGGTCCCTGGCAAGCACCTGGCGTGAGATGTCGGAGATCAACACGATGCCGTATTCATCGTTGTCGTGGCGTTTGTCGACGATGAGGCACTTGGTTTCGACGTGGCGCATCTCCCGCACTGCCTCGGCGACGCTCACCGATCCGCTGACGAGATCCACGTGCTCCTTCATCACATCTCGCACCCGAATGCACTCGGTCATAACTCCTCCTCGATGATGGGTTGCAGCGTGCGCACCTGTGGTCCAATGCCCACAGCGTCCTCCACATCCAACTGGAACGCGATCCCGCGGCCGGGTCGTGTGTCGAACTGCCCCGCCTCGCCGATGGTCTCCAGGATGTGGCGGCACAAGTGTTCCTCGACGAGCATGAAGATCATGTCGCGTCGTTCCTCCAGGGCGAGCCCAAAAAAACTCTTGGCCGGCTGGAGCCCCTCACCGCGCGTGGAACCAACCACAGTGGCGCCGGTGGCGCCCGAGGCCCGCGCGACCTCTACGAGAGAGTCAGTGAGGTCATCATCGGCGATCACCACTATCAACTTAAAGTGCATGAGTCTCCCCCTGTCTGCTGCGACGCCGTGCCCATACATCACCTATCATCGCGTACCCCATCACCGAAATTATCGGAAACAGGCTCGCAAAGGCGATGAGGCCGAAACCGTCCAGCATCGGTGAGCGACCGGGGATGTTCTCGGCGAGCCCGATGCCCAGCGCCGCGACGACGGGCACAGTCACCGTGGATGTGGTCACCCCGCCCGAGTCGAAGGCCAGCGCCATGATGTCCTTGGGTGCCGCAGCTGTCATGAGCAGCACGACGATGTAGCCGGAGATGATGCACATCGGCAGCGAGACCCCCAGCACTATCCGCAGGCATCCGGCGGCGATGCCCACCGCGACGCCAAGGGCCACCGCGAGCCGGAGCCCGCCGCTTCGGATGGTGCCGCGGGAGATCTCCTGGGCCTTGAGCGACACAGCAATCAGCGCGGGCTCGGCGATGGTGGTCGAGAACCCCATCACAGCGGCGAAGGCGTAGACCCAGCCGTAGTCGAGCCAGTGGGTGGTGTGGGTGTGCATCGAGACTAGTTGTTCGGCCATCGTCCTACCCAGCGGGAACAGCGCGGTTTCGAGCCCGGTGAGGAACAGCGTCATGCCACCCACCACGAACACCATCCCTACCGCCAGCCGGCGCCAGTGCGGCAGGGGTTTGCGGATCACTCCCCACTGGAAGGTCAGCAGCAGCACCATGACGGGGGTGACGCCGACGATGGTCTCGATGAACGATGTGAGCAGCAGCTGTCCCAGGGCGATCATCGCAGCCACCCGAATGCCATGACGAAGACCATCGGCAGCAGTGAGGCGAAGGCTATGAGGCCGAAGCCGTCGGTCAGCGGGGAGCGGCCTCGGATCGAGGAGGCCAGGCCGACGCCCAGTGCTGTGACCAAGGGCACGGTGACCGTCGACGTGGTGATGCCGCCGGAGTCGTAGGCGATCCCGACGATCTCGGGGGGAGCGAGGAATGTCATGAGGGTCACCAGGATGTAGCCGACGATGACTAGGCGCTGGATCGGCCAGCCCCGCACGATGCGGATCACTCCGACGGTGATGGCTATCCCCACCGACAGCGCCACGGTCAGGCGCAGGTCCAGTGCGTAGGTGTCTTGCGCGGCCTGCGTCGCGGGGATGGATCCGCCGTCGGCGGCGATCGCGGCGGCCTCGCCCGCGATCGCGATCAGCGCAGGCTCGGCGATGGTGGTCGAGAAGCCCAACGCGAAGGCGAACGCGACCAGCCACCACACACTGCCCCGGCGGGCCAGCCCGTAGGCGATCTGCTCCCCGATGGGATACAGCGCCAGATGCAGGCCACGCACGAATAGCCCCAGGCCGAAGACCACCAGGATCATTCCGATGATGATCTCGGCGATGTTGGGCAGTGGCTCTGCGACGACGAAGAATTGGAAGAATGCGACTGCCAGGATGATGGGGGTGATATCACGCAGGCTCGCCACTACGTCATGGGTCAGCGTCCGCGCGATTTCCTTCATTACCCACCTCGGGCCGGTCCGCACAGCATAGTGACGAAATCTTCGCCTGGCTGGCGGTCCGTGGGTGGACCTTGGGTCAGCTCACCCGTGGCGGGGCGCAGCCGCACGAGCCGCGGTGCACGAATGTGGTGGGCACCACGACTGTGCTGGGCTGCCGGTCGGCCCGTTTGACCCGTTGCAGGATCGCGCGGACCACGCCGGTGGCCAGCGCGTCGACGTTTTGTTTCGCGACTGTGATGCCGGGGCCGAGCAGGTCGGCGCCCTCGAAGTCGTCGAATGCCACCAACGCGACGTCCTGAGGTACCCGCAGCCCCAGGTCACGGATGGCGCGCAGCGCCCCGATGGCCATCTGGTTGTTCGAGACCACCATCGCCGAGCACGGATCCGGCGCCGACAGGTGGTGTTGCACCGTGGTCTGCGCAATGTGTTCATCTGATCTGCCCTCCAGCACCAGCCGGGGCGAATCGTCCAGGTGATAGGCCTGCACGGCGGCGCGGAAGCCCTCGAATCTGTCCCGGCCCGAGGACGATTCGTCGGTGCCGTGCACGTAGGCGATGCGCTGGTGCCCGAGCCGGGCCAGGTGCTGGGTGAGTTCGAAGATGGCCTCGTGGCCGCCGGAGTAGACCTGGTCGATGGGCAGCGCGGAGGGCCGGTCGAGGAGGGCGATGGGGAACTGTGCCTCGGCGAGCCGGTGCAGCATCTCGGCGAAGGCCGGGTTGCCGTCGATGGGCACGACGATGAGCCCGGAGACCTGGCGGGATTGGAGATCGTCGATGACGTCAAGGGCCTGGGTGGCGTCGTCGTTGGTGTTTGCCAGCACCAGGGAGAATCCGGCGTGGCGGAGCCGGTCTTCCAGGCTGCGGGTCAATTCCCCGAAATACGGGTTCGTCGCGATGGACAATGCCAGCCCGATGGTGGTGGTCGACGAGGTGGCCAGCGCCCGGGCAGCGAGGTTGGGGCGGTATCCGGTCTCGGCCATGACCTTGTTCACCAGCGATATCGTTGCGGGGGCGACGTGGCGGGTGCCGTTGACCACGTGGGACACGGTCGTCACGGATACACCGGCGCGACGCGCAACATCAGCCATCGTCACCACGTCGACCTCCATGTCTGCGTCGGTTGCCCGATCCTTTCGAGATTTTAGGACCGACGAAGCCGTTGCGCAAGCTATTGCGCAAGCGCTTGGCATTGTGTAGCGTGCTATCCAGTGACGCATTGTGGCGTCACCGGTTCGGCCCCGGCCGGACAGCAACCGCACGAAGGAGTACGGCTCATGAGAAGAATCAACACCACACTGACCGGCCTCGCCCTGGCGGCGTCCGTCACCCTGATGGCTGGCTGCAGCCCCTCGCAGGAGACGGGAGAATCCACCCCGGGCGCCTCCACCGGCGGCGACGGGCAGACCCTGACGATCGGTTTCGTCCCCGGCATCGCCTCGGATCCCTTCTTCCTCGCGATGCAGATCGGCGCCGAGGAGCACGCCAAGGAACTCGGCATCGAACTCATCTGGCAGGGAGCACCCGATGAGTACTCCCCTCAGTCCCAGATCCCGTTCGTGGAATCGATGATCACCCAGGACGTCGACGCGCTCATAGTGGTCCCCACAGATCCCGACGCGCTGCAACCCAGCGTCAACTCCGCCATCGACGCCGGGATTCCTGTGGTCACCGTCGACACCACTGTCACCGACCAAAGCGGGCTGGTCTCACACATCACCGGCGACAACATCGAGGGTGGCCGCCTGGCTGGGGAAACCCTTGCGGAGCAGATCGGCGAGAGCGGCAAGGTGTTCCTGATGAGCGGATCCCCCACCGCCACCACCAACACCCTGCGCCAGCAGGGATTCGAGGAGGCGCTGGCCAACTACCCCGATATCGAGCTGGTGGGCATTGAATACGCCAACTCGCAGCCAGCCGCCGCCACATCCGCGGTCAACACCATCCTGCTGGAGCACCCCGACCTCAAGGGCATCTTCGCCGTCGACGGCACCTCGGGCACCGGCACCGCCGCCGCATTGCGTGATGCCGGCAAGGTCGGCAAGATCGCCTTCATCGGCTACGACGCCTACGAAAACCAGGTCGCCGACCTGCACGACGGAGTGTTCAGCGCCCTGATCGCGCAAAAGCCGGGCGAGATGGCGGCGCTGGCTCTGGACTACTCAGTGGCCGCCATCGAGGGTGACACCTCGGGCGTGGAGACCGAGGTGGTCATGGACAACGTCGTCATGACCGCTGAGAATTACTCCGAGACCGAGGGCTTCGAGTACCCCAGTGAGTAACCCAACCACCGGCGCGGGCCCTGACGGGAGGGGCTTCGGCCCGCTCGCCAGGGCCCGGGGCCTGCTGCTACGCCAAGACACCATCCTGCTGATCGTGTTGGTCGCGATGATAGTGATCTTCACTGTCATGAACCCACGGTTCTTGTCGGTGCCCTCATTCGCCAACATCCTGCAGGACTGGGCGCCGGTGATGCTGCTGGCCATCGGCCAGACCTATGTCATCATCACCTCGGGTATCGACTTGTCGGTGGGCTCGACGCTCGGCCTGACCGGCGTCAGCGCCGCCCTGATCATCCGTGGCCTGACCGAATCCGGCGCATCCCCGGCGGTAGCGATCAGCCTGGGCGTGGTCGCGGCACTGGCCGTGGGCGCCCTCGTGGGGCTGATTAACGGGCTCTTAGTGACCAGAATCAACCTGGCCCCCTTCATCGCGACGCTGGCCACCATGGGCGTCGGGGCGGGCATGACGCTGGTGCTGACCCGCGGGGTACAGATCGCCGGCGGGCCCCGCGAGGTCATCGCCATCGGCACCACGAAACTGTTCGGGCTGCTCACCGCCACCCTCATCATCACCATCGTCGTGCTGATCATCGCCTGGGCAGTGCTCCAGATGACCCGATTCGGGCGCTGGACCTACGCCATCGGCTCCAACTCGTTCGCGGCCCGCGGAGCCGGCATCAACGTCAACCGGCACCTGATCAAGGTCTACATATTCTCCGGGGTCATGGCCGCCATGGCTGGGCTATTCGTGTATTTCCGGCTTGGTTCGGGCTCCCCCACCTCGGGAGCCGGGTTCGAACTCAACGCGATCGCCGCCGTCGTCATCGGCGGCAGCAGCCTGGTCGGCGGCAGCGGAAAGATGAGCGGCACACTATTGGGGGCGCTGATCACCACGGCCGTGCTCAGCGGACTCATCCTCATCGGCGTGCAACCGTACTGGCAAGAGGTCGTCGTGGGTGTGCTGATTGCCCTGGCAGTGGGCATCCAACAGCTGGGGAACTCGCGCGGCAGGAAAGGCAGGAAACATGGCTGACTCGGATTACGTATTCCAAGCACGCGACGTGTCGAAGTCTTACGGAAGTGTCGTAGCTCTCGAGGGCGCCAGCATCGGCCTGCGTGCGGGTGAGATCGTCGGGCTCGTCGGCGACAACGGCGCCGGGAAATCGACCCTGGTCAAGATCTTGTCCGGGGCGCTACAACCCGACAGCGGCTCACTGCTCATGGACGGCGTCGAGCACCGTTGGGATTCCCCACACGACGCGCTGGCTGCCGGGGTGGAGACCCTCTACCAGGACGCTGGCCTGTGCCCCGACCTGAGCGTCTCAGGCAACGTATTCCTCGGCCGGGAACTCGTGCGTCCCGGGCTACTCGGCTGGCTCGGCTTCCTCGACAAGAAACGAATGCAGGCCGAGGCGAAGCAGGCCCTGGACCGGGCCGGCATCGGGTTCGCCGGGGTCGGGCGCACCGTCAACGAGTTCTCCGGCGGGCAACGCCAGGCGGTGGCCATCGGACGCTCCGTGGCCTGGGCCCGCAAGGTGGTGCTGCTCGACGAGCCCACCAACCACCTGGGCGCTCGCCAGTCCAAAGAGGTCCTGAAGGTCATGCGAGGGGCCCGGGAGAACGGCCTGGGCGTCATCTTCATCTCCCACACGCTGCCGCACGTGCTGGAGGTCACCGATCGGGTGGTGGTGCTGCGGCTGGGCCGCGTCGTCGCCGACGGACCCACCTCGGCCTACACCCCCGATTCGCTGTTGAAGGTCATCACCGGATTCACCGAGGAGGTGGCATGAGCCAGACACCCCCGCAGGGCGGCATGCTGCTGCAGCTTGCCCTCGACGCCCCCGAGCACCTCGCGCTGGTACCGCGGCTTGCCCGGTGGGTCGACATCATCGAGGTCGGCACCCCGCTACTGAAACGCTTCGGGCTCAGCGCCATCACCACTGTCCGGGAACTCGCCGGGGAGGCGGTGATCCTCGCCGACACCAAGACCGCCGACGGCGGCGCGCTGGAGGCGGAGATGGTGCTGGGGGCCGGTGCGACCTGGATGACAGTGCTGGCCCAAGCCAGCCCCGCCACCCGCGAGGTGGCATGCCAGGTCGCGGCCCGCTGGGGCGCCACAGTCGTGTTCGACACCATCCTCGACGACTCCTTCGACGCAGGCCAGCTGGAGCCGCTGCGCACCGGCGACGGGCTGTGGCTGGCGGTGCACTCCCCCACCGACCTGCGCCAGGCCGGCGGCGGCGACGAAACCCACATCGAACGGGTCCACCACCGCCACCAGGAGGGCTTGCGGGTCTCACTGGCCGGCGGCATCTCCCGCAGCAGCATCGACGCCGTGGGCCGAGTCCGCCCCGACATCGTCGTCGTAGGCTCCGCCATCACCACAGCACCCGACCCGGAAGGAGAAGCAGCATGGATATCGAACCGACTCGCTTGGCTGCGTGGCGCCTAGCCACCCAGGAACTCGCCGACGTCGCCGCCGCACTCGACGAGACCAGCTACGACGCCTTCGCCCGCCACTTCGACCAGCTCGGCATCACCGGCCGCGGCTTCTTCACCGGACAGGGACGATCCGGCCTGATCGCGCAGATGGCAGCGATGCGGTTCATGCACCTGGGCGCGAAGGCCCACATGGTAGGTGAGGCCACCGCGCCGTCGATCAGCGCCGGGGACGCCCTCGTGGTGATCTCCGGTAGCGGGGCCACCCCGGTGAGCCTGAGCTTCGCCGGGATCGCCCAGCGGGCCGGGGCAGCGGTGCTGGCGGTGACCACCCAGCCCGACAGCCCGCTGGCGCGGCTTGCCGACGCGGCGCTGTGTCTGCCCATCGGGAGCCATCTGCAATTCGGCGGCACTGTCTTCGAGCAGTCATCACTCATCCTGCTCGACAGCATCGTGCTCGACCAGATGCGGATCCGTGGTGTGCCCGCCGAGACCATGGGAACCAACCACACAACATTCCAATGACCGGCCCGGTGGTCATCGTCAGCGACGCGCTAATCGACGTCGTCGTCGCACCCGGGGGCGCCGCCAGCGCCTCGCCGGGTGGGGCCGGGCTGAACTGCGCCATCGACCTGGCCCGGCTGGGAACGCCGAGGCTGCTTGCCTACCCGGTGGCCCCCGACGAGCCCGGGCGTCGGCTGCGCACCCAACTCCAGGAGCAGGGGGTGCCCGTGGTGGCCCTGCCAGGTGCCCGGGAGACCGGGGTCGCCACCGCCACAGTCGTCGACGGCGAGCCGAGTTTCGAGTTCTCCGCGGCGGTGCATAGCCGCCGCTACACCTACCCCCCGGCAGCCATCGAGGCCTTCCGCGGCGCCCGGGCGCTGGCTGTGAACTCATTCCCGATGTCGGATGAGGGCCAGGTCAGCGACCTGCTGCGGGTCGTCGCCGAGCTCGGAATCCCACTGGCAGTCGACGCCAACGCGCGGGCCTCACTGATCTCCGGCGGCGCCTACCGTGATGGTTTCCTCGCGCTGGCCGAGCGGGCCACGCTGGTCAAGGCGAGCCGTCAGGACCTCACCGTGCTGTTTGGTGACGAGGCCGCCGGCCTGCGGGAACTACGCCGCCGCAGCCAGGCCAGCATCGTAGTCACCGCCGGATCCAAGGGTGCCGCTGCCCTTGGCGATTTCGGCCAGGCACGCGTTCCCATCGCCGACCTGCCGGGCGGGATAGTCAACACCACCGGCAGCGGCGACTGCGTGTTCGCGGTCCTGCTCAGCCAGCTGGACACCCCCGGCTGGCCCACCACATCCTCCGCGTGGGCGCAGCTGCTCACCGAGGCAATGACCCTCGCGGGGCGCGTGGCCCGGCGCGAGGAACCCACCCTGCCACCTACCCAGTCCACCCCGTGATCGGAGCCCACCGATGAAACTCAGCAACCAGACCCTGGCCGAGATCCCGGCCGACGTGCCCCGCCCCAGCTACGATCGCTCAGCGCTGCGCCCAGGGATAGTGCACCTAGGGGTGGGGCATTTCCACCGCGCGCACCAGGCGCTGTACCTCGACGACCTGATGCAGCGCGGCGCGGCAATCTCGTGGGCGATCTGCGGGGTGGGCCTCACCCCGGGCGATGTTCGCATGAAACAGGTGATGGCTGGCCAAGACGGCCTGTACACACTCACCGAGAAGGCAAGCGACGGCGATTTCAGCAGCCGCGTGGTCGGGTCGATCTGCGACTACCACTTCGCCCCCGACGATCCGGAGGCGGTCATCGCGCGCATCGCGGACCGGGCCACCGGGATAGTCTCGCTGACGATCACCGAGGGCGGCTACGAAGTCGACGACAACACCGGCGAGTTCGCTCCCCGGTCTGAAGCTGTTCTGGCCGACCTCGCGGCCCCGCGGGCCAGCCGGAGCGCCTTCGGGCTGGTCGTCGAAGCGCTGCGGGCCCGCCGCGATTCCGGCATCGGCGGGCTGACCATCATGTCCTGCGACAACGTGCAGGGCAACGGGCACGTGGCCGCCACAGCATTCCTCGGGTTCGCGCAGCGCAAGGACCCCGAACTTGCCGAGTGGATCCGCGGCAACGTCACATTCCCCAATTCGATGGTGGACCGGGTCACCCCCGGCACCGTCGAGGCCGACCGGGCCTACCTGCGTGCCACCCACGGCATCGACGACGCGTGGCCGGTGACCTGCGAACCGTTCAGGCAGTGGGTACTGGAGGACAAGTTCGTGGCCGGACGCCCACCCTTCGAGGACGTCGGCGTCGAGGTCGTCGACGACGTGGTGCCCTATGAACTGATGAAGCTGCGGATCGCCAACGGCGTCCACCAGGCCCTGTGCTACTTCGGGACGCTGGTGGGGCTCAGCTTCGTGCACGAGGCGGTGCACGACCCGGACATCAACGCGATGCTGCTGCGCTACATCGACCGGGAGGCCGTGCCCACGCTGGACCCGATTCCCGCCGTCGACTTCCACGCATACGGCCGCACAGTGCTGGAGCGCTTCGGCAATCCCCAGATCAAGGACCCGCTCACCCGGATCTGCGAGGACACCTCCGACCGGATCCCCAAGTTCCTGTTGCCCGGCACCCGCGCACAGCTCGACGCGGGCCGCCAGGTCAACGTGTCCGCCGCTGTCGTGGCCAGCTGGGCCCGCTACGCCGAGGGCGTCGACGAGACCGGGGCGCACCTGGACGTGCGCGACCCCCGCTCGGCAGAGCTCATGGCCGCCGCCGCCCGGCAGCACCGGGAACCGTTGGCTTTCCTGACCCGCCGGGAGATCTTCGGTGACCTGATCGAGGACGCCGCGTTCACCCAGGCATATCAGTGGGCCCTGACCGGGCTGCATGAACGCGGGGCCCGCGCGGTGTTGCGGGAGTTGGCGTGAACCGGGCAGGCGACCTCGCCGGGCTCGCCGCCCGCGCCCGTGACCTGGCCGGCGGGTCCCGGGCGGTGATCGGTATCGCCGGCGCCCCCGGCTCGGGGAAGTCGTCCCTGGCCGCGGCAGTGGCCGGGGAGTTGGGCGAGGCGGCAGTGGTGGTCCCGATGGACGGTTTCCACTTGGCCCAGGCCGAGCTGGAACGCCTGGGCCGCGCCGACCGCAAGGGGGCCCCCGACACCTTCGACGCCGACGGGTTCGTGGCCTTGGTGCATCGGCTGCGCCACCCGGGGCCGACCGTGTACGCGCCGCGCTTCGACCGCGCAGCCGAGGAGCCGATCGCTGGGGCGATCCCGGTGAACCCCGAGCATTCGATAGTGCTGCTGGAGGGAAACTACCTGCTGCTGGAGCAGGCCCCGTGGCAGCAGATCCCCGACCTGCTGGACGAGACGTGGTTCGTGGCGGTGGATCCGGGGCTGCGGGTGGAACGCCTGATCGCACGGCACATCAGCTTCGGACGCTCGGCGCAGTCGGCCCGCGAATGGGTGCTGCGCAGCGATGAAAGCAATGCCGCACTGGTGGCGGGATCGGCGCACCGGGCCACCCGTCAGGTGGACTGTTCCGCGTGGGACCTCGGCGTGTGAATCAGCCGGTGAGGGCGCCGATCATTCCCCGCAGCGCCTGGCCGGTGGTGGCGGTGACCTGTTCAACGTCGATTCCCCGCTCCAGCAGCCGAAACCCGGTCTCGAGCAGCCCGAGGGTCATCGCTGCCGCCACCGCCGCCTGATCACGTTCGGGCAGCAGCTCGGCCCACACCTCGTTGGGCACCTGGTGCATCATGCCGTGCACCCGCTCCATGCTGGCCTGCGTCGTCGGGGAGTGATTGCGCCCCAGGTTCATCAGCCAGCCGTGCCCGGAAACCGTCGAGGCCCGCAGGTTCGCCTCGGCCCACACCACCAGGAGTTCCTCCGGATCCGTCACCCCCACCATGGCGTTCTCGACGTGGTCCAGCCATGCCGGGAGGTAGCGCGCCAGGACCAACCCGCGCAGGTCGTCGACACTGTCGACGTAGCGGTAGATGCTGTTGCGGGCGATCCCCGCGGCCGCGGTCACGGCGTGCGCGGTGAGCAGCTCAGGTGCACCGGATCTGAGGATCTCATCGGCCGCGTCGACCAGCCGTGCCTGCACCATCGCCCGGTGTTCGGCGATGGTGGGGGCGTCAATCTTGGGCATCGGCACACTCCTAACGGCGTTTCAGTCTAATCTCTCGCGACCCAAGGCCGGCCCGCAGGTCGGTAACGCTCAGCCACCCCGAGCATCGATAGGGGTCGGTCCTTGCTCAGTGATTACCATGGGGAACCAGCCGTACCCACCCCACCACAGTGCCCTAGGAGCAGGCGTGTCCGACACGATCCTTGACGTCATCATCATCGGCTCCGGCCCGGCCGGTTACACCGCTGCCATCTACGCGGCGCGGGCCAACCTCGCCCTTGTCGTGTTCGAGGGCTCCATCGACGGCGGTGGCGCGTTGATGACCACCACCGAGGTGGAGAACTTCCCGGGTTTCGCCGACGGCATCCAGGGCCCCGACCTGATGGATCAGATGCGCCGCCAGGCCGAACGTTTCGGCGCTCAGCTGATCACCGACGACATCGTCGAGGCCAATCTGAGCGGTGATGTCAAGCAGGTCACCGACGGCGAAGGCACCGTGTGGCAGGCCCGCACCGTGATCCTGGCGATGGGCTCGGGGTACCGCAAGCTGGGCCTGCCGGATGAGGAGCGCCTCTCGGGCCGCGGCGTGTCGTGGTGCGCCACCTGTGACGGCGCCTTCTTCCGCGACAAAGCCATTGCTGTCGTCGGCGGCGGGGATTCGGCGATCGAGGAGGCCACATTCCTGAGCAGGTTCGGCACCTCGGTCACTGTGATCCACCGCCGCGCCGAGCTGCGCGCCTCGGCAATCATGGCCGCCCGCGCTGAGAACAACCCCAAGATCGACATGGCCTGGAACTCAGTGGTCACCAGCATCAACGGGGACGCCGTGGTTTCGAGCCTCACCCTGACCGACACCGTCGACGGGAGCACCCGCGAACTGCCGGTCAGCGGCCTTTTCATCGCTATCGGTCACGATCCCCGCTCCGGGCTGGTCGCGGGCCAGGTCGATCTCGACGCCGAGGGCTATGTGCTCACCGGTGAGGGCACCACGCAGACGAACCTGCCGGGGGTCTTCGCCGCCGGGGACCTGGTCGATCACACCTATCGTCAGGCCATCACTGCTGCGGGTTCGGGCTGTGCGGCGGCGCTGGATGCCGAGGCATATCTGGCGGCGCTCAGCGATGCGCTCTGACGCCCCTGGTGCGGGGAGCTAGACTTCCCGGCGGTACCCGACATTGGAGGTTGATATCATGGCAGTGTCCGACGTGACCCAGGCCACCTTCGCCGATGAGGTGATCGGCTCGCCGATCCCCGTGGTCGTGGATTACTGGGCCGATTGGTGCGCGCCTTGTAAGCAGATCTCGCCGATCCTGGAGGAACTGTCCCGGGAGTATGAGGGCAGGGTGAAATTTGTGAAGGTCGACACCAACGCCGAGGCCGGCCTGGCGGCCCAGCAAGCGGTGCTGAGCCTGCCCACGCTGCAGTTCTTCGTCGACGGCGCCGTGTCCACATCATTGTCCGGAGCCAAGCCGAAGCGGGCGCTGGCGAAGGTGATCGACAATCTGCTGTAACAGTGTCTGACCCGCACCACGGCCGGGCCGGGGACCGGCCACAACGCTCAGCCGGCTCCCCGGAGACGCCGCAATCACCGGCATCGGCTTCGCGCTCGCCCTGGCAGGCGGTGCGTCGGATGATGACGCCCGAATCACCCTCGCGTGCCGTGGAGAACTCTGGCCCCGAGACCCCGGTCCCGCCGATCCCGCGCTCGGTGCTGATCGGCGGTGTGGTCGGGGCAGCGCTGCTGCTGGTCTTCGGCGGCTGGATCGGGGCGATGCTGGCGGCTCCCTCCCCCACCGAACCCACCACGTCGCCGTCGGTGTCCATCGGGGAGGGGGCGTGGCCGCTAGAGCCACCCGAGGTGATGGGTGATCTGGTGCGCGGCGAAATCTCCAACGAAGATACCGGGGATCGTCAGGTGGTGCGCGCCTCGTACGCCGATGGAAGTAGGACCATCCTGCTGCTGCTGTCTCGCCCCGAGGCAGACATCGAGGCTTACCTGGCCGACGCTGGCGTCGAGGTGGTCCCCGACGCGCTCGGTGATGATGGCGGGGAGGATCCTGCCACCTGCGGGGTGTCCCTCGATAATGGGGTGCCGGTGTGCGCGATGATCCGCGACGAGACGGCGATCATGGTGGTGGCGGTGAGCGGTCAAACCCACGCCGAGATAGCAGCACATCTGGATGATTTTTACGACGCAATGGCGAACTCTTAGCCTGGCCTCGCCCGGGTACGGCACAGTAGTGGGGTGAGTACTGACCCACCACGACACGACACCCGGCTTGATCGCTTCGTCGACAGCTACTCGCTTCGCACCCACGGCCTCAAGGTCTCGGCGGTACGGGCGCTGTTCGCGGTAGCCAACCGGCCCGAGATCGTCTCGCTGGCGGGCGGCATGCCCAACATCAAGGACCTCCCCCTCGACGACATTGGCCAGTCACTGGCCCGGATGATCGCCACCAATGGCACGCAGGTGATGCAGTACGGCTCCGGGCAGGGCGAGCTGACGCTGCGCAGCAAGATCTGCGAGGTCATGGCGCTTGAAGGCATCGCCGCAGACCCCGACGACATCACCATCACCGCCGGCTCGCAGCAGGGGCTGGACCTGGTGACCAGGATCTTCTGCGACCCGGGGGATGTGATCTTGGCCGAGTCACCCTCCTATGTGGGGGCCTTAGGCACTTTCCACAGCTACCAGGTCGACGTGGTCCACGTTCCCACCAACGATCAGGGCGTGGATCCCGACGCGCTCCGCGAGACTATCCTGGCGGTGCGGGCAGCGGGAAAGCGGATCAAGCTGCTGTACACGATCCCCAACTTCAACAATCCTTCGGGCGTGACCCAGCCGTGGCAGCGTCGCCTGGAGATCATGGCGGTGTGTCACCAGTTCGGGGTACTGGTGGTGGAGGACAATCCCTACGGGCTGCTTACCCTCGACGGTCCGCCGCTGCCCGCGATGCGCTCGATCGACCCCGACGTGATTTACCTGGGCTCGTTTTCGAAGACGTTCGCGCCCGGGTTCCGGGTGGGCTGGGTGGCGGCGCCGCACGCGGTGCGGGAGAAGCTCGTGTTGGCGCAGGAGTCGGCCACGCTGTGCCCGCCGGTGTTCAGCCAGTTCGCGATCGCCAACTACCTGGAGACCTCGGATTGGCGGGGACAGATCAATGTGTACCGTGACATGTACCGGGAACGCCGCGATGCGCTGCTGGAGGCGCTGGATGACAATATGCCCGACGGCGCCACCTGGACCCGGCCAGTGGGCGGGTTCTTTGTGTGGGTGACGCTACCCGAGGGCATCGACACGCAGGCCATGCTGCCGCGTGCCGTCTCGGCCCGGGTTGCCTACGTTCCCGGCGGCGCCTTCTACGCCGACGATCAGGGGGCCAGGAATGCCCGGTTGTCGTTTTGCTTCCCGCCGCCGGAACGCATCGTCACCGGTGTCGAGCGGTTCGCCGATGTGGTGCGCAGCGAGCTCGAAATGGCCTCGATCTTCGGGGTGCAGGAATCCCGATCCGGCCGGGGGGCCACGGGCCCCGGCCCGGATCAAACCTAGGAGGATGCCATGACAGTGATAGTGATCTCTGGGGGGCTGAGCCACGAACGCGATGTCTCGCTACGCTCGGGTCGGCAGGTGGCCCATTCGCTTCGTTCGCTGGGGCACGAGGTGGTGGTGGCCGACGTCGGCCAAGACCTCGTCGGGATGATTTCTTCCGCCCCGGATCCGGTGGTGATTCCGATGCTGCACGGCGGGCTGGGTGAGGATGGCGCCATGGCCGAGGTGCTGCAGCTGCTGGGGGTGCCCTTCGTCGGCACCGGCGCCCCGGCGGCCAGGATCACCTTCGACAAGTCCATCGCGACGTCGACGGCCGCCGCGGTGGGGCTGCGGACGCCGGGCCAAGTAGCGCTCCCGTCGGACATTTTCCGGGAGTTGGGCGCCGCGGCGCTGATGTCGGGGATCGGCATGCGGCTGGGCTTTCCGTTGATGGTCAAGCCGTCGAGGTCTGGCTCGGCCCTGGGTACCGCCCGCGTGGACGAGCCAGAAGCGTTGGCCTCGGCGCTGGTGGCGGCCTATGCCTACGGGCCGGTCGCGGTGATCGAGGAGTTTGTCACCGGTACCGAGCTTGCGGTGACAGTGGTGGATCGTGCCGACGGTCCGGTGGCGCTGGCACCGGTGGAGATCCGGCCGACCTCGGGGATCTACGACTACGAGGCGCGCTACACGGCTGGCGCCACACGGTTCATCACCCCCGCCGAGGTGTCCGACGAGGTGCTGGTAGCGGCTAAGGAGTTGGCGCTGGGGGCGCATCGCCATCTGGGGCTGCGGCACCTATCACGTACCGACATGATCGTCAGCGACGGCGAGCCGGTGTTCCTGGAGGCCAATGTGGCCCCCGGCATGACGGAGACGTCATTGGCGCCGCTGGCCTTCGAGGCCGAGGGGCTGCAGATCGGGGAGGTTTTCGTGGGGCTGATCGATCTGGCAAGGGGAAGGTAGATGTCGCTTCGGATGCGGCAGGCGGCAGTGATTCTCGGCGGGGTGATAGTGGCCATTGCGATGGCGGGGCTGGGCCTGTGGCAGATGGCGAGATTCCAGACCTCGATGGCCGATGTTGCGGCGCAGCGGGCGGCCGAGCCGGCGGTGCAACTGGCCGCTCACGTCGCCGAGGACGGCACTGTGGAGGATGTCTACGGCCGCCGCGCCGAGGTGACGGGCAGTTTCGTCGAGGGCCACAGCGTGTGGGTGGGAACCGAGAATCCGATGCGCCTGGCCCAGGCCTTCCGGCTCGAGGACGGGCGCTACATCGCGGTCGTGCTGGGCGCCGGGGACCCGGCCGAGGGCCAGCCGGTACTGCCGTCGGGCAGTGTGGTCATCGAGGGCATTTTCACGGCAGGGGATGCGGCTGGCACCGAGCAGGTTTCGGCCTCGGCCCCCGAGGGTTCGCTGCCGACGCTGCGGCTGCCGGCGCTTGTGCAGTCCTGGCCGCAGCCGTTGATCGCTGGATATCTGACGCTGCAGGACGATCCACTAGGCACCGGTTTGGCCTCGGCCCCGGTGCAGCTCCCGGAGGGGGGCGGCACCGCTATGCATGAGGGCTACGCGATCCAGTGGTGGGTCTTCGCGGGAGCCGCCATCGCCTTCAGCGTCATCACCGCCCGGCAAATGGGCAGCCCCCGGCAGGTCACCCCCGCGGCCTGACTCGACGCCCGGGTGAGGCTCTATCTGGTGCTCGGTGGGGCAGCCGCGCGGCGCCTGGTCGATATTCCAGCTCCACCGGCCGCCTGGGCGGGGCCAGGCGCGCCCACCTGCGCTGCGTGGCTACCTGGGTCGGGCGCGGCCGGTTGCCGCATGTCACTGGTGCGAGTGGGGGGGCGTCAGGAGCGCTGGGGTGCCTAGTCCAGCGCGGATTCCGCGGTCGGCGGGGTGGTGGCGGCGGCCAATCTGGCGCGGACGTCCTTGGTGGCGAAGTGCTCGGCGACAAAGGATAGGAAGGGGATGGTTCCGGCGGCCATGATCGCGAGGACCCACGTGAGGGACCAGCCGATGCGTCGGCTGAGATCGTAAGCGGTGATGAGCAGCACCATGTACAGCCAGCCGTGTGGCATGCCGGTGAGGGTGACCACTGTGTCGTTGCCTGCGAGGTACTTCAGGGGCATCCCGACCAGCACGAGGACCACCAGGAGGGTGCCGACGATCCATGCCATAACGCGGTAGCGGGTCAGCGCGGCCTTCACGCCTGGGACGTCGTCGGGTTCGATTCCGGGGTGCTCGTCGTTCACTGGTTGAGCCTATCGCGTGGAAATTATCGACAAAGGGCTAAAGCGCTAAAGAGTTATATGGGTGCATGGCTATAGCGTGTCGGGCATGAGTGCCATGATGCGGTCGAGGTCCTCGTCGGTGGCGAACTCGATGGTGATCTTGCCCTTGTGCCGGCCGAGGTTGACCTTGACCCGGGTGTCGAAGCGGTCACTGAGGTCGCTGGCCAGGGCCCGTTCTCGCTGGCTGGGGGTCCGGGGGGTGCGGGGTCCGCGGGCGGCGGGGCCCGCCTCGCCGATGGCGACGATCTCCTCGGTGCTGCGCACTGAGAGGCCCTCGGCGATGATCCGCTCGGCGAGGAACTCCATCGCCGCCTGGTCGGGTAGCCCCAGGAGGGCGCGGGCGTGACCGGAGGACAGGGTGCCCGCGGCGACCTTACGCTGCACGCTCAGTGGCAGGTTGAGCAGGCGCAGCGTGTTGGAGATCTGGGGTCGGCTGCGCTGGATTCTGGTGGCCAGTTCTTCCTTACTGCAGCCGAGCTCGTCGAGGAGCTGCTGGTAGGCCCGGGCTTCTTCGAGGGGGTTGAGGTCGGCACGGTGGAGGTTCTCCAGCAGTGCGTCGCGGAGCATTGCGTCGTCGGCGGTGCCGCGAACGATAGCGGGTATCGTTGTGAGCCCGGCCTCGTGGCTGGCGCGGAAGCGCCGCTCTCCCATGACCAGCTCGTATTTGGTGGCTCCGATCCGCCGCACCACGATGGGCTGCAGCACCCCGACCTCGCTGATGGAACCGACGAGCTCGGCCAGTGCGTCCTCGTCGAAGACCGTGCGGGGCTGTTTGGCATTGGCAACGATCCGATCGAGGGGAAGTTCCTCGAACGTTGTGCCGTCGGCCAGTGGCTTGGCTTCCTTGGTGTCGTCAGTGCTGGCGAACAAGTCCCCCAGTCCTCGCCCCAGCCCGACATGCTTGGCGGCCATATCAGTCCTCCTCTATGTGTGCTGCCCGGGCGATCTCCTCGGCTGCCTGTAGGTAGGCAATGGCCCCGGGCGATTTGGGTTGGTAGGTGATGACTGACTGGCCATAGCTCGGCGCCTCAGCCACCCGCACCGAGCGCGGGATCTCCACCTCGAGGGTTTCCGTGGGGAAGTGCCCGCGAACCTCCCGCGCCACCTCGTGGGCCAGATTGTTGCGGCCGTCGTACATGGTGAGCAACACAGTGGTGAGCTGCAGGGTGTCGTTGAGGTTTCCCTTCACCTTGTTGATGGTACGCACCAGCTGCGAGACCCCCTCGAGGGCGTAGTACTCAGTCTGGATGGGCACCAGGATCTCGTTTCCCGCCACCAGAGCGTTGAGGGTCAGCAATCCCAGCGAGGGCGGGCAATCGATGAAGACGTAGTCTGCGGCCGATTCCTCCAGATATGCGGCCAGGGCACGCTTCAACCGCACTTCGCGGCCACTTTCAGCCACGAGCTCCAACTCTGCGGTGGCCAGGTTGAGCGTCGCCGGAACCACGTGGAGCGTGCTGGCATGCGGAGATTGCGTCACCACCTCAGCGATAGGAGTGCCCTCCAGCAACACCTCGTAGGTTCCTGGCGTGTCTTGATTGTGATCAACGGCCAGCGCGGTGGACGCGTTGCCCTGGGGATCGATGTCGATGACCAACACATTGAGCCCACCCAGCGCCAGGGACGTCGCGATGTTCACCGTGGTAGTGGTCTTCCCCACGCCACCCTTCTGGTTCACGACGACGAACACACGCGGACTCACCGGCCGCGGCAGGGTGGGGATCGCCGGGTCCCCCGCATACTCGGTGCCGTACTCATCTTCGGTAGACCAGTCATCGTCAGCCCGGTCGAACGCGGCTCGACGCGCTCCCGGGGGCACCCGGATCGCCGTTTCACGTGAAACGTTGTCGTGATCCTTCCAGATCTCCTTGTTCTTGGGTTTTCGGAAAAAGAGCGCCATCAAGTCCTCCGTGTCAGCAGCGATGAACACTCTACAGGGACTCTGCGACCCCACCGCACCCCCGTTTCACGTGAAACGCCCCCTTCCCCTCGCGCCCCGGCGTACCAATTCGACACAGCCGTACCCCGCCACCACTCCCACACCGCCGCGCATCAGCCCGGACTCGCCGGGCACCGCCGAACCCCCCATGGCCCGTCGACACCTCGCGCCACGCTCCACACCTCCCGAACACCGGTAGCCGCCGCGGTAGCCCCGGCGCCCCATTCCCCGGAAGTCCAGCCCCACGTCGCACCCCCCAGTTAACCCCGCCCGGCCCATCTATGACCGCAGGAAGGTTCGCGCCACGACAGCCGACGCCTCCCAAACCCACCGCCGCTCACGCCCTTCAGGCCACGCCACCCAGCCCACACACATCCGCGCGCCCCCGCGGAGCCCACTCCCCCGAACCCTCTCCGCCACCACGCGCGTCTTAGTGCCCCTCACCCCGAGCCCCCGCCCTGCCCCCGCCGCCCGCGGCACTGCCTCGGTCCTCTGGACACTCGTGCGCCCCGGCCTCCGCGCCCGGCACACACCTCCCCCCACCACACCCGCCATCGCCACCAATGGCAGGTACCGCGCCCAGCCGCGGCACCTCGCCACACTCCAGGCCCGAGTCCCTCACCACGATGACGCGCCACCGGACGTTTCCATCGTGAGAATGGCTGACCCGATCCGCCCGCGGCAGTCACCCTCACCCGCCCCCCGCGCCCGCGGAGCGCGCGCCGAGCACCCGGCCCCACGAGCCGTCCCCTCACGGTTGAAGCTCCAGGCTCACCTCACCCCGCCGTTTCGGCCCGCAACACCAGATGAGCACCAGGCACCTCGCCAATGACCCACCACCGGTCACCCATTGAGCCGCGCGGCCCGAGCGGCTCGGCATCATCCCCGGAAGCCCCATCCTCGCCGACCCCACGGCGCCCCGACCGGCCGGGAACCCCCGAACCACGGATCAGCTTGCCCATCGACCACAGGCAGGCACTGGCACATCCACGGTCGGCGCTCGAGTACCCGGCCGGCATCCCCGACCCCGGTGCCTCGCTGAGCTCACCCCACTCCCGCCTCGGCTCAGCCAGGCCGCTGGCTCGCGGCACGACGTCGCGATCGGCCAATGTGGCCCTGGTCTCATCGCTCACGGCTCCACTGCGCCACCGGCCCGCTCCGACGCCTGGCCGGTGGTTGGTTGCGGTTCGCCCATCATCGCCACCCCCCTCCTCCCGATGCCGCCCACAGGGCACTGGTTCGGGTCCGGCGATCGACCAGCACGACCCCGGGGCGCTTCAACCGAACCCTGCTCGGTGCGTCCGACCACCGACGTTTCCCACAAGATGAAGTACGATTGTGCTCAACGGGCGAACAATAGTGAGGCGCGACGTCGCGACGTCCACCAATTCCTCGCCGGGCTAAGGCCCGCCGGACCGGCCATCCCCCACAACGCTCTCCCCGGCACGGTACCCAGATTCAGTGCCCAGCCCTTCGGCTACCCACATGCCCGTCGGCGCGTCGTGATCACCTGCCGGGGTGGTCGGCGCGGCTAGGCGAAACGTACCTCGATCACTCGAGTACCTTCCAGCCCCCCACCGAGGCCGACCTCCAACACATGGGCACTCAGCCCATGCCTGGTCAGCAGCCCCTCCGCGGCCACCACCTCGGATTCTGCCGATTGACCCTTGAGCGCCAGCAGCCTGCCACCGCGCCAGATCGGGCGAGTCCAGCCGATCAGCTTGGCCAGCGAGGCCACCGCGCGCGCCGTGACAGTGTCGGCAGCTAGGTCAACATCTTCTGCTCTGGCTCGGATCACCCGGACCCGATCGCCCAAGCCCAGGTGCTCGATGGCCTCGGCGAGGAACACCGAGCGCCGCAGCAACGGTTCCACCAGGGCCAGACGCAGATCCGGGCGCACCAGCGCCAGCGGGATACCTGGCAGCCCGGCGCCCGAACCGATATCAGCGACATCCTCCCCTTGGCCCAGCAGTGGCGCCAGCCCCACCGAATTCGCGATGTGCCGTGTCCACAACCGATCTCCCTCCCGGGGGCCGATCAATCCGCGGCTGATCCCCTCCGAGGCCAATAAGTCGACATAACGCTCTAGCGCTTTCCCGCTTTGCGGATACGCCGCCACAACGGCTTTGTGAGCCTCTTGGTCGTTCACGCGGGGCGGACAACCACCCGCCGGTTCGGCGGCTCACCCTCGGACTCACTCACCAACCCTGCCGCGGCCACCTGATCGTGCACCACCTTGCGCTCGAAGGCGTTCAGCGGGGCCAGCCGCACCGGCTCGCCAGAGTCCCCCACCTCGGCGATGGCGTCCTTGGCGATGGCCACGAGTTCCTGCCGACGCCGTTCCCGGTACCCGGCCACGTCGAGCATGAGCCGAGAGCGATTGCCGGTCTCGGTCATCACCGCGAGACGAGACAACTCCTGCAAGGCTTCGAGGACCTCACCGTCCTTGCCGACCAGCAGCTCCGATTCGGTGTCGATAGAGATGTGCGCCCGGCCATTGGCAACTGTGTTCTCGATGTCGCCGTCGAGATCGGCGATATCGAGGAGCTCCTCCAGATAGTCGGCGACGAGATCTCCCTCGGCCAGCAGGGCCTCGGCCCCCGATCCGAGAGTGGTTTCCTGCGAGGGTGTGGCGTCTGTCATCACGGTGTCCTTGCTCGCTACTTCTTTTTACGCGCAGCGCGGGACTGCGACTTGGGTTGGCGACGACCTGTGTTGTCGCTGGATTTCACGGTTTGCCGGGCCACCTGCTGCCGGGATACCTGGGTGGTGCCCGTGCCCCCTTCGGTGGCGGCCCCGCCGACACGCCTGGTGCTGGCCGGTGCATCGGCGGTGCGGCGACGCTTGGCGGCCCGGGCCGCCATGATCGCCTCGGGGTCCTTACCGCG
The DNA here is from genome assembly GCA_047972985.1 of Arachnia sp. Classification (GTDB taxonomy): domain Bacteria; phylum Actinomycetota; class Actinomycetes; order Propionibacteriales; family Propionibacteriaceae; genus Arachnia. The sequence continues at coordinate 32,853 of JBKEBG010000146.1, forward strand.
GGAACGCATCCGCTCCTCCCAGTCAACGTAGGCAGGGGTGTTCGGCGCCGGGTTGTTGTAGATGAGGATTCCTTGCTGGACCATTGTCCACAGGTTGGTGGTCAGCCAGTAGATCAACACACCGATCGGCAGCACCATGGACGAGAACGCCATGATCAGCGGGAACATGTACAGCATCATCCGCTGTTGCTGTGCCATCGGACCGTTGAGCGCCTCCGGCGGCATGTTTTTGCGCATCAGTTGCAGCTGCGTGATGAACAAAGTGCCCACCATCAGCACCACCAGAACTATGCCCATGATCTGCGTGGCACCGAACGGCGTGAAAGGGAACACTCGGTCTGCCAGTCCTGCGCCCAGCAACTCGGCGTGCTGCAGCGAATAAACTAGGTCGGGGTTCTCTTTGAACCAGTAGCCCCGGATCGATCCGGAGGAGACACCTTCGAGCACACGGAACAGTGCGAGGAAGATCGGCATCTGCAGCAGCAGCGGCAGGCAGGAAGCGAACGGGCTGACGCCCTCCTTCTTGTACAGCTCCATGGTCTCTTCGCCGAGCTTTTGCCGGTCAGTGGCGTACTTCTTCTGCAGCTCCTGCACCTTGGGCTGGATGAGCTGCATGTTGCGCGACGAGTTGATCTGCTTGACAAACAGCGGGATCAGCAGAGTGCGGATGAACACAGTCAGCAGCACAATCGACAGCGCCCACGTCAGCCCGGAGTCGGCCCCAAAGACCGGCGTCAATAGGTTGTGGAAAAAGTACAGCACGCCGGAGACGGCCCAGTACAACGGCTGCATCATCGTCGATAGCGCGCCGTAGATGCTGTCCCAGATCGACAGCGGCAGCAGTAGTTCAATCACAAGGCGACCTCCGAGTCACTCCGGCTGGAGTTTGTCCAACTTCTGTTCACGCTCCCAGGCCTCGGCCTCCGGAGTGCCAGGTACATAGTCAACCCCGCCCGCGGACCAAGGGTTGCATCGAAGGATCCGCCAGATCGTCAGCCGGGCGCCGCGGATCGCTCCGTGAGTTTCGAGTGCCTTGAGCCCGTAGGCCGAGCACGATGGATGATATTTGCAAACATCCCCGTACAGGGGAGAGATCACGGCGCGCCAGGCCTTGACGAACCAGATCATCGGGTACTTCAACACGACGTGCCCCGAAGCTGAGCGCGCTGCCAGGCCGAGTTCAGGTCGGCCATGAGCCGCTGGGGCTCCCGCCCGGAGGCGGGCAGTGCCCGCACCACTATGTCGGTGGCCTCAGGCACGCCGAGCTCACGCACCCCGTGGCGTAGCCGTCGTTTCACCCGGTTGCGAGCCACCGCATTGCCCACCGCCTTCGACACGACAAACCCCACCCGGCCGGGGCCAGGTGGTTGGGTTCGCTCGACGACGTGGACCACTACCGTGGGTGTGCCAGCCGAGGACCCGCGTCGGACCGTTCGGGTGAAATCCTGCGAACGGCGCAGCCGATGATCGGCCGGCAGCACGAGGCTGGGTCAGCCGGCCAGTTCGACGCGACCCTTGCGCCGACGTGCGCTCAGGATCGCTCGGCCCGCTCGGGTGCGCATGCGGGAACGAAAACCGTGGGTGCGACTGCGCCGACGGTTGCTCGGCTGAAACGTGCGCTTGCTCATGGGGACCCTCAAACCGGTGTGTGACAGTACTGACCAATGCCGCGCCTGGGCGGCGACTGTCCAACGATACGCGGCAGCCGGGCTGACGACAAAACGCCCGGGTGCACATACAGCAAATTACATCAATGTAGTCCAGTCGACACGCCGAGAAACCTATACACCGACGGTTGCGCCTCGGCCTCGCGGGCACTACCTTCGGTTCTTACGTAGAGAGCTTTTCCACAGGGAGAGCCGATTCCCACCACCCCAGGGGGACTTGTACCCTGGTGTGGATAAGTATGTGGACTAACCGGCGGATGTGGGTATCAACCCTAGTCAGGGGGCAGAGCAGTTGACCGACACGCCCATGTCCGATCTCGACCAGGTCTGGGCTCAAGTAATAGATGCTGCGGATATCCCCACCCGGGCCTGGCTCAGACGCACCCGCCCGCTAGCCATGCACGGCAGCACGCTCATGCTAGCCGTCAGCGACGAAACCACTCGCGAGCGCATCGAGACCAAGCTTCGCTCCGAGTTGGAGCGTCGTCTCAGCGAAATCAATGACCGCGCCACGCACCTGGCGGTGATGATCGATCCGACGCTGGTGATCGAAACCGCCGAACCAGCCAACGCCGAACCCTCGGCCGAGCACCGCCCCAACGCTCTCACCCGCTCCACCACAGTCGAGGTCCGCCTCAATCCTCGCTACACATTCGAATCATTCGTCGCCGGATCCTCCAACCGCTTCGCCCACGCCGCCGCCGCTGCGGTCGCCGAGCAGCCCGGCAAGTCGTACAACCCGTTGATGATCTATGGCGCCTCGGGGCTCGGAAAGACCCACCTGCTCCATGCGATCGGCCACTACGTCGCCGCCTACTACGAGCACCTGCGGGTGAAGTACGTCTCGACCGAAGAACTCACCAACGACTTCATCAACGCCATCTCCGACAACCGCACCAACGAGTTCCGCCGCTCCTACCGCGACGTGGACATCCTGCTGGTCGACGACATCCAGTTCCTCGAGGCGAAGATTCAGACCCAGGAGGAGTTCTTCCACACCTTCAACACCCTGCACAACTCCCAAAAGCAGATCGTGATGACCTCCGATCGGCCACCCAAGTTGCTCGAGGCGCTGGAACCGCGCTTGCGATCGCGCTTCGAATGGGGGTTGATGACCGACATCCAACCCCCCGACCTCGAAACCAGGATCGCGATCCTGCGTAAGAAGGCCTCCAACCAGCGCCTCACCGCCGGCACGCAGGTACTGGAACTCATCGCTTCGAAGATCACCACCAACATCCGCGAACTCGAAGGCGCCCTCACCCGCGTGGCGGCCCTGGCCAGCCTCAACCAGCAAGAGATCGACCTCGACCTAACCGAGAACGTCTTGCGGGACCTGGTTCCGATGAGCGATCAGGTCAAGGTCGACGCTGAGACGATCATGGAACAGACTTCGCGATACTTCAATATCGACATCGAGGACCTCACCAGCGCCAGCCGCGTGGCCACCATCGCCTCGGCTCGCCAGATCGCCATGTACCTGTGCCGCGAACTCACTGACTTGTCGCTGCCCAAGATCGGCGCCAGATTCGGCGGCCGCGACCACACCACGGTGCTGCACTCAGTGCGCAAGATCAACGACAAGATGGGCAAGGACCGCGAACTTTTCAACCAGGTCAGCGAACTGACCAACCTGGTCAAGCAGCGCTAAGCCCGCCTCCAGCAGCACCCTCGCCCCCCTCACCTCCGGCCCGCCGCTGCTCGCGTGAGGCCAGGCCAGCATCCCCGCGCGGCACACCCCCCTCAAGGCATCAATTCCCAGCCACACACCAGCTCCCATCACGGCCGTGGTCTGGCAATCGACCGCGGGCCGCGGTGGGGCGATGCCATGCCCTGCGCCGCGACCGACGTGGGCCCGGGCGCGGACGTCCACGCCTGGCTGAGTGTTCCACAGGACCTGTGGACAGCCTGTGGGCGGCTCGGGCCACCCCACGGCTGCCCACAAATCCTCCACGTGTAATTCACCTGGATCGGGACGCTCATCCACACCCCCGTTTCTGGCCCCACCAGCCCAAACACAAGATATCCACGGTTTCCACACCCGCTACTACTAGAACTAGTACTTAGCTAGAGATGAAACTCAAACTCACGCCCCACAGCGCGGGGAGACCCGGCCGGATCGAATCACAAGTTTCGTTCCCAAGAGGCCCGCTGCGGCACTCACCCGTGCCTCCCGGCGCCCGCTGGTAGCGTGAGATACGTGACGATGGCTGCCCGCGCTCTGGCGTTGACCAAGATCTACGGCACCGGCGACGCTGCAGTGACGGCTCTCGACGGTGTTGATTTCGACGTTGCCGTCGCCGAGTTCACCGCCATCATGGGACCCTCCGGCTCCGGTAAATCCACCCTCATGCACCTCATGGCCGCGCTGGATAGCCCCACCTCCGGGACTGTCCTCCTCGGCGATACCGACGTCGCCTCCCTCAAAGACACCCCGCTGACCAAGCTGCGCCGCGATCGGATCGGGTTCATCTTTCAGGCCTTCAACCTGGTGCCGACGCTGACCGCGCGCGAGAACATCGTGTTGCCGCTGGCCATCGCCGGACGCAAGGTGGATCGCGAATGGTTCGACCGCGTCGTGGACGTCCTGGCCCTCGGCGATCGCCTCACCCACAAACCCTCGCAGCTTTCCGGCGGTCAACAACAGCGCGTCGCGTGCGCCCGGGCGCTGATGAACCGGCCCGAGATAGTTTTCGGCGACGAGCCCACCGGCAACCTCGACTCCACCTCGGCGCACGAGGTCCTCAGCTTCCTGCGCCGCAGCGTCGACGAGTTCGGCCAGACGGTCGTCATGGTCACCCACGACGCCGTGGCTGCCAGCTACGCCGACCGGGCAGTGTTCCTCTCCGACGGCCGGATCGTCGAGGAAACCCGCAACACCGGACGCGAACACCTGCTGCGCGCCATGGCCCGGATCTATCCCCGCCACGACGAACCCGCCGAGGCTGGCTGGACCACCCCCGCCGCCGAACCCGACGACGAACTCCAGATCACCTCACCGCGCCGCGCGATTCAGGTCTAGTTGTGCTGCGTGCTGCGTGGAGGTCGCTGATCAGGCGCAAGGTGCGGCTGCTGCTCAGCGCGCTCAGCGTGGTACTCGGCATCGCTCTGGTCTCCGGCTCGCTGATCTTCACTAACCTGCTCTCGGAGAGCTTCAACGCCATCCTCACCAGCGCCGTCGCCGACGTGAATGTACGGGCAGATCCGGATGCCGCCGCCGCGGCCACCCCCACGATGGACGAGCAGGTCTACCAACAGATCATCGCCACTGCGGGCGTGGACGACAGCGCCGGGCTGGTCAGCGCGGCTAATCTGTACCCATTGGATCCCGACGGATCGATCCTCAACCTCGCCGGGGCACCCGGCATCGGCACCTCGTGGCACGAGCTTCCCGCCGTCGGCGGCCAGGAGGGCCCCCACATCATCGACGGCGCAGCCCCCGCCACCGACTCCGAGGTTGCGATCGACCCCACCACATTGGAACGCGGCGGCTATGTGGTCGGTGACCAGATCGACGTCTACACCCCCAGCGGCGGAACCCAGACCTACACGATCTCCGGGACCGCCACCTACGGTGCCGGGGCTACCGCGGGCGCCAGCTACCTGTTCTTCACCCTCGCCGAGGCCCGCGATCTCATCCTCGACGGCGCCCCCGGCTACACCGGGGCCTGGATCACCACCGGCCAGGCCGATCCCGACGAGGTCGCCGACGCTGTCAACCAGCTACTCCCGGCCGGGCTGATCGCCGAGACCGGGCAGGAACGGGCCGAGGTCTTCGCCGACGTGCTGGAAGTGGGACTCGGCCTGGTCAACACCTTCCTGCTGATCTTCGCCGGTATCGCGCTGGTGGTGGCGTCGTTGCTGATCCTCAACACATTCTCGATCCTGGTGGCCCAACGCAGCCGCGAACTCGCCCTCTTTCGGGCCCTGGGAGCGCGGCGCTCCCAGGTGCGCAATTCGGTGCTCTTCGAGGCCGGGGTGGTGGGCCTGGTCGGCGCGAGCCTTGGGATCGCCGTCGGCTACCTGCTGGCCTGGGCGATCAGTATCGCGCTGACCTTCTTCGGGATTGAGCTGGGCACCTCCGCACCCACGCTGACCGTGGAAGCAATCCTGGTCTCTTACGCGGTGGGCCTAGTCATCACTATTGTCGCGGCCCATCTCCCGGCCCGTCGCGCCTCGGCGACCCGCCCGGTGGAGGCGATGTCGATAGCGGCGGGGGCCGGCCCCGTGAAGGTCAGCGCAGCGGCCTATGCCGGGATCGCGATGATCGAGATCGGCGCCGGTGCCGCCGTGTGCGGGCTCTGGCTGGATGTGCCGATACCCCTGGCGTGGGCCGGTCTCGGGTGCGCCATGATCCTGGTGGGGGCAGTGCTGTCCGCGGCGATCATCGGCCGCCCGCTGATTTGGGTGTTCGGGGGGATCTACCGGCTGTTGTTCCGTCACGTCGGCACGCTCGCCTCACTCAACGCCCGCCGCCAGCCCGGCCGCACCGCCGCGACCGCGGCCACCCTCATGATCGGGCTCTCGTTGGTGGGCACTGTCGCAATCATCGCCAACTCCACCACCACCTCGATCCGGGCCGGGATCACCGAGGATCAGCGCGGCGATTTCGTGATCTCCCCGGTGGACTTCCGGCCCTTCACCAGCCAGGTAGTCACCGACGCGCAGGCAGTGCCCGGTGTCGAGCAGGTGTGGTGGTCGGGCACCGGGGAAACCAGCTACGAGGGTGAAACCTTCGCCCTGGGCGGCACGACCCCAGCATCCCTGACCGACGGCCTGGGCGTCTCGCTGCTGGCCGGGCAACTCAGCCCCGGATCCGCGGTGCTGACCTACGAAACCTCTCAGGCTCTCGACCTGCCCATGGGCACTGTGTTCGATCTGCCCACTCTCGACGGCGGCACTATGGAGCTGCTGGTCAGCGGCATCCTCGACAACGATGCCTCCAGTCGGCTCGGCGACATAGTTGTCACCTGGGACGACTACTCCCAGCTGGGCGATGATTCTCTGGTCACCACAGTCGCGGTGAAGGTGGCCGACCAGGCCGACCTGAGCGAGGTCCGCGCCGGGCTCGACGAGGCCGTCGACGCGCTGCCCACCGTCGTGGTCACCAACAATCAGGAGCTGGCCGATCAGCAGGTGGCCCAATTCGATCTTGTGTTCGCCGTCATCTACGGGTTGCTGGGGTTGGCGATCACCATCTCGGTGCTAGGGATCGTCAACACGTTGGGGTTGTCGATCATGGAACGCACCCGCGAGATCGGGCTGCTGCGCGCGGTAGGGCTGACCCGCGGCCAGCTGCGGCGCATGATCACGCTGGAATCTGTCATCGTCGCGGCCCTGGGGTCCAGCCTCGGGTTGGCGCTGAGCCTGGGATTCGGCTGGGCAATCGTGCGGCTGCTGGCAGATACCGGCATCGACCGGCTCGCGATTCCCTGGACCCAGTTGGCGTTGTTCCTCGTCGCCGCCGGCGGGTTCGGAGTTCTGGCCGCCATCCTCCCGGCCCGACGCGCCGCCAGGATGAACACCCTGGCGGCGCTGGCTGTCGAGTAGCCTTCCTCTGGCACGCCGCCGGGTGGCGCGATGCGGTTACAGGTATGCTGACGCACAATTGCATCACGGCGACGTGACCTGGAAATATCCGTTGGGCCGAAGGGAACAAAGTGAAGATCCGTGTCGAGCGAGACGCTCTGGCCGACGCCGTCGCATGGGTGGCCCGCAGCCTGCCGAATCGTCCTACAGCGCCCATCCTGGCGGGGTTGCTGCTGGAGGCCAGCGGCGATGACCTGACGCTGTCCAGCTTCGACTCCACCACCTCGGCCAAGGTGACGCTCCCGGCGGAGATCAGCGACGAGGGCACCTCACTGGTCTCGGGTAAGTTGCTGGCCGAAATCGCCCGCTCGCTGCCCAATAAGCCGGTGGATCTTGTCGCCGACCACGCCAAGGTGGAGCTGACCTGCGGCTCGGCACGGTTCACGCTGCAGACCCTGCCGGTGGAGGATTACCCGAGCCTGCCTGACATGCCCTCTCAGACCGGTGAGGTCGCGGCCCCCGCGTTCGAGAAGGCGGTGGCGCAGGTGGTCGTCGCTGCCGGACGCGACGAGTTGCTCAACGTGTTCACCGGGGTCCGCGTCGAGATCGTCGGTGACCAGCTCTCGCTGTTGGCCACCGATCGCTACCGCATGGCGCTCAAGGAGATCACCTGGACCCCCACGACCCAATCGGTCGAGGGCGCGGTCCTGGTACCCGGGCGGGTGTTGTCGGAGACCGCTAAATCGTTGTCTGGTGGGCAGAGCGTCACCATCTCGCTGTCGACCACCGAATCCGAGGGTGAGGGAATCGTCGGCTTCGTTGGTCAGGGCCCCAAGGGCACCCGCGAAGCCACCACACGCCTGCTCAACCAGACATTCCCGCGGGTGCGCCATCTCATGGACGTCGACGCCACCGTCGCGGTCCGCGTCGATACCGCCGATCTGCTGGCTGCGGTACGCCGGGTCTCGCTGGTGGCCGAACGCAACACACCGCTGCGGATGTGGATCAACGAGGACAACATAGCCTTGGAGGCCGCCACCGGCGATCAGGCCCAGGCATCCGAGGCCATCTCCGCCGAGGTGGATGTCACCACCGACGAGCAGTCCATCACAGCGGCCGGGTTCAACCCGCAGTACCTGCTCGACGCGCTCAACGCGCTCGACGCCCCGGTGGCACACTTCGCGTTCACCCAGCCGGGCAAGCCCTGCCTGATCACCGGCATGGAAAGCATCGACGGCGAGCAGCTGCTCGATTACCGCCACGTGATCATGCTGATGCGCCTGCCCAACTAGTGGCTCCCGCAGCGCGGATCCCCGCCGACCGACCGGGCCGTGACCAGCACTGATGTTTGTCACCGAGCTGTCTTTGACCGATTTTCGCAACTATGAGCAGGCCAGCGTGCCGCTGACGGCGGGGGTCAACGTGTTCGTCGGGGCCAACGGCCAGGGAAAGACGAATCTGGTGGAGGCGGTGGAGTATCTCTCGACGATGTCCTCGCACCGGGTCTCGGCGACGGCCCCGCTGATCCGGGTGGGGGCCGCCTCGGCGATTCTGCGCGCCAGGGTCCAGGCCGCGCTCGAAGATCCGCGGCTGATCACCGTCGAGTTGGAGGTGGCCAACGGACGTTCCAACCTCGCCCGGCTCAACCGGGCCCCACTGAGCAGGCCCCGGGATCTGATCGGGGCCCTGCGCACAGTGGTGTTCTCGCCGGTGGATCTGGCGATAGTGCGCGGCGATCCTAGCGACCGCCGGGCCTGGCTGGATTCGCTGGTCACCACCCGGTGGCCGCGGATGTCGGGGGTCAGGCAGGACTACGACAAGATCCTCAAGCAGCGAAACGCGTTGCTGAAGTCGATGTCGGGGCGCAGCCTGCGCTCCGGCGGCGCCGACGAGGAATCCACCCTAACGGTGTGGAATGAGCAGCTGGCGGACATGGGTGCCGAGCTGCTGCACGCGCGCCTAGACACCCTGGCCGACGTGGTGCCCCACGTGCAGCGCGCCTACGAGACGATCGCCCCGGTCAATAACGCCGTCAGCGCCACCTATCGTTCATCGCTGGATGTGACGGGGGCGGGGGACAGCGAGGATGTGCGCAGTGAGCTCCGGGCCCGGCTGCTGGCAGCCCTGGAATCCAGCCGGGGCGATGAGCTTGCCCGCGGGGTGACCCTGGTGGGGCCGCACCGCGACGACGTCGCCCTGGCGATCGGGGAGCTGCCTGCCAAGGGCTATGCCTCACACGGCGAGTCGTGGTCGCTGGCGTTGGCGCTTCGCCTGGGCGGTTTCGAGCTGGTCCGCGCCGACGGCACCGAACCGGTGCTGGTGCTCGACGACGTGTTCGCCGAGCTCGACACGCATCGCCGGCTGCGGCTGGCCGATGTTGTCGCCGGGGCCGAGCAGGTGCTCATCACCGCGGCGGTGGGCGCTGACGTGCCAGACTTTGCCGCACAGCGACGTTTCCGCGTCGAGGCGGGTAGCGTGGAGGAGGTGGTGGCCGGTGAGTGAGGATTCCTACGATCCGACGGGCCTGGAGCTGGCCAGCGAAGTTACCCGACGCGTGGTGGGCACCCGCGGCGCGACCCCACAGGTGCCGCCGCGTCGCTGCTACCGTCGAGACGGCATCGAGCGTCGCTCGGGCCCCGGCCCCGACGATAGGGATCCGCAGCTGCTGGGTGCTGTGCTGCGTAATGTGAGCGCCGAGCGCGGCTGGCGGCGCCGGATTTCGGTGTCGACAGTCTTGCGTTCCTGGCCGCGTCTGGTGGGTCAGGTCAATGCCGAGCATTCCCGGCCGGTGTCCTTCGACGAGGGTGTCTTGGTGGTGCAGTGCGATTCGACGTCGTGGGCCTCAGGGATGAAGTTCTCCGCGTCGAAGCTGGTGGCCCGGCTCAACGCCGAACTCGGCCAGCAGATGTTCACCAGGATCGATTTCCGGGGGCCGAATGCCCCCAGCTGGAAGAAGGGCCGCCGGTCGGTGCGCGGCCGCGGCCCCCGCGACACCTACGGCTGATCCCGTCCGGCCCGCGGCCGCGCCGGATGCACGGATCCGGCGCGGCTATCGGCTCTGGAAGTCGGGCAGCCGGTGACCCAGGCCCAGCAGCGCCGCGATGGCGGCGACACAGCGGCGAGCTGCCTTCCCGTCGCCGTAGGGGTTGACCGCTGTCGCCATCTCGCGATAGCTGGCCGGGTCGTCGAGCAACCGGGCCACCTCGTCGACGATGCGGTTCTCGTCGGTGCCGATCAGCCGCACTGTTCCCGCGTCAACGGCCTCGGGGCGTTCGGTGGTATCGCGCATCACCAATACCGGTGTTCCCAGCGACGGGGCCTCTTCCTGGACACCGCCGGAGTCGGTGAGAACTACCCTCGCCGCTGCCATGACCCGGGTGAACTGCCCGTAGGGCAGCGGCTCAGTGACCACGACGTTGTCGGCACCCTCCAGGTGCGGCAGGATCGAGCCCCGCACAATCGGGTTGCGGTGCGCTGGCAGCACTATCACCAGCTCCGGGTAGCGCTGCGCCAGGCGCCGCAGCGCCTTCCCGACCCCTTGCATCGCGTCGCCCCAGTTCTCACGCCGGTGAGTGGTGACCAGCAGCAGCGGCCGACCGGATTCGACGGCCTCTCGCAGCCGGGGATCAGTCAGTGGCTGCGGGTGGTCGCTGGTCATCAGCAGCGCGTCGATCACTGTGTTGCCGGTGACGGCGATCTCGGATTCGGCGACAGCCTCGCGCAGCAGATTCGCCTTCGCGCGATGGGTAGGAGCCAGGTGCAGCGATGTGACCTGCGTGGTGATCTTCCGGTTGCCCTCCTCGGGGAACGGCGACCACAGGTTGCCGCTGCGCAGCCCCGCCTCCAGGTGCACCACGGGGATGTCGCGGTAGTAGGCGGCGATAGCGGCGGCCGCGACGGTGGAGGTGTCGCCCTGCACGACCACTGCCGCCGGTCCCTCACCGGCCAGGACCGGGTCAAGCCCGGCGAATACCTTGCTCATCAGCTGGTTGAGGCCCTGCCCGGGCGCGAACACGTCAAGATCGTGGCGGGGGGTGATCCCGAAGACCTGATTCACCCCGTCGAGCATCTCCCGGTGTTGTCCGGTCACCACCGGAATCGATTCGAAGCGCGGATCCTTGTTGAGAGCGTGGATCAAAGGCGCGACCTTGATCGCCTCTGGTCTGGTGCCGTAAATGGTCATGATGCGCATCATCCGTTGCCTGCTTTCCCCGGATTCGATACTGTCACTTTCAAGCCTATCGGTGGAGTTGGGCCCGCAACATCACTAACGCCAGTCGCGCTCCGGTTCACCGCCTGACAAGGGGGTGCGCGTGTCCGAGTTCGAATCAGAAACCGTGGCTGTGCTCGGTCTTGGCTATATCGGTTTGCCGACGGCGGCGATCCTGGCCACGCACGGCATGAATGTCATCGGGGTCGATGTTGACCCGCAGCGGGTCAATGACGTCAACGCCGGGCAGGTCCCTTTCGTGGAACCCGATCTGCGGGTGCACGTGGGTGGGGCCGTCGCGGCGGGGCGGTTGCGGGCCCAGCACGAGACCCCGCCCGCCGACATCTACATCATCGCGGTTCCGACACCCTTCCAGAAGGATCACAAAGCAGATCTTCGCTTCGTCGATGCCGCGGCCGATTCGATCGTGCCGCAGCTCAGCGGGGGAGAGCTGATCATTGTGGAATCCACCTCGCCGCCGGGCACCACCGCCCACGTCGCCGATCGTGTCATGGCGGCCCGGCCCGATCTGACGATCGACCCCGCCGATGGGCGCCCGGTGGTGGAGTTCGCGCATTGCCCCGAGCGGGTTCTGCCCGGCAGGGTGATGATTGAGCTGGTCACCAACGACAGGATCGTCGGCGGCCTGACCCGCGAGGCATCGATGCGTGCTCGGGACCTGTACCGGATCTTCTGCGACGGGGAAATCCACCTCACCACAGCGGCCACCGCGGAGCTCGCCAAGCTCGCCGAGAACGCCTACCGCGACGTCAACATCGCCTTCGCCAACGAATTGTCGATCATCGCCGATCAGATCGGGGTGAACGTGTTCGAGCTGATCGCGGTGAGTAACCGGCATCCGCGGGTCAACATCTTGCAGCCGGGCCCAGGCGTCGGGGGCCATTGCATCGCGGTTGATCCGTGGTTCATCGTGGGCAGTGCGCCCGAGTACGCCCCGCTGGTGCGGGCCGCCCGCGCGGTCAATGACGGCAAACCACACTACGTCGTGGAACAGATCAACGATGCCGTTGCCGGGCTGACCAGTCCCACCATCGCACTGCTGGGGCTGGCATTCAAACCCGACATCGACGACCTGCGGGAATCGCCCGCCTTCGACATTGCGCTGTCGGTGGCCCGGATCCATCCCACCGCTCGGGTATTGGCGGTGGAACCCAATGTGAGGCAGCTCCCGCCGCAGCTGGCCCAGCACCCCAACGTCGAACTCACCGACCTGAGCCAGGCGCTGGCGCAGGCCGAGGTGATCGCGCTGCTGGTGGACCACCAGGAGTTCAAGCGGCTGGATCGCTCGCAGCTGCCCGAAGTGCCGATCATCGATACCCGCGGCACCTGGCACGGTCACCGCCGCTGACCCGGGTGGGGCAGGTGAGGCTCACAAGCTCGCGGCACCCAGCCGCGTAGGGACAGTTTGCGGCGGGGGGCGGGGCGCTCAGAGGCCCCGCCAGGGCCGCTACAGCGGACACGAGCCCTCCCCAGGGGGCAATATCCTTGTGATCTCGGTAGACTGGTCCGGGTTGGCTAGGACGATGGGAGACCCGTCGGGCCAACCGCGGGACCACAGGAGCATGCGTGAGTGACCAAGCACAGGCACCCGTCGAGGCGGGAAACGCCTACGATGCCGATCAGATTTCGGTCCTCGAGGGCCTCGAGGCGGTCCGCAAGCGGCCCGGCATGTATATCGGCTCCACCGGTGAACGGGGCCTGCACCACCTGGTCTATGAGATCGTCGACAACTCGGTCGACGAGGCACTGGCCGGGTACTGCACCCAGATCGATATCGCGCTGCTCGACGGCGGCGGGGTCCGGGTCAGCGACAACGGCCGCGGTATCCCGGTCAAGCTGCACCCCGTCGAGGGGATTCCCACGGTGACGCTGGTGCTGACGGTGCTGCACGCGGGCGGCAAGTTCGGCGAGGGCGGCTACAAGGTTTCCGGCGGCCTGCACGGGGTCGGCTCGTCGGTGGTCAACGCGCTGAGCCGGCAGCTCGACGTCGAGGTCCGCCGCGACGGCCACCGATACGCCCAGTCGTTCCAGCTGGGGGATCCGGCCGGTGAGTTGGTGCAGCTGGAGGCCACCGATCTGACCGGCACCACCATCACGTTCTACCCCTCGGATGAGATCTTCGAGACCACCGAGTACAACTACGACACGCTGGCCACCCGGTTCCGGGAGATGGCATTCCTCAACAAGGGCCTCACGCTGACCCTGGCCGATGAGCGCACCGCACATCTGGAGGGGGAGGCCGCCGATGAGGAACGCCGGGACGTGTTTTGCTACTCCGACGGCCTGATCGATTACGTCAAGTACCTCTCGGCCACCAAGGACCCGATCCATCCCACGGTGATCGCTGTCGAGGCTGACGACGAGCAGGCCGGGATGAGCGTCGAGGTGGCGCTGCGCTGGACCACGTCGTACACCACCAGCGTGCACACCTTCGCCAACACGATCAACACCCACGAGGGCGGCACTCACGAGGAGGGCTTCCGCTCGGCGTTGACCGCCACCGTCAACAAGTGGGGCGATGCGTGGGGGCTGATGAAGAAGAAGGAGGATCGGGTCTCCGGCGACGACATCCGCGAGGGCCTCACCGCGATCGTCAGCATCAAACTCTCCGAACCGCAGTTCGAGGGCCAGACCAAGACCAAGCTCGGTAACACCGAGGCCCGCTATTTCGTGCAGCGCGTGGTCAACCAGGAGCTGGGGGACTGGTTCGAACGTAACCCGGCCGAGGGCAAAGACATCATCCGCAAGTCGCAGGCGGCGGCAGCGGCCCGGATCGCTGCCCGCAAGGCCCGCGACATCGCCCGCAACCGTAAGGGCCTGCTGGGCGGGGGTGGGCTGCCGGGCAAGCTGATCGATTGCCAGTCCACCAATCCGGAAAATTGCGAGGTCTTCATCGTCGAGGGCGATTCGGCCGGTGGCTCTGCGCGTGGCGGCCGCGATCCCAAGACCCAAGCGATCCTGCCGATCCGCGGGAAGATCCTCTACGTCGAAAAGGCCCGCATCGACAAGATCCTGGCCAACAAGGAGGTCGAGGCGATCATCAACGCCCTCGGCACCGGCATCCAGGACGATTTCGACATGGACAAGCTGCGCTATCACAAGATAGTGCTGATGGCCGACGCCGACGTCGACGGCGCCCACATCCGCACCTTGCTCCTGACGCTGCTGTTCCGGTTCATGAAGCCGCTGATCGACGCCGGGCACGTGTATTTGGCGCAGCCGCCGCTGTTTCGGCTGCGGTGGACTAACTCTGCCCACGAATTGGCCTACACCGATTCCGAACGCGACGGGCTCCGGGAGAAGGGCTTGGCCGAGGGCAAGAAGTTGCCCAACGTCAACCCGATCCAGCGGTACAAGGGCCTGGGTGAGATGAACGCCGACGATTTGTGGGAAACCACCATGGATCCCGAGCGCCGCATCCTGCTACAAGTCAGTCTCGACGACGCCGCGATGGCCGATCAGATGTTCTCGATCCTGATGGGCGAGGACGTCGAGCAGCGCCGCAGCTTCATCCAGCACAACGCCCGCGACGTGCGATTCCTCGACATCTGACGGGCCAGGAGACCAACGCATGACTGATACCCCCACCGGACCCGAATCCACCGCCGAGATCGGGCTCGTCCCGCCGGCGCTGGGAACCATCGAGCCTGTTGATTTGCAGGTGGAGATCCAGCGGTCCTACCTCGACTACGCGATGAGCGTCATCGTCGGCCGGGCCCTTCCCGATGTCCGCGACGGCCTCAAACCGGTGCACCGTCGCGTGCTGTACGCGATGTGGGATGGCGGCTACCGGCCCGACCGCGGCTGGAACAAGTGTTCCCGCGTGGTGGGTGAGGTGATGGGCCTGTATCACCCGCACGGCGATTCGGCGATCTATGACACCCTGGTGCGTCTGGCGCAGCCGTGGGCGATGCGGCTGCCGCTGGTGACCGGGCAGGGCAACTTCGGTTCGCAGGGCAACGACTCGGCCGCGGCAATGCGGTATACCGAGTGTAAGCTCGCCCCGGCCGCCGCGGAGATGGTGCGCGAGATCGAGCAGAACACTGTCGATTTCAAACCCAACTACGACAACCGGGAGACCGAGCCGGTGGTGTTGCCGGCGCGCTACCCGAACCTGCTGGTCAACGGGTCCTCCGGGATCGCGGTCGGCATGGCCACCAATATCCCCGCGCATAACCTGCGGGAGGTGGCCGAGGCCGCGGTGTGGGCGCTGGAACATCCCGATGCCACACCCGAAGAGCTGCTGCAGGCCGCGATGGCCCGGGTGCAGGGCCCCGATTTCCCGGGCGGCGGCCTGATCGTCGGCAGGCAGGGGATCGAGGACGCCTACCGCACCGGCCGTGGTTCGGTGACGATGCGTGCGGTGATGGATCTGGAAGAGGATCCCAACGGGCGCCAGCTCATAGTGGTGACCGAGCTGCCGTACATGACCAACCCGGACAATCTCGCCGCGAGGATCGGGGAGCTGGTCAACGCGGGCAAGCTCACCGGGATCGCCGATATCCGCGACGACACATCGGCGCGTACCGGGCTGCGGCTGGTGGTGGTGCTCAAGCGGGACGCGCAGCCGCGCGTGGTGATGAACAACCTGTACAAGCAGACCGCGCTGCAGGACACCTTCGGCTGCAACATGCTGGCCCTGGTCGATGAGGTGCCCCGCACGCTGCGGCTGGCTCAGGTCCTCAGCCATTGGGTGCGGCACCAGATCGACGTGATTCAGCGTCGCACAGCGTTCCAGCTGGAGGACGCCGAGAAGCGGGCCCATCTTGATCGTGGCCTGGTCAAGGCGCTCAATATGCTCGATGAGGTCATTGCGCTGATCCGTGCCTCCCGCACCCCCGACGAGGCCAGTGAAGGGTTGCAGGAGTTGCTGAGCATCGATGAGATGCAGGCCCGGCACATCCTGGATCAGCAGCTGCGTCGTCTGGCGTCGATGGAGATCCAGAAGATCATCGACCGGTTGGCCGAGATCGAGGCCCTGATCGCCGATTTGAAGGACATCCTGGCCCGGGAGGAGCGGCAGCGCCAGATAGTCATCACCGAGCTGGGTGAGATCGTCGATAAGTACGGCGATGATCGTCGCACGCAGATCGTGGCGGCCGATGGTGATCTCAGCGATGAGGATTTCATCCCCGATCGTGAGGTGGTGGTCACCATCACGCACGGCGGCTACGTCAAACGCACCCCGGCCGATCTGTACCGGGTGCAAAAGCGCGGCGGCAAGGGAGTGCGGGGAGCGACGCTGCGCGCAGACGACGAGGTGGCGCACCTGTTCGCCACCAGTAACCATCAGTGGTTGTTGTTCTTCACCAACCTGGGCCGGGTGTACCGGATCAAGGCGTGGCAGCTGCCCGAATCCAGCCGCGACGCCAAGGGCGGTCACGTCGCGGGGTTGCTGAGTTTCCTGCCCGATGAGCAGATCGCGCAGGTGTTGGCGATCCGCAGCTACGACGACGCCGAGTTCTTGTTGCTGGCCACTAAGCGTGGCCTGGTGAAGAAGACTGCCTTGCAGTCCTACGATTCGCCGCGTCAGGCGGGAGTCATCGCGATCAATTTCCGGGACGAGTCCGATGAGCTGATCGGTGCCCAGCTGTGTTCCAACCAGGACGAGGTGCTGCTGATTTCCCGGAAAGGGCAGGCGATCCGGTTCCCGGCCGCCGATGATCAGCTGCGCCCGATGGGCCGGGCCACCTCGGGGGTGACCGGGATGCGGTTCCGGGACGGCGATGCGCTGCTGAGTATGGCGGTGCTGCGCGCCGATGAGGATTTCTCGGCCGAGAGCGTGTTCACGGTGACTGACGGCGGTTTCGCCAAGCGCACCCGGATCGGTGAGTACCGGGTGCAAAGCCGCGGCGGTCTGGGGATCAAGGCGATGCGGTTGAACGAGGACCGCGGTGAGCTGGTGGGTGGCCTGATCGTCAGCGACGGCGACGAGGTGATCGCGATGAAAGCCTCGGGGCAGATCACCCGCAGCGCTGTGGCCGATGTGCCGGTCAAGGGCCGCGACACCATGGGTGTGAAGTTCGTGAATGTGAGGGGGTCCGACACTGTCGCAACCATCGCTCGCTACCCGGAATCGGACACCGAAGATCCGGGGGGTGACGAGCAAGGGGGTACGGTAGTGCCTAGGGCGGATATTCCCGCAGGGGCCATGGAGGAGGAAACCGATGAGTGACAGCTCGCTGCGCTGGCCTGGCGCGAACGGGTCACCAGGTCTCGACTTCTCGTCGTCGCGGGGGGCAAATACTGAGCTGATGCAGTCCACCGCGGTGCACCCCGGGCCCTCGGTCACGGAGCCGGAGGTTCAAGATTCCCCGCCGCCGACGTCGTCGATGACGCCGTTGTCGCCGCCGAGCCCGTCTGATCTGTGGCCCGCTCCGGCGCCGGACACAGCTATTCCGGCGCTGCAGCTCCCGCCGCCGGTCTCGCCGACCCCGACGACGAATGCCCGGCCCGCGATGGCGACGGCACCGCCGATGACGCAACCGGCCCCGGCTCCCGCTGCGCCGCCCCCGGCTCCTGCCTCGCCGCCCCCGGTCACGGCTCCAGTCCCGGGAACCGTCCCGGTTCCGATGAATGCCCCGGCCTCCGCAGCGGGCGGCCCGCCTGGCCAGCCGAAGGTGACGCTGACGGAGCATCGCAGCGGGCCCATGGATCAGGATGCCGCGCCGCGCCCGGCCACCCGGCGCCGTACCCGCAAGGCCCGGCTGCGTCTGACCCGGCTCGACCCGTGGTCGGTGATGAAGACGACGTTCCTGTTCTCGATCGCCTTCGGGATCATGCTGATGGTGGTGGCGGCGGTGCTGTGGTCGGTTCTGGCCGGTTCGGGCGCCCTGGATGCCGTCAACAGCATCGTGACCACCCTGATTGGGTCAGGTGATGAGCAGGCCTTCCGCGTGGAGGACTATCTCAACGCCTCCCGCGTTCTGGGCTTTTCAGCAGTGGTGGCCGCGATCGACGTCGTGATCCTCACCGCGGTCAGCACTTTGTTCGCGTTCCTGTACAACCTCTCGGCGACAGTCATCGGCGGCCTTGAGGTCACCCTCGCCGAGGACTAACCCGGACTAACCCGGGGCGCGGCAAGTTGTGCCGCCGCCTGGGGGCCGGTGAAGCCGGGAGCGGGTGGAGCCTTGTGGTGCCGGGTAGCTACTTTTCGCCCAGCACGTCCAGTAGGTATTGGCCGTAGCCCGATTTCAGTAATGCCTCGCCGCGGGCCCTGAGCTGGTCGTCGTCGAGGTAGCCCATCCGCCACGCCACCTCCTCGGGGCATCCCACCTGGAGCCCTTGCCTGGCTTGGATGGTGCGCACGAAGTTGCTGGCGTCGTTGAGTGAGTCGAAGGTTCCGGTATCGAGCCAAGCGGTGCCGCGGGGCAGTACCGCGACGTTGAGTTGTCCGCGTTCGAGGTAGTGGCGGTTGATGTCGGTGATCTCGTATTCGCCGCGGGCGGAGGGACGCAGGCCGGCGGCGATGTCGCAGACCTGTTCGTCGTAGAAGTACAGCCCCGGCACGGCGTAGTGGGACCGGGGGTGGGCGGGTTTCTCCTGGATGTCGATGGCCCGGCCGTCGGGGTTGAATGTGACCACGCCGTAGGCCGATGGGTTGGCGACTTGGTAGCCGAACACGGCCGCGCCGTCGATGTCGGCCAGTGCGCGTAGCTGGGTGCCGAGCCCGGCCCCGGCGAAGATGTTGTCGCCGAGCACGAGGCAGGATTTCTCCTGGCCGATGAACTGGGCGCCGATGGTGAAGGCCTGGGCCAGGCCGCGTGGCTCGGGCTGGGTGGCGTAGCTAAACGACACGCCGTACTGGCTGCCGTCGCCCAGCAGGCGCCGGAACTGGTCGGCCTCGTGGGGTGTGGTGATCACCAGGATCTCGCGTACCCCGGCCAACATGATGGTTGACAGGGGGTAATAGATCATTGGTTTGTCGTAGACGGGGACGAGTTGCTTGCTCACTGCGGTGGTGATCGGGTGCAGCCGAGTGCCTGATCCGCCCGCCAGGATGATGCCTCTCATGGGCCGAGTCTGGCATGCCTGGCCGCCGGTGACGAGGGGTGACGGGCTATTGTCTGGGGCATGGCGCACTTTCTGGTGACTGGTGGCGCAGGGTTCATCGGCAGCAATTTCGTCCGGTATCTGGTGTCGCAGACCGACCACACCGTCTGCGTGCTCGACGCGTTGACCTACGCCGGGCACCGGGAATCGCTGGCGGGTGTGCCCGAGAACCGGGTGCAGCTCGTGGTGGGATCGGTGGGCGATGCGGCACTGGTCGATGAGCTTGTCGCGGTATCGGAGATTGTGGTGCATTTCGCGGCGGAATCGCACAACGACAATTCGCTGCATGACCCGTCTCCGTTCGTCCAGACCAACCTGGTGGGCACTTTCGAGTTGCTGGAGGCGGTCCGCCGCCACGGGGTGCGCTACCACCACATCTCCACCGACGAGGTCTACGGCGATCTTGAACTCGACGATCCGGCGAAGTTCACCGAGGCCACGCCGTATAACCCGTCCAGCCCGTATTCGGCGTCGAAGGCGGGTTCGGATCTGCTGGTGCGGGCCTGGGCGCGCTCCTTCGGTGTCGCGGCCACGATCAGCAACTGTTCCAACAACTACGGCCCGTATCAGCACGTGGAGAAGTTCATTCCCCGGCAGATCACCAATGTTCTCGACGGGGTGCGCCCGAAGCTGTACGGGGCTGGGCTCAACGTGCGGGACTGGATCCACGTCGATGATCACAACGCGGCGGTGCTGGCGATCATCGAGCGCGGAACGCTGGGGGAGACCTACCTGATCGGCGCGGACGGGGAACGCGACAACAAGACCGTCATCGAGACCATCTTGACCCTGATGGGCAAGGACGCCGCCGCCTACGATCACGTCGCCGACCGTCCCGGCCATGACATGCGCTATGCCATCGACGGCTCCCGGCTGCGTTCCGAACTGGGCTGGGAACCCCGCTTCGCTGACTTCGAGGCAGGCCTGCATGCCACCATCGAGTGGTACGCCGCCAACGAGCCCTGGTGGCGCCCCATGAAGGCCGCGACGGAGGCAAAGTACGCTGCGACGAAGCAGTGAGACCCCAGCCGCACCCGGTTTTGATCGGGCGCCCACGCCTGCGGTATCGTTACTCCTCGGTGCACGGGCCTATAGCTCAGACGGTTAGAGCGCTGCCCTGATAAGGCAGAGGTCACTGGTTCAAGTCCAGTTAGGCCCACCGAACAGCCCCTTCACTAGACTTTATGCCGAGTGGAGGGGCATTCTTCTGAACGTACTCTCAACGTACGCCAATGGTGGCGACGCGCTTCCGGAGTACTACTGGCCTCACTTCCGTCGGCGGTTCGCCGCGGAGAGACGCGAGCTGGCGGCTATTGGCACCGGAGCGGAGGCGCTCAGCAAAGCCGTCGGCGTCATCGAGACCATCGCCACACTCGGATCTCGGCGCAAGATCATGCGTGCAGAGGCCCGGCTAGCGTCCTTCCAGGGCCACTGCCTGGGAGTCCGCGAGCCACGACAGCGAGGGGAACTCCGCGCAGGTGGCCACGAACAAGCCATCCTCGGCTGACCATGTCACCCGGTAGGTGTATCGGGACACATCTGCCGCCTGGGTCACAGCCATCACTTCGCCTCCTTCTGTCTATCGCGATCACGACCTGACGCACCTGGTAGGGCTCGGCCTGTCTGTTGGGCTTTGTGCCTCTAGTGCCATTGTGTGAGGAGTTCGGCCGCCGGCTGGTAGACGGTGGTGCCGCTGGCGAGCGCGATGACCAGATCGTAGGCGTCGTCGTCGGGGGCTTCGAGGGCCGATACGCAGGATCCGGATCGGCTCCTAGGAGAGCCTGCGGCACACCCGACGTGCTTGAATTCACCTATGCGAGCGTCGACGCCACATTCCTCGGATCGGGCGCTCCTGAGCAGTGACCATCGCCGCGTCCACTTCGTGTCATGGAGCCAGCCGCATGGGTTCCACACCGAGCAGCCCAGCCATCACGCGACGGGTGAGCCCGGCACGGTCGGGTGCTCGCGCCAGCGGACGAGACGGTGTGCACCGAGCCCGTCGAACCTGATGGGGCACATGATTTTCGGTGCCATTGTGGGTGCTGTCTCGCCACGGCATCCCGAGCCTGACCCGTTGCAACTATCTGACAGGAGCTGACCATGCGTGCCATCTGGAAAGACACGATTCTCGCCGAGAGTGATCACACTGTTGTGGTCGAGGGCAACCACTATTTTCCGCCCGAGAGTGTGCGCTGGGAGCATTTCGCGCAGACGGACACCCATAGCGTCTGCTCGTGGAAGGGGGTGGCTTCCTACTACACAGTTCGGGTCGACGGCCAGGACAACGCTGACGCCGCGTGGACCTACCCGAACCCCAAAGACGCAGCACGGAACATCGTCGGCCACGTCGCGTTCTGGCGAGGCGTGTCTATCGCCGAGTGACCCGAGGGGGCGAGATCGTCCGGCGAACGCGGATGGACCCAGGCTAGGGTGCTTGGACCAATTCGCGCAGTCTCGGTGAGATCGAGGCGTTCCCTCGCGGCGCGGCTCTGGCGGGTGACCCACTGCTTACCGTGCACCTGAATCCTGCTCCGGGGGGCCAAGGCTGACGCGGTATTCCTCGCCCGCCGGCGCCTGAGCCCGACAGCTCGGGCGCCGACGGGTGGTTTCGACGCGAGCCGGTGGCGCTGGCGTCACGCCGAGCCTGCACGAACGGCAGCGGGGCTGCGTCCCCGGATGCGCTTGTAGGCGGTACTGAAGCCGAACGGGTCGGCGTAGCCGACGGCGCGCGCCACAGCAGCCAGCGGCTGGCGGTCACGCAGCAGCAGGTCGGTGGCCAGGTCCATCCGCAACTCGGCCAGGTAGGTCATGGGCGGGGTGCCGATCACCTCCGCGAACTGGCGGGCGAAGACCGACCGTGAGACGGCCGCGACCTGCGCCAGACGGTCGACCGTCCAGGGTGCTGCCGGGTCGTTGTGAACAGCGCGCAGTGCCGGGCCGATGACCGGGTCGGTGGCAGCGGCGCTCCAGGCCGGACCGGTGTCGGGCCCGGTGAACCAGCCACGTAACGCGGCCGTGAGCAACAGATCCAGCCAACGGTCCAGCACAGGTTGACGTCCAGCCGTAGCGCGTTGCAGTTCGGCGTCGAGCATGCGTGCCATGTCGGCGGTCTCGGACAGGTCGACGGCGCACCACCGGGGCAGCGCCGACAGGAGCCTTCGTCCCATACCGTCCGAGACTGTGTAGTTGCCCGAGATGATCGTGGAGGTCGACGCGCCGTCTTCCACCGACTCCACCAGACACCGCACCTCATCCTCTGGAGGGGGCAGCGGGGCCCCTTCGGACGTCCGCACGCCGGTGTTGTCGACCACGAGACGGGGGGTGCTGCCGACCTTGTCGACCAGCAGGTACGGCTCCGGGTCTGCGATGAGGTAGACGACGCCCGGACGCAGCGGAACGACCTCGCTGTCGTCGAACTCGATGCTGGCCGTCCCGTCGAGCAACAGCACGATGGTTAGCGGTGCGCGCTCCTCCACGCGCAGCCCGAACGGCGTCCGCAGCACCGATCGGTGCAGCACCCCGTCGCGGGTACGCACCCCCGCCAGGATTTCCGAGAGCAGATCCACACCCACATCCCAGCACGGACGATCTCACATGTATAGCGGTGAATCATGCATGGTTCGTCCGGAACTTCGTCGACAGGATGGATCCATGACCACCTCGACACCCGACAATATCTCGTCACTGAGTACCAGGACGATCACAGTGATCGGCGCGAGCCGCGGAACCGGCGCCACCACCGCCGCCATGGCCGGAGCCCTCGGTGCCTCGGTCCGCGCCGTCTCTCGGTCCGGCGGATCGCCCGCCCCGGGCGTGACTACATACCTCGGCGACGCCACAGACCCGGAGGCAGTGCGCGCGGCGATCTCCGGCACCGACGCTGTGCTCCTCATGGTCGGGGCACGCGGTCGCGACCGCAGCGGCATCCGCGCCAGCACCACCCGCGCGGTCATCGACGTGATGCACCACGAGGGCGTGCGACGCCTGATAGTGCAGTCCTCGCTCGGCCTTGGCGATTCGGCGCATCGGCTCGACTTCTTCACCAAGTACCTCGTGTTTCCCCTTGTCCTGGGCCCCGCTATGGCCGATCACGCCGCTCAGGAGTCCATCACCACAGCCAGCGGCTTGGACTGGACGATCGTGCGGCCGGGCTACCTCAACGACGGCCCGGCCACCGGCCAGGTGGTGGCACTGCCCAGCACGAGCCGGGAGCCGATGCGACCGCGGCTGTCTCGGGCCGACCTGGCCGCCTGGAGCCTCGGCGCGATCGACGACGCCGCCACCGTCAACCACAGCGTTGTGCTGGGTTCGCTCCAATAAACCCACACCACGTCCACTCTCATCGCCCAGACCGCGGCGAACGTTTCCTGCGCGGCGATCTGAGGGTCCTTTTCCGCCAGGTCTGCTTCTCGTGTCGGGCACCCAGTGAGGTCGCGGACTGCTCGGTCCTTCTGAGTGGCGGTGGTCACCCTGCGGCGTAGAGTGCGGTCCTACCGAAGGGACCCATGATGGAGCTATCCACTCTCGCTGTGACGGGATCGACGGGGAAGCTGGGCGGAATCCTCGCCCAGATCCTCGCCGACCGGGGCATCGGTCAGCGTCTGCTGGTGCGAACACCGTCTCGTGCTCCGCAACTGCCCGGCGCGACGGTGCACAGCTGTGACTACGGTGATTACGAGGAAGCCATGGCTGGGCTGAGCGGTGTGAAGACGCTGTTCATGGTCTCGGCGTCGGAGAGTTCCGAGCGGGTGGCGCAGCACCGCAGCTTCGTCGATGCTGCCGCGGCTGCCGGCGTGGAGCGGGTGATCTACACGTCGTTCGTGGGTGCCTCGCCGGAGGCGACCTTCACCCTCGCCCGGGATCATTTCGCCACCGAGGAGCACATCAGGCGCAGCCCGATGGCCTGGACCTTCCTGCGCGACAACTTCTACATCGACTTCATGGCGTCGCTTGCCGGTGAGGACGGCGTGATCCGCGGGCCCGCCGGCCAGGGCCGGGCAGCAGTTGTGGCCCGCGCCGACATAGCACTGGCCGCGGCAGCGGTCCTCGGTGATCCCGCCCCACATGCTGGCCGCATCTATGATCTGACGGGCCGCGAGGCCCTGTCACTGGCTGACGTCGCGCGGATCGTCGGTGCCGCCCGCGGCACCGAGGTGCGCTACCACGATGAGGCGGTGGCTGAGGCCTATGAGTCCCGCGCCAGCTACGGAGCGCCCGCGTGGCAGGTGGACGCCTGGGTCAGCACCTACACCGCAATCGCATCGGGGGAGCTCGAAAAGGTCTCGGGTGACGTGGAACGCCTCACCGGAACTGCCCCTCGCACGCTGGCGGAGTTTCTCAGCGCTGGTGAGTGAGCCCCCGGCGAGGCGCGGTCAGTCCACGTCAATCAGGTGGCGGGTCGCTGGGTACCAGGCTCACCCCGACAAAAGCTGCCGACGCGTGCAGACCATCAAAGTCGCCGCACATAGTGCCGAGGGGCGAGGTGAGGCGGAATCCCTGGTCAGCTGGCTCGAATGCGGCCAGTGGCGGCACCGCATCCTGCGCTCGAAACCCACCCCCGCGACCTCATCCGCGACCACGTGGGGAACCAACCCCAGCGCCTCCTCGTCGACTCCTGACCCACCTGCCATCCCCCCAGCAAGGCCGCGTGGAAGGGCTCATCCTCGGTCCGCTTAGGCAGTGGCGAGGAAGCAGTCGTTGGTCAACACGCGAGGGCATGCTCAGCGCTGTGGTGAATCCGGTCAGGGTTTGCGGTGGGCAGTGCGCTTGAGGGCATCCGCTACAGATTCCAGTGCCCGCTGAAGCTGGTCGGCGTCATGCCAGACCGGAAGTCGCAGCATGTTCTGATGCCCATTGTGAGGAGAGAAGGCTGGCCCTGCGACGAGTGCGACACTGGCGCGCTTGGCGCGTTCTGCCACGGTGGTGGCATCTGTTCCGATGTCGACCCAGAGGCCGGATCCTCCCTTAATGGGCTGCCAGTCCCATTCTGGAAGAAGTTCTCGGGTGACGGCTTCGGTGGTGCGCAGGTGCGCGTTGAGCATGTCGCAGCGTTCTCGCCGGGCCTCGTCGGTGCGTGCCAGAAGACGCACCGCATACAGCTGGTCGACGATGGAACTGGCCAGGTCTCCTACTTTGCGCCGCTCGAGGATTGATCGGATCCGGGTCGGTGTGGTGCGGAGCCAGCCGACACGGATGCCTCCCCAGAAGAGTTTCGACAAGGTGCCGATCATGATGAGGAGCTGTGGGTCGACCTCGGTCGCCAGGGTGGAGGCGGCCGGGCCCTGCAGGGTGAGGTCGCAGGAGCAGGCGTCCTCGATCGTGACCAGGCCATGCCGATTCACCAGGTCGGCGACGTGGGTTCGTACGTCGCGGCGCGTGGTCTGGCCCGTGGGATTGTGAATGCTGGTCTGGCAGTACAACGCCGACGGTTGTCGTCGCATCGCCTGCGCGAGCAAATCGACGTCAATGCCGCCGGCCGTCATGGGGATTCCCTGCGCTCGGACGCCCAAGCTGCGCAAGGCCGCAAGTCCGCCCCGATAGGTCGGATCCTCCACCAAAGCCAGGTCTCCGGGGGCCAACAGATCGAGGATGGCGAGCCAGGTGGCTTGCTGCGCCCCGCAGGTCACCAGAATCTCTGCTGGCGTGGTGGGGATCCCGTCCTGGGTCAGCTGGTCGGCAATCGCCTTGCGCAGGATCGGCAGTCCTGCCGGGAAGTACCCGTCGGTGAGCAGGTAGTCGCTGAGATCCGCGGGCGGCGAACCCAGGGTTTGCACCGCGACATCCGAGGCGGGCAGGGCGCCGGTGGAAAGGTCGGTGACTCCGGTAGGCGCATTGGTGAACGAGAACATCCGTCCGTCGTTCGGGGACCCCATCCCATGCCCAGACCGCACGCGCGTTCCAGATCCACGGCTGGACGCCACGAAACCGCGGGCCTCCAGCGCCTCGACAGCAGTGGTCACGGTGCCGCGCGACACGCCCAGCGCGTGAGCCATCGCCCGCTGGGGCGGTAGGCAAGCACCCGCCGGAATCAAATTCGCCTCGATCAGGTCGATGATGGCGTGCGCGAGCGCGTCCGGCAGAAGGCGATCCTGTGCTGACCAGTCGCCCAGCATGCGACAAAGGCCAGAGGCGTCTATGCGTGTGACCGGCATGGGCTAAGTGTCGCCCCGACCGCGTCGATCGCATGGGCCAAACCTAAAGAATTGGCCCAGCGGATGTGCGTGGGCCTGCTTAGCGTGGCGCTTGTCGGACGACACGAAGGAGTGTGCATGACTACTGTCGCACTGTTGGGAACCCTTGACACCAAGGGCGAAGAGTTTGAATGGCTCGCGCGCCGGCTGCAGGAGCACGGCGTGACGACCATCGGGATCGACGTCGGATCCTTCTCGTCGAGCCCCCTGGCCCAGGTGACCTCAGACCAGGTCATTGAGGCTGCTGGCGAGGACGCCGCTGGGCTGCGTCAGCGCAGAGACCGCGGCGAAATGATGACGGTGATGGGTCGCGGGGCGGCCACGATCATCGCGACGATGGCGGCCGACAAAGAGATTCACGGGTTGCTCTGTTTCGGGGGATCAGGCGGATCCTCCATCGCCGCCCCCGCCATGCAGGCGCTTCCCGTCGGCCTGCCGAAACTCTTGGTATCCACCATGGCCTCGGGTGATGTCCGCCCCTACGTGGGCGAATCCGACGTCACCTTGATGTATTCCGTGGTCGACATCGCCGGGATCAACCAGATTTCACGTCAGGTCCTCGGCAACGCTGCCGCCGCAATCGCGGGCATGGCCACCTATTACGCGTCCGGATCAGCCACCTCGACGACCAACGAGAAGCCGCTGATCGGCATCAGCATGTTCGGCCTCACCACACCCGCGGCCGACGAGGCGCGCGCCACCCTGGCGGACCTCGGCTACGAGTGCCTCGTCTTCCATGCCACAGGCACGGGTGGGCGAGCCATGGAGAAGCTCATCGAGTCCGACATGCTTGCTGGCGTCTGCGACCTCACCACCACCGAGCTAGCCGACGACCTGGTGGGCGGGGTTTTGTCAGCCGGTCCGGCACGGCTAGAGATGGCGGGCTCCCGAGGACTGCCGCAGGTCGTCAGCTTGGGTGCCCTGGACATGGTCAACTTCGGGCCGCGGGCCACTATCCCGTCCCGCTTCGAGGGGCGAGAGTTCATCGAGCACAACCCCACGGTGACGCTCATGCGCACGACCGCCGACGAGATGGCCGAGCTTGGGTCCCGCATCGCGCGGAAACTCGCAGCAGCCCTCGGACCCACCAGCGTGTTCCTTCCATTGAACGGCGTCAGCGGCATCGACATTGACGGTGGCCCGTTCCGCGACGAGGCAGCCGACCAGGCCCTCTTCACTGCCGTGAAGGCTGGCCTGGAAGGCAGCGCAGTCACGATCGTCGAACGCGCCCAAGCCATCAACGACCCCGGCTTCGGCGAGGCCATGGCCCAGGCCCTGCACGCGTCGATCACCCACCGAAACTAGCTAGGAGACCCTTGTGGAGACCCGCACGCACATTCTCGATCGCTTCCGCGCCCAGGTCGCTCAAGGCCAGCCCATCATCGGCGGCGGCGCAGGCACCGGCATCACGGCCAAGTCCGCCGAAGCAGGCGGCATCGATCTGCTCGTCATCTACAACTCCGGGCGGTTCCGCATGGCCGGCCGCGGATCGCTGTCGGGACTCCTGGCCTACGGAGACGCAAATTCCATCGTCATGGACATGGCCCACGAGGTTCTTCCCGTAGTGAAGAAGACGCCGGTGCTTGCGGGCGTCAACGGCACCGATCCGTTCCGGATCATGCCGCACTTCCTCCGGCAGGTGAAGGAGATCGGCTTCGCAGGCGTCCAGAACTTTCCCACCGTCGGATTGATTGACGGAACATTCCGGACCAACCTGGAGGAGACCGGCATGGGATTCGGACCTGAAGTGGACATGATCCGGCAGGCCCACGAACTCGATCTGCTGACCTCTCCGTACGTGTTCGACACCAATCAGGCCAAGGAGATGGCGAAGGCTGGCGCCGACATTCTCGTCCCCCACATGGGCCTGACCACGTCAGGAACCATTGGCGCTCAGACGGCGATGACGTTGGAAGACGCCGCCGGCAAGGTGCAAGAACTTGCCGATGCAGCCAAGTCGGTGAACCCAGAGATTCTGTGCCTGTGCCACGGCGGCCCCATCGCCAACCCCGCCGACGCGCAGTACATCCTCAACAACACCGAGGGGATCGTCGGCTTCTACGGGGCCAGCTCTATTGAGCGGTTCCCCACCGAAGCCGGGATTCGCCAGCAAGCCGAGGACTTCAAGGCGGTCACTTTCCCGTCCTAGGAACTGTTCGGCATGCAGCGGGCAGAGCCACAGCGGCCGGCGCGGTCGCCGTCGAGTTAGGAGAGTCTGAGCGAACATTTCGCCGACGCATGCTCTCGGATTTCGGCTACGGATACGCCACACTCATAAGAATCCAGCGGACCGCTAATGCTCGACAACTCCTTGAACGAGGCGTGAAATCCTCAGAGGTTGCTGCCGCAGCGGGCTTTGCCGACCCGGCGCACCTCCCCCGGGAGTTTCGCAGACTGGTCGGCATCACGCCCGGTCAGTTCGCCGAAAGCTCGGCGTAGAGGTCGCCGGAGTTTCCATCTGGGTCCAGGAGGGTCGCATATCGCTGGCCCCAGTGGGCGTCCCACGGCTCGACATGCCCGGTGTGACCCGCCTCGACCAGCGCAGCGAATGCTGCATCGACCGCTGCCGGGGAGCCCTTGTCGAATGCGAGAGCAATGCGGTGTCCGCCCGAGCCTGGCGTGTACGTGGGATCGAAACCTCGGATGGTCTCGACAGTGTCCCAGGCGAGGGCCACCCCGTCATCGAGTTTGGCGTCCACGTGCGGTGCTGCGTCTTGCCCCTCCTCGATCTGTACGCCGAGGGACCGGTAGAACGCGAGGGAAGAGCCCATGTCACGGGTGACGATGCCGATGAAGCCGAGTGTGAGTGTCATACACCCATCGTGCAGCCAGGGCGTCGACAGGTCTTGAACAGAACGGCCACCATTGTCAGACACGCCCTAGGTGGGGTGACAGCCGGCCGTCCCTCACGTGCGGGGCCGGTGCCTCCGCCAGAGGGACGGCCTCCTGCGGGTGACGTTGATGTCCCCACGCTCGAACCGTGACTTACTGGGCGTCGCGGGAAAAGAACCTCTGCACCGCCAAGGACATCGGCACGGCCATCCACGCCGTGAGGCAAAGAAGTGCTTCCCAAAAACTAGGAACGTCTTCACCCTCTATGCCTCCCGCCAGCACGATCCCGAGCTGACTCGGCACATAGTTGAAAACACTGGCAACCCACGTCCAGTCAGTGATTTGGAGGAGGACACTCAGGACCGCAGGAATGATGAACAAGATCCCCATGAAGACGGTAATCGCACCCGCTGTGCTGCGGAGCAATCCCGCGAGTGCGAGGGATAGGAGTGCCATGATGGCGACGTAGATGATGGTTCCAGCGAAACTCGCCAGGACTTCACTATTTCCGATGGAGCTGGCCACCGCTGGCGCAATGATCACACCGGCGAGAGTTTCAAGAGCGACGATCATCGTCCCCGCGATCGTGGCTATGACCGCCATCGCGATGAATTTCGCCGCGAAGAATGTGCCGCGCCGTGGAACGGCGGTGAGGCTCGACAAGATCATACCGGAGGAGTATTCACTGGCGAACGCAAGTGCCCCGAGGACTCCGAAAACGATGACGACATATTCTGCTGCTTGGCCCGTCAGTGCCATCAGAAAACCGCCGCCATGAATGGACAATTCGTTTGGGGTGGCGTCAGCTCTCATGGCAAGTGCCAACACGATACTGATGCCGACGCCAAGGATCATCGAGATGATGACGCTCCAGCGGGTGGAACGAAGGGATGTGAGTTTGATGAGCTCGGATCGGATCGTCCCGATCAGGGTGAGCCGATAGGCGGTCGTGCGGGGTGAAGCTTTCTGATGAATTACTGTGCTTGTCATTGTTGTATCCTCCAAAAGCTGCGTGTGGTTAGGCCTGAACCATCTCGTTTGACGTGTATTCAACGTCTTCGCGCGTCAGCGACATGTACGCGTCCTCGAGCGACCCGGAAATCGGGGAGAGTTCGTGCAACTCGATGCCCCGGGCTGCGCACAATTGAC
Organism: Arachnia sp.; assembly: GCA_047972985.1. GTDB lineage: Bacteria > Actinomycetota > Actinomycetes > Propionibacteriales > Propionibacteriaceae > Arachnia. Next base: position 63,503 of record JBKEBG010000146.1, read on the forward strand.
CGATCTGGGCGGCGTGGATGCCGCGAACAATAAAACTCGACTCGTTGGAGACGTCGATGACGAGATCCTCATGCGCGGCACGCAGCTCGTGAGTCAGACGCGCAGCATCAGGAGTTGTCACATGGACTTGTGGCGCTCCACGGCCTAGAAGCTCCTCGATGGGGGTATCAGCGATCACGCGGCCGCGGCCTAGGACGATCACATGGTCTGCCGTCTGGGCCATCTCGCTCATCAGGTGGCTGGACAGGAGGACAGTCCTTCCTTCTGCGGCCTGGGCCCGAACAAAGTTCCTGACCCACAGCACGCCGTCGGGGTCCAACCCGTTGACTGGTTCATCGAGGATCAGCACCTGCGGATCTCCCAAGATGGCTGCGGCCATGCCCAGGCGTTGGCCCATGCCAAGAGAGAATCCGCCCACGGGCTTTCCTGCGACCTGTGTGATGCCGGTCATCTCCAGGACGGCGTCAACGCGCCGTGTGGGAATCCCGTGTGTGGCGGCGAGGCTGCGCAAGTGATTCCGCGCTGTGCGGCCGGGGTGCACCGCCTTCGCGTCCAGGAGGGTTCCCACCATGGTGAGCGGCGCTCGGAGATCGGCGTACCGCTGGCCGGCGACGGTGACTTCCCCCGATGTGGGCCGGTCAAGTCCCACCATCAAACGCATTGACGTGGACTTTCCTGCGCCATTCGGACCGAGAAACCCGGTGACTCGACCAGGCTTGACATCGAAGGTGGCATCGGCGAGCGCTACTTTGCTGCCATAGCGTTTGGTTAGGTGGCGGGCCTTAATCATGTGTCCTCACTGAGATCGTTCGAGAGGGGGAAACGGTCGGTCATAGTGAACGTTCGGCTGCCCTCGTACTGACTCTTCAAGTGTGGATTTCCAACCGGGCGGGCCGCGTCCGTCTGGGGTACCGACCTTCGGTCTGACGTTTCCGCGCCGTATGGTCCTCAGGTACCACGCTCCAGCGCCGACGAGGACACTTCGGTGCTGGAGCCGGGTGTGTGGCAGGCCTCGACGGATGCCTTTAGAGTCCGAGCCTATGAGCGAGGATCACAGCGTGAATTCGATCGCGGAGCTCTAGCTTGAACAGGATGCGGCCGACATGCGTTTTGACCGTTGATTCGGACAGGTATAGCCGCTCACTGATTTCGGTGTTGTTGAGGCCTTCACCGATGAGGACGAGAACCTCGCGCTCTCGATCAGTGAGCGCGTCGAGCTCGGCCGTTGACGGTGGTGTTTCCTCGGCAGCAGTGGTGCTATGAGCCTCACTCGAGGAGGGAGACCTCAGCAGGTGTTCAATCATCCGCCGAGTCGCTGAGGGTGCCATCACTGCGTCCCCCTGCGCTACTCGCTGGATGGCGTCAATGAGCTCAGTCGGCCGTGCGTCCTTGAGTAGGAAGCCGCTGGCGCCAGATTGGACTGCCCCGTGCGCGTATTCGTCGAGATCAAACGTGGTGAGGACGAGCACCCGCGTCGCAGGGAACTGTGCGACGATACGGGCCGTTGCGTCGATCCCATTCAATCGGGGCATTCGCACGTCCATCAGGACCACATCGCAGGCGCCCTGCAAGCGCGTCAGCTCGTCGAGTGCCTGTTGCCCATCATCAGCCTCGGCGACGATGTCGATGCTGGCTTCTCGCCGCAGTACCAATCGGAATCCGGTGCGGATGAGTTCTTGATCGTCCACGAGCATCAGACGGATCTTCTCAGGCATCGGAATCCTCCTCGGTGGACAGTGTTGGCATGGTCACGGTGACTTTCCATCCGCCGGACGGGGTGGGGCCAGCGACAAGTTCGCCCTGAAAGAGGCGAAGCCGCTCGGCCAGCCCCAGCAAACCAGCGCCGGCACCGACGCTACTCATCGGCCGGGCATGGCCGGGGACTCCCCCGTCGTCCTCTATGACGACTGTCGTCATCGACGGGCTTTGGTGAACAGACACGCTCACACTGGCCGACGGGCCGGCATGTCGAAGCGTGTTGGTCAGCGCCTCCTGCACCGCTCGGAAGATCGCGACTTCGCGACCCTGTTCCCGACGATCCGCCCCCTCCACGGGTGCACCCGTCAGGGTCAATGCGACCTCAAGCCCGGCATCGCGGAATCCCTGGACGAGGTGTGGCAACGCGGTGATCCCGGGAGTAGGTGCGATGTCGGCGGCGGGGGCGTCGTCTCCTTCTCGCAGGATTCGAATCAGGCTTCGCAACTCAAAGAGAGCTGATCGCCCTGTCTCGGCACTCGTGTGCATGGCAGACGTCGCGTCCTCGGGGGATTCGTCGATGACGTTGGCTGCCCCCTCGCTGAGGGTGACCATCACCGAGACTGAATGTGCGACGATGTCATGCATTTCCCGGGCGATGCGGGTTCGTTCCTCGGCGACTGCGAGTCGGGTGAGGTGATCGCGTTCACGCGCGAGCTGGTGAGCGTGTTCAACCAGTGCGTTCAGGTAGCGCTGCCGATTGCCTGCGTTAATCCCCAGGATGACAGGAATTGCAGTAAAGAGCAGGAGTGATCCGGCGGAGACCACGTTACTAGTGATGCTTCCGTCGGCACCGACGGTGATCTCAAAGCCTACTCCATCCCACGGATTTGTGAGCAATTCGGCAATCGATGCGATCAGGTATCCCGCCCAGCCAGCTTTCACTGAGCGATAGACAGGAATCGAATACAGCAGGATCGCAATGGCAAGTGTCATGGGGGCGATGGGGACTCCGAGGGGTCCCGCGATGGAACTTGCGAAAACGGTGGCTGTCAAACCCCAGAGCGGGTATCGGCGCCGATAGAGCAGCGCGATGGCCGCGACCGAGACGCTGCTGAGCAGGAATATCAATTGGGGAGGTCGAGCATATTCGGGCGTGTGGTAGACGAATGGGCCGTTGTCCGTTACCGGAAGGAATGCTCCGAGAATCCCCGACGAAACTGTCAGGATAAGGTACATCGCGATCAGCGCTGCATCGACCCATCTGGGATGTGCTCGCAACGCACGTCTAATGACCCCAGGTGGGCGTGGAAGTTCAAGCGGAATAGCAGCGTCGGAAGCTGGGGTTGGCTGTGTGCTTCCGAACTTACTCATGCCGTCCAGCGTACCCGCCGCGCCTCCGGGGCGTCATGCGGGAAACTGATGCGTTATTCGAGGTGCTTATGGTTCCCTGATGTACTTGAAGATTCAGAGACTTCAGTACGGGATCAGTGTTCAAGCACCTCCGTGTGCACGAATGAAATGCTCACTGTCGCGGGATTTAGTCCTGTGGGTTGCCCGGACCGCCGCCGCTTCCCCCACCAGCCATGCACTGCGCGGCTGTTGGCGTCGAAGATCGCGACTCCGCGATCTTCGGGGTCGCCCACGTGGCCAGCGCTCGTCGCAGACGCACTCGCCGCGTGCCAGGTGCGCGCGCCCGGAGTTTCTGAGCGCCAGCGGCTGAGGGCCCTGCGAGCCACCGGGAGTCTGGTGCGTGGGTCGACTTGCCCACCATTTAATAAGCGCGCATACTAGATGGATGGTTGTTCTCGATTCGTATTCTGCTCGGACTGCGCATGCGGCGGAGGCGGTGTTTTCGCGGTGGGCTGATCCCCAGGGCTGGCCGGAGTGGGACGCAGGCGTCCAGGAAGTGAGGTTCGCTGGGCCAGCAAAGATCGGCGCTCAAGGCCGGATGCGTCCGGCCTCCGGCCCCGTCACGACATTCACGGTGACGGCCTTCGAGCCCGAACGGGTATTCACGAACACCTCGTCGCTGCCGGGAGGCAAGCTCGTTTTCGAGCACCTCGTCACCCCGATACCCGGCGGCGCATCAGTCGAGGTCACCGTGCGCGTCGATGGACTCCTGGCATCGGTGTGGCAGCGCTTTCTCGGCCGGGGCCTGGGGAACGCAGCACGCTCGAGCGTCACCGGCCTGCTCACCCACCTGGACGCCGCATGAGTCGCGGCTGGCTGGGCGTCGTCTCCGCTGCGCATGTGCGCCGGGGTGTCGAGCTCGGCATCGCGCTGGTCAACCACGGGAAACGTGCACCCCTGGCCCGGATGCACCCCGGGGATACCCTCGTCTACTACTCCCCGACGCGGCAACGAGGCGAGCGCACCCCGCACCAATGCTTCACCGCGATCGGTACCATCACCGACGATGACATCTGGCAGGCCGATGAGGGCGATTTCACTCCTTACCGGAGGCGCATCGACTACCTCGCCACGACTCCGGTCCCCCTCGCCGACCTTCGATCCCGCCTGCAGCTGACGCAGGAACCCAACTGGGGATACCAGCTTCGCTACGGACTCGTGCCCCTGGAGGCTCACGACGTCCAGATCATCACAGCCGCGATGCACGCATGACCGGCGCGCTAGAGACCTCCTACCTCGACCCGCAGACCAGCACCGGGCTCATGCTGTGGCGAGTCACCAACTCCTGGCAGCGCACCATCCGGGCCGCGCTGGCTCCATTCGACCTGACTCATGTGCAGTTCGTGCTCCTGGCGGTGCTCACCTCGATCGATCGCTCAGCCCCGGTCACCCAGCGCGACCTCGCGGCCAAGGCCGTGACCGATCCCATGATGACCTCTCAAGTGCTCCGCGCCTTGGAGAACAAGGGCCTGATCGAACGCCTCGCGCATCCCACTGATGGGAGGGCGCGCACCCTCGCCCCGACGGCCGCCGGAGTCACTCTGGTCAACCGTGCCAACGCCGCCGTCGAGCACGCGGACCGCGCCTACTTCGCCGCCCTCGGCGAGGATGCCCCACGCTTCACCCGCTGCCTGGCAGTCCTCGACACAGAAAGCGCCGAACAGGTGTAGGTGCAGCCATTCCTGAGACCAGACCTTCGGCCGCCAGCTTCGCGATGATCGTGGCCGCCCCATGGCCCATCGCCGTCATCATTTCGCCGCGGTCTCTGTGCTGACGCAGCCAGGAGGCGTCCTCGCCGTCGGCCTGGATGACTTGGCCTGACGAAAGGACCCGACGTCAATCCCGATGGTCTGCACGCCGTGCGCACCCGAGTGACCATCACTGACTAGAAAGAGCACTGCACCTACGGCAGGCCCCACCTCATCGCTGGGCTACCTCACCCGACTCTCACAACCACTGGACGTACCAACGGGGTCTCGCCCAGCGCTGTGGCCGCTTCGAGAGCCTGAAAGTGTGCGGGCGAGATCTCGCGGCCGGGCGGAAGGTAGCACAGGTCACCTCGTTTCGTCCGTAGTCGTGCACACGACCATCCGCGGATGGACATCTGTCCACCAAAGTTGGCAGTTCCTGACGAACCGGACACATGGGCACCGTGGCTTGACAAGCAACTGCCCCACGTCGTTGTAGCTGACAAGGAATGAAGCCCGCTTGCTCCTTCGGGACGGGAAATTGTACTTTCCAGCGTGGCCACGCGAATTCCATAGCTTCACGGGAGAAGGGAACAGCAGATGAGAATGATGAAGACTCTCGCCGCGTCGGTTATTGCGGTCGGTTTATTGGCCAGCGGCACGTCCGCAATGGCCGGCATGTCATACGCTGAGTACAGCACCACCGTTGGTAGATGGAACGGCAGCGGCTATACATCATATCAGACGAAGTCGATATCAGGCGCCGCTGCCGTCCTCTATAGCCGTTCGGTCGGTGGCACATACGAAGTGGATGCCCGGCTCGAGTCCTCGACCGGTACCGGGGCCTGGGTTAGGAACTTGGGAGATAAGAGTTGGGCCAGCCTGTACAACTCGGTCCCCAAGGGAAGGAAGGCGAGAGTCCAGTTGTGTAATGACTTGAGCACCCCGGTTTCCGTTCAAGTGTCTGGGAAGTGGCGCAGCAAGTAGTGACCTGCGCGCGATGGTGGTGGCGCCCGATGATGGGCGTCACCACCATCGGGCTGTAGAGAGGATAGGGGATTGATTCGAAGATATCTGCCCACGATGGGTGTGGGGCTCGCTCTGATCGTGTCCCCCTGGGTGTACGCCGGGCTTCTCGTCGATTCCTATACATTGGCGGACAAATACGACCACCTCGAATTGGCCTTGAGCAACCTGGTGCCGCTGCTCTTCGTCCTGTTGGCAACGTTGCTGTACGGCCTGGACCTCATGCAGGAACTGACCGCCGGCGCATGGCTGCCGATACAGGTCCGAAGCGGGGGGCCCTGGGCGTATCTACGTGGCCACCTGCGGCGTGCTGCGCTGATCGGGTGTGGTGTGATGGCGCTCTTGGTGGTCACCATCGCGATCGGAACTCTCTGGTTGACTCCGGTCTTGGAGCTGATCGCATATGGTCCGGCCACGGCCTCACCGTCTAGCGACGAACGCTTCACGTTCTCGCAGTTCTTCGCCTGGGGCGATATCGCTTTCGTGGGAATTTATGCGGTCTGGGTGGGGATTCACGGGGCGCTGTACGGCATGCTTGGAGTGTTATCGCTGATCAACATCGGCAATCGCCTGCTGGCGCTCGCCTTGCCTGCCATCTCCCAATTCCTGATCGAGTTCCTGCTGGCCAGCCTGAGGCTTGAAAGGTTCGGGTTCGGCGCGGCAGTGTTTTCGACGAACATGGAGCAGGGGCCCCTATGGATGCCTCTGATCCCGACCATCGCCTTGTGCGCCGGGATCGCATGGCTGGCCTGGTTCACGCTCCGGCCCGCCCGCAGCCCGGCGGGCTACCAGTGAGGTTCCTGCGGCGTCACCGGGGGATGCTGCTGGTGGCGCTGGTTGCGGCGGGCGGTGGCGCATTGGCGGCTTTGGGAGCCCGGCATACCGCTGTCACGGTCGGCGTTGGATTCAACGCGTGGGACGTGGTACTCAGTGCCACCCAGGATCCCTACCTTCAAACGTACTTCCTTTGGCCTTTGATGACGTTGTCGGTGGGCTATGACATTTCCCGGCGGGGGCGTGCTGAGGTGCTGGTCCGGTATGGAAGTCGTTCTGCCTTCGTGCTGAGCCAGGCGCTGCGAGCCGGTGGGATTGGCGTTGGGTTAGCGCTGGCGGTGCTCCTGGGGTGCCTGCCCGTGGCCGCTGATCTCGACTGGGTGATGGCGTGGAGCCCCTTCGGTGCGGCAGTCGAGATCCTCAACCCTCTCCTGTACGCGTTGGCTGAGGCACACTTGGCGATGGTGCCGGTGGTCCTCACGCAAGTCGCATATGCGGCGTTGTCCTCTGCTGCCCTGGGCGCTCTCCTGGCGGCGGCCAATTTGGCACTGTCACACCGATTCCGGGCCTTGTTGATAGCGATCGCCTTAGCGATGCCCATAGCGTTTAAGGCATGGCCGTTTCCCGCACAACTCAATCCATTCAACGCTGTGGTAATGAGTCACGGGCTGGCGGCCGGATTGCCTTTATGGGCGCCACCTCTGGGCTGCCTCGCCGTGATCCTGATGGCGGGGGCAGTCACCCTCGCCGTCGACTGGCGGATCGATCCGGCTTTCCTCGCCCGCCTATATCAGCCACGGTGGGCTTGGTACGCGGGGGTGGTCGGGCTGGGGATCGGGCTGATGACCCTCAGGCTGGTCCCAGACATTTCGCTGACGTACCAGCTGTTCTATGGAGCCGATCGGGACGGAGTCTCGATCCTGAACTGGTCGTTCGGCGTTATTGTCTGGGTGGGATTGGCGTTCGTTCTGATGCTCGGCTGGTCCCACACCCTCACCGCCCGCCTGCCCTACCTCCTCGTGCGGTACGGGCGCGGGGAATCCCTCGTGGTTCGCCTGATGGGGCGGGCGCTGTGGTCCAGCCTGGCCTGGACGGTGGGGTTGCTCCTCGTGACCAGTGCGCTGGACCTGGCTACAGGGCGTCCCACCTTGGACCTAGCCAGCGCTGCGCAGCTGTGTGTGGCGGGGCCCCTGACC